>CACWVN010000047.1 GCA_902764285.1 uncultured Eubacteriales bacterium
TCACTTCTCACTTGCGATCCGCGCGGCTTTGTGTTAAAATAATGTTGAGGAGACGGGATTGGCGTCCCGGGACGATCATCTTATAAGGGGGCGTGGGCATGAACAGGACGAGCATCGTCATCGACCGCGAGTACGGCAGCGGCGGGCGCGAGGTGGCGCGCATCCTTTCGGAAAAGCTGGGCATGGAGTTCTACGACGGCAACCTGCTGGTGATGGCGGGCAAGGAATACGGCATCGAGCTGGGCGTCATCGAGGAATTCGATGAAAAGGGCGTGGGCGGCATCCTGTCCGATATCGCCATGATGAGCAATACCACCGGCCCCGGCTACAAGATGGAGCAGGCCTACAGCGTGTTCTCCGCCCAGTCGCGGCTGGTGCAGCAGCTGGTGGCGCAGGGGCCGCGCATCTTCCTGGGCCGCTGCGCGGACCGCATCCTGAAGACGGAGGCCCACGTGCCCTTCGTGAACGCGTTCATCTACGCCAGCAACATGCAGGACCGCATCGACCGCGCCCGCAAGGTGGACGGCGTGGACGCCGTCCGCATCGAGGCCTACATCAAGCGCCGCGACACCCAGCGCAAGAACTACAACAAGTTCTTCGCCGACAAGGCGTGGGGCGATCCGAAGAATTACGATCTGATGCTGAACACCTCGCAGCTGGGCTACGAGGCCGCCGCCGACGCGATCATCGCGGTGATGAAGGCGAAGGAGCATCGTCCGACCTGCCAGAACGCCACGGCGGCCGCGGCGGCGACGTTCAGCGAATCCACGCCCCGGGCCATGGGAATGCGGACGGCGCAGTCGCAGGCGGCGAGGGTGGCCGGGGACAGGCCGTCGCCCTCGTTGCCCAGCACCAGCGCCAGCTTCGGCCGCGCGGCCAGGGCGGGGTCGTCCACGGGCACGGATTGATCCGTGAGCGCCATGGCCGCGGCCGTGAATCCCAGCGCCCGCAGCCTTTGCAGGCCGCCTTCGGGCCAGCCGGCGACGCGCGTCCAGGGCACCTGGAACACGCCGCCCATGCTGACGCGCACGGCCCGCCGGTTCAGCGGGTCGCAGCAAGACGGCGACAGCAGCACGGCGTCCATGCCCAGCGCGGCGGCGCTGCGGAAGATCGCGCCCACGTTCGCCGCGTCCACGATGTCCTCCAGCACGGCGATGCGCCGGGCGCCCGCGCAGATCTCTTCCATCTCCGGCATCGGCCGGCGCCGCATGGCGCACAGCACGCCCCGGGTCAGCGGATAGCCCACCAGCCCTTCCAGCAGCGCGTCGTCCGCGGTGTAGACCGGGATATCGCCCATCCGGGCCACCAGCGCCGCCGCCTTGCCGGCGATGTGCCGCCGCTCCATCAGCAGCGACACCGGCTCCCAGCCCGCGTCCAGCGCGTAGCCGATCACCTTCGGGCTCTCCGCGATGAACAGGCCCGATTCCGGGTTCAGCCGGTTCTTCAGCTGCGCCTCCGTCAGCCGGGCGTAGACGTCCAGCTCCGGGGCGGAAAAATCCGTGATATCGATGATGTTGGGCATGATTCAATATCAATAATATGGTACGGAAAGGGAAAACGACCTGTTCCGTCAGTCCTGTGGGCCGACGGAACAGGTCGTTCGTCTCATGGCTCAGAGCTTTTCCAGCCCCTTCTTCAACCGCCGCAGCGATTCCTCGCGGCCCAGCAGGTACGCGATCTCGAACGCGCCGCCGGGCGTGGACATCTGGCCGGACAGGGCGATGCGCACCGGCCACAGGAACTGGCCGTTCTTCATGCCCAGGCCGGGGATGGCCTCCATCACGCGGTCGTGCAGCTCGGTTTCCGTCCATTCGCCGATGCCCTCCAGCAGCGGGAGGGCGGCCTCCAGCGCGGCCTTCGCGCTCTCGGGCGTGGACTTCTGCTTCTTGTTGGCGAACAGCTCCGGGGAATACTCCGGCAGCTCCGCCAGGAAGCGGATCATGTCCGGCAGCTGGCTGAACACCTCCGTCCGGCCCTGCAGCAGCTCCGCCAGGCGCTTGAAATCGAACTTCGCCGGGTCCAGCACCTTCGCCATCCACGGCGTCGCGATCTCCAGGTATTTCTCCGGCGACAGCTTGCGCACGTACTCGGCGTTGAACCAGTTCAGCTTCTGCATATCGAAGAAGGACGGCGACTTCGAGAGCCCCTCGAGGTCGAACGCCTCTTCCAGCTCCTTCAGCGTGTAGAACTCCCGCTCGCCGCGCGGGCTCCAGCCCAGCAGCACCAGGTAGTTGATGACGGCCTCGACCAGGTAGCCCTCGGCCAGCAGGTCCTCGAACGAGGGATCGCCCTGGCTCTTGGACATCTTGCGCTTGACGATCGCCTTCACCGGATCGCCGTGCTCGTCCAGCACCGGGCTGCCGTTTTCGTCCACGGCCATCTGGTATTCGCCGGTCTTTTTGTTTTTGTACGTGCCCTCGACCATTACGGGCGTCAGATGCACGTACAGCGGCGGCGTCCAGCCCAGCGCCTCGTACAGCAGGTTGTACTTGGGCGCGCTGGACAGGTATTCGTTGCCGCGCATCACGTGGGTGATGCCCATCAGGTGGTCGTCGATCACGTTGGCGAAGTTGTAGGTGGGCAGGCCGTCGGCCTTGATCAGCACGTTGTCGTCCAGCGTGTCGCAGTCCACCTCCACGTGGCCGTAGATCACGTCGTCAAACGTCCAGCTTCGCCCGGATCTCCTCTTTGGAGAGATGCAGGCAGTGCTTGTCGTACTTGAAGCCCTCGCCCTTCGCCTCGGCCTCGGCGCGCGCGGCCTCCAGCCGCTCCTTGGTGCAGAAGCAGTAATAGGCGTGGCCGGATTCGATCAGCTGCTTCGCGTAGGGCAGGTAGGTGTCCTTGCGCTGGCTCTGGATGTACGGGCCCACGGGGCCGCCCACGTCCGGGCCCTCGTCGTGGGACAGGCCGGCGGTCTTCAGCGAATTGTAGATCACGTCGATCGCGCCGGGCACCTCGCGCTCCTGGTCGGTATCCTCGATGCGCAGTATGAATTTGCCGCCCGTGCGGCGGGCGTACAGGTAGGTGTACAGCGCGGTGCGCAGGTTGCCCAGGTGCATGTAGCCCGTGGGGCTGGGGGCGAATCGGGTGCGAACTTGTTGCATGTCGTTATTCCTCCGCGATGTCGAAGCAGAAGATGGTGGTGAAATCGTATTTCTCGCCGGCGCGCAGCACGCTGTCGATGAACTCGGGGTGGTTGATGGAATCCGGGGCGAACTGGGTCTCCAGGCAGAAGCCCTCGCGCGGCGCGTAGACGCGGCCGGAGGTGCCGGGATGGATGCCCCGCAGGTTGTTGCCGCAGTACAGCTGCACGGCGGGCATGTCGGTGAACACGTCCATCACGCGGCCGGATTCGGGATCGGTCACCTCCGCGGCGAAGCGCAGGCCCTCTTCGAAATCGTTGATGTTGAAGTTGTGGTCGATGCCGTCGCCGAAGCCCAGCTGCTCGTCGCTGTCGGTCTGGGCCAGGCTGTCGCCCACGCGGATCGGCTTGCGCAGGTCGAAGGGCGTGCCGGTCACGTCGCGCTGTTCGCCGGTGGGGATGCAGCGCGCGTCCACCACGGTGAAGGTATCGCAGTTCATCTCGAACACGTGGTCCTCTATCTTCTTGCCGCCGGCCTCGCCGTTCAGATTGAAATAGGTGTGGTTGGTCAGGTTGCACAGCGTGTCCTTGTCGGAAACGGCCTCGTAGCGCAGGATCAGCTCGTTCTCGTCGGTCCAGGTGTAGGTGACCATCACCTTCAGCGTGCCGGGATAGCCCTCCTCGCCGTCGGGGCTGGTGTACGTCAGGTACAGGTGATCCTCGCAGATGCCCTCCATGGGCGTGACGTTCCAGATCTTTTCGTTGAAGCCCACGTTGCCGCCGTGCAGGTGGGTGACGCCCTTTTCGTTCTTCGCCAGCGTCAGCCTGGCGCCGTTCAGCTCGCATTCGCCGTTGGCGATGCGGTTGCCCACGCGGCCGATCAGCGCGCCCAGGTAGCCGCAGGTGGGCACGTAGCCCGCCGCGTCGTTATAGCCCAGCACCACGTTGCCGATCGCGCCGGACTTGTCCGGCACGTTGATGGCGCGGACGATGCCGCCGTAGTTCAGGATCTCCACGGAGGCGCCGGAGGCGTTGGTCATCGTGTACAGGGTGGTTTCGCGGCCGTCCGGCAGCTTGCCGAAGCTCTTGCAGGAAATGCTCATGGTATATACCCCTTTCACCACCTTCGCGGCATACGCCGCAAAGGCCCATATTTTCTTATTCTAATAATACATCCTTTGCCGGGAAAATACAAGAGAAAACGCGCCTTCGCGCCGAAAAAGCGTTGCTTTTTCAGGGAGAAAACCATATAATGTAAATGCATAAATCCTGATGAGGAGGACATAACATGAAAAAATGGTTCGCATGTTTTCTGATGGCGGCGCTGCTGCTGGCGCTGGCGCTCCCCGCGACGGCGGAGGTGGCTGTGACCGTCACGCTCAGCGGCGGCGATTGGGGTTCTCTGAATCGCCGGACAAACTCGTTCGCCTACAATAAAGACGGTTCCAAATATTATACGCTGGTCGACTCGAACGGCGTCGAGCTGGTATCGGAGAGCGCGGGCTACGTCAGCATGTCGCCCAGATCCAACTCCAACCTGTTCGAGGTTGAAATCCAGGCGCCCGACGGCATCCACGACGAGGGCTTCATCGACGGCCGCGACGGCCGCGTGGTGGTGCCCGCCAAGTACGGCGACGTCATCGAGATTTCCGACCGCTGGACGGCGGGCATCACGCTGATCGAATGCAGCGCCGAGGACAAGGATTATACCTTTTCCTCCTGGGGCAGCAGCGGCGACGAGAAGTTCTTCCGCATCGACCATACGGATTTCTATTTCGACGGCCAGTTCGTGGGCTCCCTGTCCCGAAGTGATTTCAAGAACGGCATCGCGCGCGGCTACGGCGCATACCTGCAGCTGAAGAACGTCGAGGAGAAGCGGGTTTTCTATGACAGGAACCTCACGCCCTCCCCCTATGACGTGGACACCAATGCGACGGAATACGATTCGAACTATGAAAACGGCAAGACCACTTACATCCACTGCGGCAGCGGCCAGGAGGCCTTCGTGCCCGGCTGCACGCTGAACCCGGACGATCTGGACATGCCCTATTTGTTCAAGGACTGCCGGCTGTACGACGTCCAGGGCAACGAGGTGTTCGTCGCCGCGAAGGATTACAGCGGGCTTTACCATGTCTACGGCGGCTACGCCAGCGTCCGCTATGACGGCAAGTACGGCGTGGTCGACCTGCAGGGCAACGAAGTCGTGCCCACCGAATACGACGAGATCGGCAACGTGGAATGCCTGGCGCCCTACGGCTGCATCTGGGCCGTGAAGGACGGCAAGTTCGGCTTCCTGGATCGCCAGGGCAACGTGACCTGCGATTTCAAGTACGGCTCCAATGCCGTCAAGAGCAAGGGCACCTTCGGCGTGATCGAAGCGCTGGAGGGCGGCTACATCGTGCTGACCGGCGGCGTCGGCGAGCTGCCCGAACACTTCGCTGAGGTGGATTTCTGCACTTCCATGGGCAGCTATGCCTTCGTGGCTACCAACGACGCCGGCGAGAAAGCCGTCATCGACCTGTACGGGAACTATCTGCTGCCCTGGACCGACCAGTACAAGAGCATCGAGCTCAGCAACGACGGCACCACGGCGGCGGCCCGCCCCAAAGACGGCGGGATGCAGCTGCTGGCCTTCCGCATCGACGGGAACCAGGGCGGCCAGCCCGCGCCGGAAGCCGCGCCGGCGCCGGAAGCCGCGCCCGCGCCGGAAGCCGCGCCCGCGCCCGAAGCCGCGCCCGCGCCGGAACCTGCGCCGGCCGAGGAAAGCTGGACCTGTGAAAACGGCCACGAGGGCAACACCGGCAACTTCTGCTCCCAGTGCGGCGCCGCGAAGCCCGAGCAGCCCGCCGCGCCCGCTTTCTGCTCTAACTGCGGCGCGAGCCTGGAGGGCCTGGAGGCGAAGTTCTGCCCCAACTGCGGCCAGCCCGTGGGCTGATAACATAACGCGGAGGCCGGGGCTTTTAAAAGGGATTGTCCCGGAAACCGTTATGCCGGCAAATCGATAGCTACAGATACGTCCGCCCCGGCCCTGAATTGATGGGCCGGGGCGGATGAATAGAATGGGCGCTCTACGGCGTCACCGGGCCGATGAACAGCGTCCGGTCCACCGTCTTGTCGAACATGTTGGCGTATTGATAAATCTGGTATTTCAGCAGCATGTCCATCACGGGCGTATCCTTGTACTTGCCGTAGCCGGAGAACTCACCGCCGACGTTGCAGCAGAAGTGGTTCATGGCGGACACGGTCCGGTTCACTTCGGAGATGAAGCTGAACCAGGCGGGCTTCTGGATGCCGGTGAGATCCAGCAGCCGCGCGCCGAGGAAATTGACGCTGGTGATGTCGACGTGCTCGACGCGATGCTCGTAATTATCCCACATGACGAAGGGCACGAGATGGGTCTGCGCGGAGGTCTCGGCGCCGGCGAGCTTGTAGAATCCGTCCTCGACGATGGGCTGGTGGTCGCCGAAGAACACGATCTGGACGGGCTCGTCCACGGCGGCGAAGTACTCGATCAGCTGGCGGATGGCGTCGTCGGTCTCCCGGATCAGCGACAGGTACTGTTCGGCGTTGGGGAACTCGCCCTCGTGGCCGGTGATCGTCACGGTGGGATCGTAGCCGGCGTAGGCGTAGTTGCCGTGGTCCTGCATGGTGACGCCGAAGAAGAACATCGGCTCGTCGTAATCGCGGTTTTCGTACAGGTTGATGATCTGGTGCACGAAGGCGCGGTCGGAGACGAACTTGCGCACGGTTTCATCCCATTCCAGATCATCGACGAAGTAGATGTCGTCAAAGCCCAGCGCGGGGTAGATCTTGTTGCGGGCCCAGCCGTTGCGCAGGTAGGGGTGCATGCCGATGGTGTGGTAGCCGGCGTTTTCGAACACCCGCACCAGCGAATTTTCGTCGTCGCCCATGAACTGGCGGAACGGCATGCTGCCGCCGGGCATGAAGGCCATGCTGTTGCCCGTCAGGAATTCCCATTCGCTGCGGGCGGTGCCGCCGCCTTTGGTGGACACCAGCGCCAGGCCGGAAACGGATTCCTGCATCAGCTGGCGGGTGAAGGGCATGTAGTCCACGTTGGTTTCAAAATCGCCCAGCACGGAGAGGTCGCTGAACGCCTCGATCATGATGGCGATCACGTGCGGCCGCTTTTCGTCGGCCACGGTGGCGGGCCGGCCCGGGTATTCCGCGCCCAGCGCGGCGACGGCCTCGGCGGAGTAGTGCTTGGGCTGATCCACCTTCAGCGTCTTGCTCTCCAGCAGGAACTCCACCAGGACGCTGTAGCGGCGGACGCCGTTGCTCCAAAAGGTGGTGGGCTTGTTGTGGGTGTAGGCGTGCCAGGTGGGGAACGCCGCCGCCAGCACCAGCGGCACGATGACGGCGCGCACCCGCAGCTTCTTCAGATTCGGCCGGACCTCATGGGCGCCGATCATCGCGCGCATGCAGGCGATGTAGAAGATCAGCTGGGTGATCATCAGCGGCTTGGCGATGAAGGAATAGTTGTTGGCCACGTTGATGGCCGTACCGATGGCCATGATGTCGTTCAGCGTGATCACGTTGCCGCTGAACGCGATGATCTCGCATTCGATGATGTTGAAGACCCAGCAAAACGTGAGGAAGAAAGCGCCGAACCACTTGATGTTCGCCGTGAGCACGAAGGCGACGCCCATCAGCGTCAGCGCGAACGAAAACCCGCGGATGACGCCCGTCGGGCGCATGCCCATCCAGTGCAAAAGCGGCAGGTGCAGCAGTATGAAGCTGGCCGCGGCCACGCATATGAGCTCGATCAGCACGCCCCACCAGCGGTCCACTTCGATCTTCGTGCCGAAGGCCAGGAAGACGAACGCGGCCAGCCCGGCGGCCAGCGGCAGGTTCGTCCAGGCCGGCAGACCCGCCCACAGCGGGGTGCCCTGCCACAGCCCGGCGGCGATCTGCGCCGCGAAGGCCAGCGCCGAGAAGATCAGCGCCAGCGCGCGGCGCTTACCCTTTTCAACCCATGTGATCCGCATTCGTTTTTCCTCCCCTTTATTGCGCGCCCGCGCCGATGAACAGCGCGGGATCCGCCGCGCCATCGAACATGTTGGCGTATTGATAGATGTTATAGTCCCGCAGCAGCGCCGCGGCTTCCGCGTCGTCCCTGTCGCCGTAGCTGTGGAACACGCCGCCGGAGTAATAGCCCATCGGGTTCATGGCATCGACGGTCCGGTTCACTTCGGACAGCATGCAGTAGAAGGACGGCTTCTGCACGCCGGCCAGATCCAGCAGCCGGGCGGGCAGGAAATTCAGGCTGGTGATCTCCACGTGTTCCGCGCGGTGCTCATAGTTGTCCCACATCGCGAAGGGAACCATGTAGAGCTGCTGGCTCGTCTGCGGGCCCACGGCGCTGCGGAAGCTGCCGCGGGTGTTGGGCTGATGGTCGCCGAAGAACACGATGATCACGGGCTCGTCCACGGCGGCGAAGTATTCGACCAGCTCCCGGATCGCGTCGTCGGTCTCGCGGATCAGCGAGAGGTATTGCTCCACGGCGGGATAAGCCCGGTCCATTCCCTTCAGGTGCACGGTGGATTCGTAATCCGGCGTGTCGTAGCCGCCGTGGTTCTGCACGGTGACGCCGAACAGGAACAGCGGCCGGCCGGCGTCCCGGTTTTCATACAGGCGGATGATCTGGCGCACGAGCGCGCGGTCGGAGACGAAGCCGCGCACGGTTTCGCCCCAGTCCAGGTCGTCGATGAAGTAGGTTTCGTCAAAACCCAGCCCGGGATAGACCTTGTTGCGGCCCCAGCCGTTGGATTTGAACGGATGCATGCCGATGGTGTGGTAGCCCGCGTTTTCGAACACGCGCACCAGCGAGTTGTCCCGGCCGTTCATGTACTGGCGGAAGGGCATGGTGGATCCCGGCAGGAAGGCCATGCTGTTGCCGGTCAGAAATTCCCATTCGCTGCGGGCGGTGCCGCCGCCGAAGGTGGAGGCCAGCGCCGTGCCGGAGACGGATTCATCCATCAGCCGGTGGGTGAAGGGCATGTAGTCCACGTCGGTTTCAAACGCGCCCAGCACGGAAAGATCACAGAACGCTTCGATCATGATGGCGATCACGTGGGGCCGCTTTTCCCCGGATACGCGCGCCGCCCGGGCGGGATACTTTTCCGAAAGGGCGGTCACCGCCTCCGGCGAATAGCCTTCGGGCGGGCTGACGCGGATCGTCTTCGCCTCCAGCAGCAGCTCCACCAGCACGCTGTTCAGCCGGATGCCCTTGTCCTTCCAGGTCTTTCCCTGCCGGGTCATCACCGTGTACGTCGGGTAGACGGCCATCACCGCCGCGCAGCCCAGCGCGACCAGACGGACGGACAGCTTCTTCAGGCGGGGCCGCTCCTCGCGGGAGCGCAGCACCATCGCCATGCAGGCGATGTACAGCGCCGCTTGGCTGAGCATCAGCGGCAGGATCTCAAAATGATAGTTGCCGGCCACGTTGGCCGCGGTGCCGATGGCCACGATATCGCTGGCGGTGATGGCGTTGCCGCTGAATTCGATCACGGCCACGTCGATGATGCTGAAGACCAGATTGAAGGTGAGCCAGAACGCGCCGAACCACTTCATGTTCGCCGTGACGGCGAAGACCAGCCCCAGCAGCGCCGCCGCCAGGCCCGCGCCGCGGGCATAGGCCCTGAGGGTGACGACGGTCCACTGGTGCAGCGGCAGGTGCAGGATCAATACGCTGGCGCCGGCGATGCACAGCAGTTCGACCAGCATGCCCCACCCGCGGCGGATCGTCACCCGGCTGCCGAACGCCGCGAAGGCGAACAGCCCCATCGGCAGCGCCAGGGCGGCGTAAAGCTTCATGTGGCGGCCGCCCAGCCAGAGCGCGGCGGCGATCTGCATCGCGGCGGCGATCAGCCCGGCGGCGACGGCCAGCAGGCGTCCGCGGCCCTTTTCCCATTGTATGACCATGCGCGTATTCCTTCTTTCCCGATAAAAAACCAAACTATATTATAGCGGGATTCCGCCGGATTCACAATGGTTTTCCCCAAGGTTTTACATCGAAATCACCTGCTGTAACAAAACGCGGCGCGCGTCGGGCGGGCGCTTGACAGGATCGGAGCCGGACCGTATAATGTTGTCATCACGGGGAAAGCGCATGGAAATGCCGAAAGGACGGAGCATGAGCAGTCGATACGCAAAGAGTGGAGCCGGTGTGCAGCGGCCCTCCAGGCAGCGGGCGGTGTCGTCCCGCGGCGTGGTGGGCATCGTGCTGTCGCTGCTGATGCCGCCGGTGGGGCTGTTTTTCCTCTGGACGCAGGGCGTGTTCCGCACCCGCGGCCGGATGCTGCTGACCGTCATCTCCACGGTGGAAATGATGTTCCTGTTCATGTGGCTCACCCCGAAGCAGGAGCTGGCGCCCCGCGTGCCGGTGCCCGCCGCGCCCGTGGCCGTCACCGCCGCGCCCGAGGGGGAGGCGCTGAACGCGCTGTACAACATCGAACAGCTGCTGTACGAACAGCAGCTGGCCCAGGTGCTGGCCGCCGGCGGCACCGAGCGCGACCTGCTGACCGAGGAACAGAAGCTGCAGGAGGCCAGCGACCAGAACGAGGCCATCTACAACACCATCGTTTACAGCGTGTATTCCAAGGCCACCTACTACCATTCGGGCAAGGTTTGCGGCAACCAGACCAACGGCCGCGAGCTGACCGTGCGCCAGGCCATCCAGGAGGGCCTGTCGGCCTGCCCGGACTGCAATCCGCCGGTGCCCGAGCTGTGATTTCAGCCGCCCGGCCGCCTTCGGCGGATTATGACACGAATCCGCAAAATATCCAATTAAAGTCATAATTATAACCTTGATTTACCTGTCGGGCCATCTTATCATATACGATAGGATGGTTCTATTCAGACCCATAGCCGGAATCGAACCGCCATAGCGCCCGCCGGGCGCCGCAGGCGGTTTTTGTTTGGACGCGGCCGGGAAGACGGTTTTTCCGGGCCGGCGAAATCCGTCGAACAGCGACGACGGCCGTTCCGCGCGCGCCTCGGGCGCCGCCATTGATATGCCAGGAGGAGGCCATGCCTATGTTTTGCTCCAAGTGCGGCAAGACTCTGATGCCGGAGGACCAGAAGTGTCCCCACTGCGGCAGCCCCGTAGGGGAAAGCCGGTTTGAGGGAACGCCCTATACGTCGGCGCAGGCGCATATCCTGCCCGACGCGCCCGCCGGACAGGCGGTCGCGGCCTATACCCGCACCACCTACACCACCATGCCCGAGGAGCAGCAGCAGGAAGGCGCCGTAGACAGCCGGACCACCTATCGCCCGGTTTATGACGAAGCTTCCGCCCCGGAGGAGATCCGCGGGGACATGCGCGCCGAGATCGACGCCAAGGAAGAAGAGGAAAAGGAAAAGGAAACGCCTCAAATCGCGCCCGAGGATCTGCCCGAGGACGTCATCAGCACGCTTAACGCCGTGGATGAAGAGCTGAAAATGGAGAGCGTCGATACCTCCGAGCTCCATTCCCGGCCTATCGAATCCACCGGACGCGCCGGCATCAGCGCCGGCGTGGAGGATTACATCCAGAAGCTGGAGGCCACCCAGAGCCGCCGGGCCGCCCGCCGCCGCCGCGCCTATGACGACGGCGAGGACGCCTACACCGCGCCCCAGGAGGGCGGCGCCTACGAAGAGGCGCAGGACGGCGCGTCCGATCCCAACCAGAGCGAAGTGTTCGACGATATCGACGAAGAGGAATTCGACGAGATCCGCTACGGCCGCGCCATCGGCGTGAAAGAGATCCTGCGCGTGGCGCTGATCATGATCCTGGCCGCGGCGCTGATCGTGGGCGGCGTGATGTGGTTCCGCCACATCCGCGGCAACAAGAACGCCTCCAAGATCGAGGGCGTCACCCAGACCCTGTATGACGAAGGCGTGGCGATGATCAAATCCCAAACCGACAGCACCTACGTGAACGAGCTGGTGAACCTGTACCGCAGCGACGGCATCGTGGGCATGACCACCAAGGTGACCGGCGACGCCGCGCTCATCGACGCGCTGCTGCCCGAGGAACCGGCGGTGAACGACCCGCTGTTCATCTCCGCGCTGCAGACGATCCACACCAACATCGGCAACGCCGTGCTGATGGATATTTCCGAGGCGGAGCAGGGCGCGCAGAGCGCCGGACAGAATTCCGATTCCCGCTGGGGCATCGTCAACGAACAGATCGCCCAGCTGGAGCGGGCCACCACCGCGCAGGAGCTGACCGCCATACTGAACGGCGACCGCGTGACGGTGGTCACCTCGCCCACGCCCACGCCCATGCCGGAAACCACCTATACGCCGCTGCAGAAGGGCGACAAGAGCGACGCCGTGCTGGATATGCAGAACCGGCTGTACATGCTGGGCTTCCTGCTGGATGACCGCGACGGCGATTTCGGCAGCAAGACCCAGACGGCCGTGAAGCTGTTCCAGCAGACCGCCGGACTGGAGGCCACCGGCATCGCCGACAACGCCACGCTGACGCTGCTGTATTCCGACGAGGCGCCGCGCACCGAATACGCGCAGATCACGCCTTCCCCGGCGCCCACGCCCGAGCCGGCGACCGCGGAGTAACGCGACATCGGGGATCGACAGGCTGATTCCGCCCGCAGGCCGGGCGGAGTCAGCCCGATTTTTAATGGCCGCGCGCCATTTTATACACCTCACGCTTCACTCACCAAAGGGGGTTTCGCTATGCCCACGCCCATCGTCGCGCTGATCTATGATTTCGACAAGACTCTCTCGCCCCGGGACATGGAGGAGTATTCCTTCCTGCCGGGCATCCGCGTGGAGCCGGACGTGTTCTGGGGCAAGTGCGCCGAGTTCGCCCGGGAGAACGACATGGACGGCATACTGACCTACATGTACCTGATGAAGAAGATGGCCAGCGGCGAAATGGAGCTGACCCGGGAGAACCTGACCAGGCTGGGCCGGGACGTTGCGTTTTTCCCCGGCGTGGATACCTGGTTCGACCGCGTGAACGCCATCGGCCGCCAGTGCGGCGTGGAGGTGGAGCACTACATCATCTCCTCCGGGCTGACGGAGATCATCCGCGGGTCGGCCATCGGCAAATACTTCAAGGCCGTGTTCGCCGCTTCCTTCTGCTACGACGGGGACGGCCACGCCGTGTGGCCCTCCACCGCCGTCAACTACACCAGCAAGACCCAGTACCTGTTCCGCATCAACAAGGGCATACTGGACGTCACCAACGACCGCGACCTGAACGCCTTCACGCCGGAATACATGCGCCGCGTGCCCTTTTCCAACATGATCTACGTGGGCGACGGGCTGACGGACGTGCCCTGCATGAAGATGACCAAGCAGAAGGGCGGATATTCCATCGCCGTGCACGCGCCCGGCGCCACCGAGGTGGCCGACGACATGCTGCTGCAGGGCCGCGTGGATTTCTCCGTGGAGGCCGATTATTCCCCGGACAGCGAGATCGAGCAGGTGGTGGCCATGCTGATGCGCCGCATCCGGGCTTCCCACGAGCTTTCGCTGCGCCACGCCGAACAGGTGCAGCGCGCCCACCGCCGCCGGGGCAAGTATGTGCCGCTGGACATCCCCATGCGCGGCGGCATGGACGACGGCGACGCGGAATGAAGGGATAAAGAAGGCCCCCGCTCATATGAGCGGGGGCCTTCTTGCGTGCGGATTACATCCGCTCCGGGGCTTCCACGCCGATCAGGTACAGCGCCTGTTTCAGCGTCTGGCGCACGGCGTCGGTCAGCATCAGCCGCGCGGCGCGGGTGCCGGGGTCGTCCACCATCACCTTGTTTTCGTAATAGAACTTGTTGAACGCCTGGGCCAGGTCCACCGAGAACCGGGTGACCATGCTGGGCTCGGAGCGGTTCACGGCGCTCTTGAGGATGTCCGGGAACTGCTCGATCAGGCGCACCACGTCCTGGCTGAACGGGTCGGACAGCGCGGCGAAATCCGGGGCGGAGCGGTCGACGTCTCCGGCCTTGCGCAGCACGCTGCACGCGCGGGCGTGGGTGTACTGCACGTAGGGGCCGGTCTCGCCGTCGAAGTTCAGCGCCCGCTCCCAGGTGAAGTCGATGTCCTTGATGCGGTTGTTGTACAGGTCGAAGAACACCACCGCGCCGATGCCCACCTGCCGGGCGACCTCGTCCTTGTTCTCCAGGTCCGGGCTCTTTTCGTCGATGATGGCCCGGGCCTTTTCCACGGCCTGGGTCAGCAGGTCGTCCAGGTACACCACGGTGCCCTTGCGGGTGGACAGGCTCTCGCCGCCGAAGGAGACCATGCCGAAGGAGACGTGCTCGCACTTCGAGGCCCAGTCATAGCCCATCAGCTCCAGTACCTTGAACAGCTGCCGGAAGTGCAGGTCCTGCTGGTAGGCGACCACGTAGAGGCTCTTGTCGAAGTCGTAGGTGTCCTTGCGGTACTTCGCGGCGGCCAGGTCGCGGGTCATGTACAGCGTGGCGCCGTCGGAGCGCAGGATCAGCGCCGGGGGCATGCCGTAATCCGTCAGGTCCACGATCTGCGCGCCCTGGTCCTCCACCAGCAGGCCCTTTTCCTTCAGCGCGTCGATCACCGGCTGCATCTTGTCGTTATAGAAGCTTTCGCCGGCGTAGGAATCGAACTTCACGTTCAGCATGTCGTACACGCGCTCGGCGTCCTTCAGCGTCACCGCCTTGAACCAGTTGAAGATCTCCAGCGCCTCGGGGTCGCCGTCCTCGATCTTCTTGAACCAGGCGCGGCCCTCGTCGTTCAGCGCGGGGTTTTGTTCGGCCTCGGCGTTGAAGCGGACGTACAGCTTCACCATTTCGTCCACGCCGCCGGCGGCCACGGCGTCATGGTCGCCCCAGCGCTTGTAGGCGGCGATCATCTTGCCGAACTGGGTGCCCCAGTCGCCCAGGTGGTTCACGCCCACCGTGTTCCATCCGAAGAACCGGTGCAGCCGCACCAGGCTGTTGCCGATCATCGTGGTGGAGAGGTGGCCGATGTGGAAGCGCTTGGCGATGTTGATGCTGGAATAGTCCAGCACCACGGTTTTGCCCGCGCCGGAATCATCCGCGCCGTAGCGCTCGCCCTGCTCCAGCGCCAGGCCGATCACCTTTTCGGCGTAGATGGCCCGGTCGATGAAGAAGTTCAGATAGCCCTTCACCGATTCCACCTTGCCCAGGAAATCGGCGTGGATCGCGCCGGCCAGCGCGTCGGCGATCATCATCGGGCTCTTGCGCAGCGCCTTCGACAGCTTGAAGCAGGGAAAGGCATAGTCGCCCATGGCGGTGTCCGGCGGGATCTCCAGCGCCGCGGCGATGTCCGCGGGCGGGATCTCCACCTCGCCGAAGGCCGCCTTCAGCGCGGCCAGTATCTCGTTTGCGACGGCAGTTTTAAAATCCATGCGATGCACCTCGTCACGTAGTTTCGATATGATTTCCCCCATTATACACAAATCCCGCGGCGGCTTCAAGCGAATCGTATTATGGATTGATGAAGTTAGGGAGCAGGGAGCAGGGAGTAGGGAGTAGGAGAATGCCCGAAGTCCCCGCAGCGGAGTGAGGAGTGAAAGAGTGAGGAGTGAGGAGTACAGGTTGGCCGTGGGCGGGGCTGTCTTCTATTCCTCACGCCTCACTCCTCATTCCTCACTGCCCCGCTAAAGCGGGGTCTTGTGGCTTTTCGGAATATCTGGTATAATGATTAGGCGACCGGCCTGCAGGGCGGTTGGCCGGGTCGGCGGGCCCCGAAGGGCAGCACGCCGACAATCATAATATTCTTTGGAAGCATATGGGCAACGACGAACGGCGGGAGCTGAACGCGGCGAATGATATTCCACTTTGAGCACAAGACCCTGCCCGGGTCGCTGGAGCTGGCCTACCTGGGCGACGCGCTGTACGACCTGTACGTGCGGGAGCACCTGATCGCCGGCGGCGGCCGGGTGCGCGCGCTGCACCGGGAGGCGATATCGCTGGTGTGCGCCCACGCCCAGAGCGAGGCGCTGGCGCGCGTGGCCGACGTTCTGACGGACGAGGAGGCCGACGTGGTGCGCCGCGCCCGAAACACGAAGCAGTCGCCGCCGAAGAACGCCGATCCCGGCGAGTACCACCGCGCCACCGCGCTGGAGGCGCTGATCGGCTGGCTGTACGTCACCGGGCAGCAGGAACGGATGAACGCGCTGCTGGCGCGGGCACTGCCGTTTGAAGAGTGAGGAGTGAGGAGTGAGGAGTGGAAGACAGCCAGGCCATTCCTGTTCCCTGTTGCCTGTTGCCTGTTCCCTATTCCCAACATCGAGATACAGGAGTTCAACTATGCGCGATGACGACAGACGCAACCCCATGCGCGGCGCGGGCCGGCGCGTGTACCCCGGCGCTGCCGGCGGGCCCCGGGTGGGCCGCGTGGCGCGGGACGTGCCCCGGGCCGAGCGCGTGACCGAAGGCGCCGAGGGCCGGGATATGGAGCCCCGGGAGGTCTACAGGGGGAACGCGCGCCGCGGGGGCGAACTGCACCGCGGCGGGGCCTGGCGCTCGGAATCCGGGCCGAAGGCCCGCGACCGGCGGGACGCGGAAGCGGCCGCGGAGCTGGATCTTCCGGACGAGGAGCGCCTGCTGGCGGGCAGAAACCCGATCCGCGAGGCGCTGAAGGTCGGGCGGCCGGTGGAGAAGCTGCTGGTGGCGTCGGGCGACCTTTCCGGCACGGCCCGGGAGATCGTGCGCCTGGCGAAGGAAGCGGGCGCCGTCGTGCAGACGGTGGACCGCAGCCGGCTGGACCAGATCTGCCCGGCCCATCAGGGCATGCTGGCCTACGTGGCCGCGGCGCCCTATGTGGAGCTTTCGGACATCCTGGCCGCGGCGGCGGCGAAGGGCGAAGCGCCGTTCCTGGTGCTGCTGGACGGTATCACCGATCCCCACAACCTGGGCGCGATCATCCGCACGGCGGAGTGCGCCGGGGCCCACGGCGTGGTGGTGCCGGAGCGCCGCGCGGCGGGGCTGACGCCCGCGGCGGCCAAGGCGGCGGCGGGCGCGCTGGATCACCTGCCCATAGCCCGGGTGAAGAACCTGAACCGCGCCATCGAGGAGCTGCAGGGCCGCGGCGTGTGGGTCGTGGGCACGGCCATGGACGGCGAGGACGCCTTTTCCGCGGACCTCTCCGGGCCCGTGGCGCTGGTGATCGGCTCCGAGGGCGAGGGCATCGCGCGGCTGACGCTGGAAAAGTGCGACCGGGTGGTCGCCCTGCCCATGAAGGGAAAGACCGAATCGCTGAACGCCTCGGTGGCGGCGGGCATCCTGATGTATGAGATCGTCCGCGCCCGGGCAAGATGACGCGCGGCGCGGGCGATAACCAAGGCGAAAGAGCGGCGGAGCATACCCGCCCCTGATCTTTCAGGAGGATACGAACACCCATGTATACGACCCAGGATTTTGAGTCCATGGCGGACGAGCAGGTGGTGAAGCTGGCGCAGGACGCCGACGGCGCGGCCCAGGAATACCTGCTGAACAAGTACAAGAACTTCGTGCGCACGAAGGCGCGCAGCTATTTTCTGATCGGCGCGGACCACGAGGACATCGTGCAGGAAGGCATGATCGGCCTGTACAAGGCCATCCGCGATTACAAGGCGGAAAAGCTGTCCTCGTTCCGGGCGTTCGCGGAGCTGTGCGTCACGCGGCAGATCATCACCGCCATCAAGACCGCCACCCGCCAGAAGCACATCCCGCTGAACAGCTACATTTCGCTGAACAAGCCCATCTACGAAGAGGACTCCGACCGCACGCTGCTGGACGTCATCACCGAGGAGGGCGTCTCCAATCCCGAGGACATGCTGATCGACCGGGAGGACCTGTCGCTGATCGAGGGCCGGATCGGCCAGATGCTGTCCGATCTGGAAAAGGACGTGCTGGTGCGCTACATGGAGGGCAAGAGCTATGTGGAGATCGCCGGGGAGATGCACCGCCACGTGAAATCCATCGACAACGCCCTGCAGCGCATCAAGCGCAAGCTGATGAAATACCTGGAAGAAAAGTAGCGCGACAGCCGCATAATTCGCATTCCGTCGCCTCCGCCGGGGGGCGACGTTAATTTTTTCACGGGCGGCGGGGCAAACTATGCCAGAAAGGTGAATTTACGGCGAATTTGGCAAATAGTTGTTGACAAAACAGCGCTTGACAGGTAAAATAAACTATGTGCGTATGAAAGCGGGAACGCGCGGGTGTAGCTCAATGGCAGAGCTCCAGCTTCCCAAGCTGATCACGTGGGTTCGATTCCCATCACCCGCTCCATACAGAACAAAGCCATCATTTTTGATAGGGAGGAATTTCCAATGGCAAAGGCAAAGTTTGAGCGCAACAAGCCGCACGTAAACATCGGCACGATCGGGCACGTTGACCACGGCAAGACGACGCTGACGGCGGCGATCACG
>CACWVN010000048.1:0-1797 GCA_902764285.1 uncultured Eubacteriales bacterium
GCAAACCGGCCCGGCGCGTCGGCCCCGGCCAGCGCCAGCATCAGCACCACCGCCGCCGCCGTGCCCGCCGCGATGTAGGGCATGCGCTTGCCCAGCGGCGTGTTCGTGCGGTCGGACAGCTTGCCGAACAGCGGCAGCATCAGCAGCGCCAGCACGTTATCCGCCGCCATGATGACGCCGGACAGGCTGTCGCCCACGTGGAACGTGTCCCGAAGGATCAGCGGGACCAGCGTGTCGTACATCTGCCAGAAGGCGCAGATGGAAAAAAAGGCCAGTCCGATCAGCAGCGTGCGACGATAGTTCAGCTTCATGATTGCCCGACCTCCCTGTCGTATTCCGTATGTGTTTCTATTATAGCGCACCCCGCGGCGGATTGCAAACGCTTGCATGCTTTCGGGGAATGATATATGATAGAGTAAAAGGCGATGACGAGGAGGCGAGCGCCGTGCCCGCGCTGATGCTGCCCATTGTGCGGCGATACGACCCGGATGTGATCGACACCGGGGCGCTTTCCGTGTTCACGAAGCTGTCGGGGTATATCCCGGTATTGCTGCTGGCACCGGTGGCGGAGGGCGGCATGGGCCGGGCGACGGTGGACGGCGTGGAGCTGACGCGCTGCGACGCCATCAACGTGCGCGGGCTGCACCTGCTGCTGGTGCCGGTGGGCGAGGTGGCCCGGGAGCACGGGCGGCGCTGGCGCGTAGCGCTGGAGGGGTTCCGGGCGAAGAACGGCCGGCGGTTTCCCCGCTGCGCGTTCTGGATCCGCACGACGGCCCGGCGCGAGGCGGACCCGGCCTTTGCCGAGCACGACGCCATGGCGCTGGAGGCCGCCCGGGAGGGCATGGTGCTGCTGCGGAACGAGGGCGGCGCGCTGCCGCTGGCGGAGGATGCCTGGCTGAATTGCCTGGGCCACGGCCAGCACACCTGGCGGGCCAGCGCCTCCGGCGCTTCGCGCATCAACCCGCGCTGGCGGCCGGGCTTCCACCTGGCCGTGCTGGAGCACAGCCGGTTCCGGGTAAACCGGGAGCTGTCGGAGTTCTTCCTGAACCCGCGGGCGGGCGTGCCGGACGCGGACATGCTGGCCCGGGCCCGGGAGAAGAGCGGCGCCGCGCTGGTGTTCATCAGCCGCAATTCCGGCGAGATGCAGGACAACCGGCCCGTCCCCGGCCAGTATTACCTGACCGACGGCGAGACGGCGCTGCTGCGGGCGGCGCGGGCGGCCTTTGAGAAGGTGATCGTGATCCTGAACGCCGGGTATCCGATCTCGATGGCCTGGCTGAAGCAGATCCCGGTGGACGCGATCGTCTATACCGGCTTCGCGGGCATGCTGTCGGCCTTCGCGCTGATGGAGATCCTGGACGGGCGGACGAATCCCTCCGGGCACCTGGCGGACACCTGGCCCTGGGATCACCGCGACAATCCGGTCAGCCGGAATTTCCCCGCGCTGGGCGCGGACGACCCGTACATGCGCGAGGACGAGGCGGGCGTGCGGGTGTACTACGAGGAGGACGTGTACCTGGGCTACCGGTACTTCGACACCTTCGGCGCGCCGGTCGCGTTTCCGTTCGGCCACGGGCTGAGCTACACCCGGTTTGAAATGGAGCCGGTGGGCCTGGCCCGGGACGGCGGCGCCGCGACGGTGCGCGTGCGCGTGAGGAACGCCGGGCCGGCGGCGGGCAAAGCCGTGGTGCAGCTGTACGCCGCCGCGCCCGCGGGAAAGCTGCAGAAGCCGGCGCACGTGCTGGCGGGCTTTGAAAAGACGCGGCGGCTGGAACCGGGGGAAGCGCAGGTATTGTC
>CACWVN010000048.1:1814-17600 GCA_902764285.1 uncultured Eubacteriales bacterium
TGGAGCGTCGCGGAATTGACGTTCTGCGGCGGGTTCACGCTGCCGGAAACGGTGCTGCGGACCGTGGAGCGCTTCGGCGCGCCGGTGGAGGATCTCGCGCGGATGACCCGGGAGCGCCCGGAGGTGGACGGGTCGAAATCGAAGATCGTGGCGCTTGGCGAGCAGATCGCCGTGCCCGCGCCGCGGCGGGAATACCGGCCCGACCCGCTGCCGGCGCACCGCGGGCCGAAGCTCCGGTGGGCGGACGTGCAGGCGGACCCGTCGCGGCTGGCGGATTTCGTCAGCCAGCTGTCGCTGCTTAACCTGTGCCGGCTGAACGTGTGCGCCGGGATGCGGCTGATGCCCTGGCAGGACGGCGCGGCGGGGCACACCCACCGCGTCCGGCGGTACGGGCTGCCGTCATTTTCCGTGTCCGACGCCAACGCGGGGTTGAATTTGAAGAAGCCGAACATCGGCTTCCCGGCCAGCAGCGTGATCGCCGCCACCTTCAACCGGGAGATCGCCCGGGGCGTGGGCCGGGTGATCGCCGAGGAGTGCCCCGGCCACGGCATCCAGCTGAACCTGGGCCCGGGCATGAACCTGCACCGCGGGCTGCTGTGCGGGCGGCACCCGGAGTATTTCTCCGAGGACCCGTACCTGACCGGCGAGATGGCCGGATGGCACGGGCGCGGGCTGACGGAGACGGGCGTGGGCTGCTGCTACAAGCACCTGTTCTGCAACAATTCGGAACTGAGCCGCATGGGAAGCCACAGCGTGGTATCGCTGCAGGCGCTGCGGGAATTGTATTTCCGGTCCTATGCCATCGCGTTCCGCGTGCAGCCGCCCGCGGCGGTGATGACCAGCTACAACGCCTTGAACGGCATCTATCCCGGCGAGAGCGCCGAGCTTCTGCAGGGGCTGGTGCGCGGCGAATGGGGCTTCGACGGCGCGATCATATCCGACTGGGGCAGCTGCCGCACCGTGGACGCCGTGGCCATGGTGAACGCGGGCAACTGCTGGATCACACCCGGCGGACCGCTGTGGGTGTGGCGCATCTGGCGCGCGGCGCGGAAGGGAAAAATCCCCAGGGCCACGCTGCAGCACAACGCGATCGGGCTGTTGAGGGGAATGGGGCTGAAAATGAAGAGTGAGGAGTGAGGAGAGGCCGGCGAGCGGAGAAATAAAGAGTTGAGAGTGAAGAGTTTAGAGTTGAGATTGATTGGCCCGGCGGGCGGTGCCCGCTTCCATCTGCTGCCGCGCTGAAATGCACGAATCCCCGCGCCACTGATTCCAGCGCGGGGATTCTACCTGCTGTCGAACTCTGGGCGGGCGGCCATTGGCCGCCCCTACGGATACCGACTCTCCGCTTCCTGATTACCGCTTTCCGCCGCGCATGGTGCGCAGGAAGGCGAACACTGCCAGCGCCAGCAGCGCGGCGGCGTAGGCGGCCACGACGGCCAGGTGCCCCGGCAGCGCGGCCAGGTTGCCCGCGGCGGCGGCCCGGGCGGCTTCCACCGCGTGGATGAAGGGCAGGACGTCGGCGATCTTCGCGAACACGCCGCCCACCAGCTTCACGTCAAACCAGATGCCGCTGAGCCATGCGGACAGGTTCGTCAGCAGCGCGCCGCAAATGCCGCCCACCTGCTTGTCGTTCAGGATACTGCCGAACAGCAGCCCCAGCGCGATGTAGAACACCGCCGAGACCAGCAGCACCGCCAGCGTCAGCGGCAGGTGGTTCAGCCTGAGGCCCATGACGCCGGCCACCAGCAGGCACACCAGCGTCTGGACGACCGCCAGCGGGATCACCGGCAGCGCGTAGCCGAGGATGAAATCCGAGCCGCGCATCGGCGAGGCCATCAGCCGCTGGGTGAGCGCCGTGGTGCGGTCGCGGGCGATCAGCAGCGCCGAGAACAGCGTGAGGAACGACTGGCCGAACACGGCAATGCCCGGGGCCAGCGCGTTGATCTCGAACATCGATACGGGGATGTTCGCCTGGATCGCGGACAGCAAGAACAGCAGTATCAGCGGGAACGCCGCGCCGAAGAACAGCGTCAGCGGGTCGCGGAACAATTCCTTCAGGTTGCGGCGGGCAAATGTCATCATGCGCACGGATCACACCCCCTCTCCGGCGGCCAGCGCGATGAAGGCGTCTTCAAAGTTCTTCGCGCCGGTCTGTTCGATCATCGACTGGGCCGTGCCCAGGGCCTTCAGCCGGCCGTGGGCCATGATGCCGATGCGGTCGGACAGCGCCTCGGCCTCCTCCAGGTAATGGGTGGTCAGCACCACGGTCATCTTGCCGTGCAGCGCCTCGATCACCTGCCACAGCTCCCGCCGCGCCAGCACGTCCAGCCCCAGCGTCGGCTCGTCCAGGAACAGGATCTTCGGGTTCGTGATCAGCCCCATGGCGATGCTCAGCCGGCGCTGCCAGCCGCCGGACAGCTGCTTTGCGCGGCGCTTCGCCACCGGTTCCAGGCCCATGCGCCCGATCATTTCATCGGCGGCGGATCTCGCCGCGGCGCGGCCCATGCCGTAGACGCCGGCGATGAATTCCAGGTTTTCGCGCACCGTCAGCCCGGCGGCCACGGCGGTCTCCTGAGGCGATACGTTCAGATTGGCCTTGGCTGCGGCGGCATCGGAGACGATGCTGTGGCCCAGCAGCAGCGCGTCGCCCGACGTGGGCGGCAGCAGCCCGCAAAGCATGCGAATGGCGGTGGTCTTGCCGGCGCCGTTCACGCCCAGCAGCGCGAACAGCTCGCCTTCGGGGACGGTCAGGTTCAGCCGGTCCACGGCGGTGAGATCGCCGAAGACGCGGGTCAGTTCACGGGTTTCAATGGCGTTCATGTTCATCCTCCAGATTGACGGCTTTGATCTTCCGGTCCAGCGCGCGGACGCGGTGGCGGTAGAGCAGGTATTGGGAGAACCAGGTGGCCGCGTAGCAGAACACCCAGCTGCCCGCCAGCCACAGCGCGCCGGCGGTGGTTTCCGGCGGCCAGCAGAACAGGCACACCGGCACGCCTACCAGCGACGTGATCAGCAGGTGCAGCGCGCCCTGCCGGAGGAAGCTCCAGCGTTCGATCTCGAAGATCACCGAGCAGCCGGCGAAGGTGGCGCCCACCAGGCCGATCAGGAGCAGCTGGGCGATCACCGCGGCGGTGGGGCTGGCGAAGTGGGCCTCGAAGGCGGGCGTGACCGGGGAATAGCGGCCGTCGCCGACGGCCAGCGACCGGACGATGCCTACCAGCTGGTTGATCGCCATACAGCAGATGGCGCTGACCAGCGCCCGGGACAGGATCTTTTTCAGCATGGCGATCACCTCACACGTCGAACAGCTTGCGGATCTTCGCGACATAGCGGCGGGAAGCGTAGGTTTCGATGCCGCCGCGCAGCGTCATGCGGATGGTGCCGGTCAGGCTGAAATCCATGCCGGTGATCTTCGCGGCGTTCACGATTTCGGAATTGGAGATGCGCGCAAACCGGTGGGGCGCGAGCTGTTCTTCCAATTCATACAGCCGCCTGCGCACGGCGTACGTCCCGTCCGCCGTCTGGGCCAGCACGCCCTGGCCCTCGGCGTAGACGCGGATCACGTCCGCTAGCGGCAGGAAGGCCGCGCCGCGGTCGGTGTAGACCGTCAGCGTCTCGCCCTCGCCGTCCCGCAGCCGCCGGGCCAGCGCTTCGATCTCGGGGGTGACGCGATCCGTCAGGATGACGACCTCCGGCTCGCTGCGGCCGGGATCGACGCGGATTTCCACCTTCATGGGGTCACCTCCTGCAACCGAACATGATTTTACAGCGCCGGCCCGGCGCTGTAAAGCGTTTTTCGATAAGTGGTCGATTTGGGGCGATGGACGGTCGAAAGCGGCTTTGCCTGCGGCAGAGCCGGACAGTGGAGTAAGAAGTGAGGAATGAGGAGTATAATATACCGATGGCAAGCTCCGTTCTTCCGGCTCCGATCACAGCACCACGTCGCCGATGCGATAGCCCTCGGGCAGCGGCGCCTCCCGGAGGAAGGGAAAGGAATCGTCCTCGAGGATGGGCAGGAACGCGGCGTAGGGGATGGCGCCGAACTCCATGCCGTAGGCGCTGGCGCCGAACCAGCCGCCCTCGTGGGCGCGTAGGTTCAGGTCGCGGGCGAACTTGGTGGCGTTGCAGCAGTCGTGCACGGCGACGGGCCAGCCCTCCTCCGCGGCGCGGCGCATCAGCTGCAGCGTCAGCTCGTGGCTCCAGGTGGGGGAAAGGTAGCCCTGCCGGTACATGTACATCGGCTCGCCCCAGTAGTTTTCCAGGTTGTTGGGGTTCAGGTGCAGCTCGGCGCAGTTGATGAAATCCAGCCCGGTGGCGAGCACCGCGTCCTTCTTTTGCAGGAAGGTTTCGAAGAAATCCGGCGTCATGGGCGTCTCGATGCCCACCATGGGGATGTGCTGCTTCGCGATGCCGATGGCCTCGATCACCCGGTCGGCGCAGTTCGACGCACCCAGGTTGAACCGCAGCTCGTCCAGCCCCGCCGCGCCCAGCGCCCGCAGGTTCTCCCCGGTGGCCAGCGTGCCGTTGGTGTACAGGTGCTGGTAGATGCCGGCCTCGTGGAAGGCGCGGATGACGGGGAGGTAGAGCTCGATCTCCATGAACGGCTCCAGGTAGACGTAGGCGATGCCCGTGGGCCGGTTGGACGCGGACAGCAGCAGGGGCAGGTCCTCCGCCCGGAAGCGCGTGCCGCCGATCTCCCAGTAGCCCGCGCCGATGGGCGGCTGCAGCTCCATTTCGCCGTAATCGTAGCAGAACGGGCAGCGCAGGTTGCAGCGGTTGGTTTTGCGCACGGCGCTGAGGCCTGTGCCCAGCAGGCAGGACCGGCAGCCCCTGGGGAAACGGGCGTCGTCGCCCACGTAGAAGCTGCGGCCGCCCAGCGATTTCAGGCCCGGGATCTCCGATCGCAGTTTTTCGACGCGGGCCGCCTCGGCTTCTTCGATCTGTGAAAGCGCCGCCAGGGCGATCTCCTGCTGCCGGGGCGGCAGCGGCTCGTCGTCGGGCAGCTGACAGAAGAATTCAAACCAGGTCAGGGCGTCGGCCTTTGAAATGTACATGGGCAACCTCCTGTCTGCGGGTGGGCTTGCGGCCGGCGGATCAGGCCGCTTCGGCCGTGTATGCGGCGCCGGTGAGAAGGGCGTCGATGGCATGGATGATCTCCGGGGTCGGGTATTCGGCGTCCGGACCGTCGACGATCGCGAAGCTGAAATTGTCCGCCAGGGTTTCCTCCGGGTCGATCACGTAATCGGTGTTCCGGCCGAACACGTCCCAGAAATTGGCGGCGTCCTCCGAGGTGTAGAGTGCGGAGAGATCGTCCACGGGCACGAGCCCCGTCACCATGTCGTCGAAGAAGCTGTCGCCGGGCTGCGAAAAGGGCTTGCCGGCGAGGAACACCACGACGCAGTTCCGCATCGCGCCGTCGATTTCGAAGGCGGCGCAGGCGTTGTGGCGCTCCACGTCCGGGTTGCTGATCATCGCGTCCCGGACGGACCGGGGAAGCGGATAATCCGCATCCGCGACGGTGAACCCGAGGATGGCGTACATCGCCGCGCGAAATTCGGGATGGTTGCGGGTCAGGCAGTGGAACAGCTCGTGGGCGACGACCTTCCGGAAAAAGGTCCGGGCCCCGTCGTCGTCCATCGTCGCGTACTGCAGGATATCCTGGCCCAGGTAGATCTGCGTGCCATGGGTGTAAGCGCCCGCGCCGCACTCCTCGAGCATCGTGGTCTTGGCGAACACGATGCCGTCCGTGGGCGGCAGGGCGTAGCCGCGCTCGGCGCAGACCTGTTCGATGAAGGACATGGCGTCGTCGACGGCGGCCTTTTCTTCGGCGGTATAATCCAGCGTCTGCGCGGCGGCGAAGGCCAGCAGCTCCTCCCGCGTGCCGCCCAGCTTCTGCAGGCGGTAAGCGATGTCGTTCTGGCTGAGGCCGTCGTAGTAGGTGTCGTTGGCGACGAGCAGCGCCGCCGCTTCCTCCGCGTCCGCGAATCGGTAGCTGAACACGCCGCCCTCCGCGGCCGCCGCGGCGGCGCAGAGCGCGAACAGCGCGAGGGAAAGGAAGGTGATTCGTTTCATCATAAACCCCTTTCTTCGGCTGCCGGTGAAGCCCCGACATGGAATCGTGTCCGGCGGTTGATGCGGCTCGCTTTGCAGGGAGAACCGGGACAGCATGCCGGCATCGCCATCTTCCCGGGGGTGTCGGGGGCCGGTGAAGCCCCTGACGGAAAATCGGGTCTGGCGACATGCGCGTCAGACCCGAAGGAATTCCGGCAGGAATTCATTCCTTGCAGATTTTGCGGCCGGAGCGCCCGAGGCGCTCAAGCAAAATCTGTCAAAGGGGTGGCAAGGCGACAAGCCCAGAGGGTTTGTCGGTCCGGCCCAGTGGGCCGGACTGCCGACGTCACAATCCTGTGGATTGGGGCGCGGCACCGTCGGCGGGGGAAGCAGGTCCCCCGCCATAATAACGTCAGTCGCCAAAGCTGATGCCCAGCATCTTGGCTTCCTTGATGATGGAGGCTTCGGGATCGACCATCTTCAGCTTGCCGGCCACGTCCTTCAGCGAGACCTTCACGATTTCGCGGTTCTTGTAGCCCACCATGAAGCCGAATTCCTTCTTCAGGATCAGCTTACCGGCCTCGGAGCCCAGGCGGCTGGCGAACACGCGGTCATAGGGGCAGGGCGAGCCGCCGCGCTGGGTATGGCCCGGTACGGTCACGCGCACGTCATAGCCGGTCTTTTTGGACAGCTTGGCGGCGATTTCATAGGAAACCGACGGATACGGGGATTCCTCCAGCTTCTTGGCGTAGTCCTTCTTGGACAGCTTGGCGTCCTTTTTGCTGATGGCGCCCTCGGCCACCGCCAGGATGGTGAAGGACGCGCCGCGGTCGTGGCGTTCCTTGATCTTGTCGGCGATCTTGTCGATATCGTAGGGGATTTCGGGGATCAGGATGATGTCGGCGCCGCCGGCCATGCCCGCGTTCAGCGGCAGCCAGCCCACCTTGTGGCCCATGATTTCCACGATGAAGATGCGGCCGTGGGAGGCGGCGGTGGTGTGGATCATGTCGATGCAGTCGGTGGCGATGTCCACGGCGCTCTGGAAGCCGAAGGTCATGTCGGTGCCCCACAGGTCGTTATCGATGGTCTTGGGCAGCGTGACCACGTTCAGGCCCTCTTCGCTCAAGAGATTGGCGGTCTTGTGGGTGCCGTTGCCGCCCAGGATGACCAGGCAGTCCAGCTGCAGCTTGTAATAAGTCTGCTTCATGGCGGCCACCTTGTCGATGCCGTCTTCTTCGATGACCTGGATGGTTTTGAACGGGGTGCGGCTGGAGCCGAGGAACGTGCCGCCCTTGGTGAGGATGCCGGAGAAATCATCATAGGTCAGCAGGCGGAACCGGCCGTGGATCAGGCCCTGATAGCCGTTCAGGAAGCCGTAGATTTCTACCTCTTCGTTGGAGTTGTACAGCGTCTTGGCGACGCCGCGCATCGCGGCGTTCAGCGCCTGGCAGTCGCCGCCGGAAGTGAGCATACCGATGCGAATCATTTGGACACCTCTTTCTTGGTCGTTTCATGTTAAACTGAAAACAATCCTTTAACATATTATAGCGCTTTTCGCAGCGCGTGACAAGAGCAAAATGACGGAAAACGGCGGAAACTCACAATTACGTCCAGCTTTTTTCGATCCCGCGCGGTTGAAAAGCGACGCGTATATGCTATAATATTGCTAATATAGGTGAGTATACCCAGGGGAGTGTGAACCGTGGAAAACGCCCTGACCGTTGAACGGGATATGAGCTATACCCAGAACCGCGAGCTGAGCTGGCTGAAATTCAACGAGCGCGTGCTGGCGGAGGCCACCGAGCCCGCGACGCCGCTGATGGAGCGGCTGCGCTTCGTGTCCATATTCACCAGCAACCTGGACGAATTCTTCATGGTGCGCGTGGGCAGCCTGCTGGATATGGATATGCTGGCGCCCGACGAGCGGGACAACAAATCCGGCATGACGCCCCGGGAACAGGTGCAGGCGATCTGCGAGGCGGTGGTTCCCATGATCCGCCGGCGCGACGCCATCTACCGCGAGCTGTCCGCCGAGCTGGCGGCCGCGGGCGTTCGAGAATTGTCCATTGACGAGCTGAACGCGGGCCAGCGGGCTTACGTGCAGGATTACTACAAGGCGAACATCCGGCCGCTGCTGTCGCCGCAGGTGATCGACCGCAGCCATCCCTTTCCGCATCTGAAAAACAAGGCGCTGTACGCTGCGGCGCTGCTGACGCCTGCCGGCAAGCAGCCCGGCGGCAAACAGCCCGGCGGCAAGCAGTCCAAGCAGGCGGGGAAACAGTCGGGCAAGCAGGCCGGCGGCAAGCAATCGGCGGTGGTGGGCATCGTGGACGTGCCGAGCGCGCTGCCGCGGGTGGTCATGCTGCCGGGCGAGGGCGCGTGCTACATCCGCATGGAGAGCGTAATCGCCGCGCATCTGAAGAAGATATTCAAGATCTACGAGGTTTCGGAGCAGGCGGTGATCGCCATTACCCGAAACGCCGATATCAGCCTGACGGAAGAGGAGATCTACGACGAGGAAAACCCGGACGTGCTGAACAGCATGCGGCGCCTGCTGAAGAAGCGGGACCGCCTGGCGCCGGTGCGCCTGGAGCTGGAGGGCAAGGCCCCGCGGCTGGCGCGGCGGCTGGCGGCGTTTTTGAAGCTGGGGCCCGAGCGCGTCTACAGCGGCGCCTGTCCGCTGAAGCTGGATTACGTCGATTCCATCGAACGCTGCCCGGCGGGGATGTTCAACGCGCCGCATACGCCGGTGTATCCGGATTATCTGGACGCCGAACGGCCGATCTGGGACCAGGTGGTGCAGCGGGACGTGCTGCTGTTCTATCCGTACCAGTCGATGCAGCCGTTTCTGGATCTGCTGCGCCAGAGCGCGAAGGACCCGAACGTGCTGTCCATCAAGATCACCATCTACCGCCTGGCCCGCAATTCCGCCATCGCCAAGGCGCTGTGCGCCGCCGCCGAGAACGGCAAGGAAGTGACGGTGCTGATGGAGCTGCGCGCCCGGTTCGACGAGCAGAACAACATCGATTATTCGCTAGAGCTGGAGGAGGCGGGCTGCCGGATCATCTACGGGCCGGAGAATCTGAAGTGCCACGCGAAGCTGTGCCTGATCACCCGGCGCGAGCGCGGCGGGCTGGGCTACATCGCCCAGATCGGCACCGGCAATTACAACGAAAAGACGTCGACGCTGTACACCGATTTCTGCATGATGACCGCCGACGCCGCCATCACCCGCGACGCCGTGGCCTTTTTCGACAACATGCTGATCGGCGCCAGCGACGGCGAATACGAAAAGCTGCTGGTGGCGCCCAACGCCATGAAGAACCGCATCATGGAGATGATCGACGGCGAGATCGCCAAGGGCGCGGCGGGGCGCATCCGCATCAAGGTGAATTCCGTCACCGACCGCGAGCTGATCGACAAGCTGAGCGAGGCCTCCTGCGCCGGGGTGAAGATCGACCTGATCGTGCGCGGCATCTGCTGCATCGAGCCGGGCGTGCCGGGCAAGACGGACAACATCACCGTCACTTCGGTGATCGGGCGGTTCCTGGAGCATTCCCGCATTTACGCCTTCGGCCAGGACGACGATTTGAAGCTGTACCTGTCCAGCGCGGACTTCATGACCCGGAACCAGGATCGCCGCGTGGAGGTGGGCGCGCCGGTGAAGAGCGCCGAGCTGCGGGCGTTCCTGGTGGAATACCTGGACCGGCTGCTGGCGGACAACACCAAGGCCTGGCGCCAGCACAGCGACGGCGTGTATACCCGGCTGACGCCGCTGAACGAGCCGCCGATGACGGCGCAGGGATGGTATCTGGAGCATCCGATCGAATTTACGCAGTCGCAGCAGCCGCGGCGCTCGCTGAAGGATCGCGTGCGCCGGCTGTGGGGCAGGAAATAACCGGCGGGAGAACCGGTTTACGAAGCCGTTGGCAGAAAGGAAAATGAAGATGAAAGAATGGTTTGAAAAACTGAGCAGGAACAACAAGCTGCTGTCGATCCTGATGGTGGCGCTGGGACTGGTGCTGGTGATCTGGCCCGGCAAGTCGCTGGAGCTGGCCGCCCGCATACTGGGCATCGCGCTGCTGCTGGCCGGGGCGATCTCCGCCTTTTCCTGGTACCGGGACCGGCACAAGATCAGCGCCAGCACCGCCACGCTGGCCATCGCCATCGTGTGCCTGGTGCTGGGCGTGATCGTGCTGGCCGCGCCGCGGGGCGTGGTGAAGCTGCTGCCGAAGCTGATCGGCCTGGCGATACTGCTGAACGGGATACTGAATCTGGCGCAGGCGCTGGACCAGCGGCGCTCGGGCTATTCCAAGTGGCTGGTTTCGCTGGTGATGGCGATACTGACCATCCTCGCCGGCGGGTTCATCTTCCTGCACGCCTTCGGCATCATGAAGACGGCCGTGGTGGTGATCGGCATCGTGATCCTCTACAACGGCGCTTCGAACCTGTGGATCGAATCCAGGTACAAGAAGATCTGAGCGGAATGACGGCGGCGGGGCGGCCTCGAAAGAGGCCGCCCCGCCGCATTGTATCCGGATTCAGTCGCCGTAGGCGAATGTCTGAAATGCGCCGATGTTCATTTGCCAGTCGGTGATCTTCAGGCTGGAGCCGTCGTCGTCATAGCTGTCGGGCACGGGAAGGCGCAGCTGTTCGGCCCTTCCGGCGACCAGCGCCTTTTCGCCCAGCGAGATCAGCTGGAAAACGGACATGTTGGTCTGGGTCGAGCGGAGCACGGCCCTGCCCAGCCGGACCAGCATGATCGGGTTCCACAGGTTTTGGCGGATCTTGCCCAGCATCGCGTTCAGCAGCTTGCGCTGGCGAAAGGCGCGGGTGACGTCGCTGTCGATCTTGCGGATGCGGGCGTAGCCCAGCGCCTGCAGGCCGTTCAGGCGGACGATCGCGGCGCTGTCGGCCGGGCCCAGCTTGCAGCGCTTGTAGCCCAGCGGCTCAAACACCTTGTGGACGGACCACACGTTTTTGTTGATCTCTTCGCGCTCTTCGCCGGTGATCTCGATGTCCACGCCGTCCACGGCGTCTACGATCTCCACCAGCGAAACGAAATCCGCCACGATGTAGTGCATGATGTTCAGGCGGAAGTTTTCGTTCAGCGTGCGCATCATCAATTCCGGACCGCCGTAGGCATAGGCGGCGTTCAGCTTGCCCCGGCCGTGGCCGGGGATTTCCACGACGGTATCGCGCAGCACGCTGGTCAGGTGCACGGAGCGATAGCCTATGGAGGCGATGATGATGCTGTCGCTGCGCTGGCTGCCCTGGCGCAGAAGATCGGTGCCCAGCAGCAGGATGTTCACCCGGCTGGCGGGCAGACCGTCGGTCAGCGAAAGCCGGCCGTCCTCCGGTTCGACGCTGAACAGCGTGGGCGGCAGCGCGTACAGCAGCCCCGCGCCCAGGACGGCGAGCACCAGACACAGCGCCAGCAGGCGCAGCAACAGCGCCGCCACGCAGCCGCCCGGCGAGCGCCTCTCCGCCCGTTCGCGCCGGCGACGGGCTCTCTTTTTGTACGGCTCGTAGTACATGGTTCACCGCCGAAGGAAATCGTCAATTCAATTATACCAAAAAAAAGCCTCGCGGGGAAGGGCTGACGGCAAATAATCGCCGGTTGTGGTTAATGTGGCTTTTTTGCGGCGAGGGCGCCGGGGGTTGACAATTCGTCTGGCCAAATGTTACAATTAAAATAGAGAAAATGTATATTCTCAAGGAATTTAAGCCGATCGTAAGAAAATCATCGCAGATCGACGGATGTGAAGAGCTTTATTGCGCCCGCTTTTTCCAATGGAGGAATGAAGATGTCGCTGCCAGGCAAGTTATGCATTGGGATTCTGGAGGAAGACAATCCTCTGAAATCCTATTTCCGGTTTAAGCCGCTGCTGGTCGACGAAGGTGGAAGCTATGTTCCCTATACGGAGGGGCAGATCTATCCCCAGGACGGCTGCATCCGCATCGTGCCGGATAAAAACGAATCCTATCACTTTAAGGCGCGCATGCGCCGCATCGGGCTGTTTTGCGTGGTGGATCTGCGCGGGCACCCGGAGGAAAACGACAAGATCCGCCCCAACAAGAATTACCGCGAGGACGGCCCGGAGCAGAACGCCTATATTATCTATTCGGACGTGGTGCGCGGGCCCGCCCCGGAGATGATCTACGAGATCCTGCCCAAGGGCGAGCCGGAGGCACTGCGGCCCGCGCCGCATACGGCCGAGGTGTTGCTGCGCGGCGAGGCGCTGGACGCGCGGTGCTGGCGCTGGCAGGACGTGGAGGACGCCGAGGGATGGGCGCGGCTGGTGGAGGGCGAGCGCGAATGCGGCCTGGAGGATCTGCAGGTGTTCGACCTGCCCGGGTTCCGGGAGGAGACGCTGTCGTTCGCCGTGGTACCCGCCGGGAAGATGGAAAAGGTCACCGACGTACAGGAGCCCCAAAAGCCCGCCGCCGAGCCGCAGCCCGCGGCAAAGGCGCCCGCCCCGAAGCCCGAGCCCGCGACGGAGGCACCCGCCCCGAAACCCGAGCCCGCGGCGAAGCCGGAGCCCGGGCGCGCGCCGGAGAACGGCGTGGAGAACGCGGAAAAGCCGTGGATCCACCACGACAGCAGCATGGCGCCTGCGCCGCCGGATCCGCGTTTGAGCCCCGCGCAGCGGCTGATGGCCGCGCAGGCCGGCTTGAATCCGCGCCGCGGCCGCAGTCTGCAGGAACTGATCGATGAAAAATGGCAGCAGTCCCGGATGAACCAGCTGGGCCAGCCCGTCGCGCCCATTACCACCGGCGCGCCGGTGGTCAGCCCGGTGGAAAACGCCGTGCGGTCCGTGCGGGAGGTGTGGAGCCAGCCGAATCTGAGGCAGGATCTGCTGGAATCGCTGGGCGGCATCGAGGAATTCGGCGCGTCGCTGGAGGAATGCCGCGAGGCGGCCCGGCAGCGGAACATAGAGGGGCACCTGGAGAACCTGGAGGCCCGGCGCCTGGCCCTGCTGGGCGAGCTGGACCATTTGAAGGCCGGCGGCGAGGCGCTGCGCGCGCAGCTGAAGCAGGAGATCCGCCGGGAGGCGACCGGCGAGCTGGCAGAAGCTGTGCGACAGGTCGATGCGGCGAAGGCCGAGCGCGAAAAATACGAGAAGCTGGCTTCAGAGGCGAAGGCCGCGGCGCAGGACGCGCGCAAAGCCGTGGAGGCGCTGACCGGCGAGGAGCTGGAGCGGCGGCTGCGGGATCTGGCGCTGAACGACCGCATGCTGGAGCGCATGGCGGAGATCAAGGGCGAAGCGCAGCCGCTGCCGGAGCCGATGGCGCCGGAAAACACAGGCGCCGAGGCGCTGCTGGAGCGCGTCGCCGCCCGGTTCGAAGCCGAGGGCTATGCGATCAGCCGGTTTGAGGCGCTGAACCTGTGCGCGTGCCTGGCCGTGAGCCCGGTGATGATCCTGTCGGGCCCGGTGGGCTGCGGCAAGAGCGAGACGGCGCGGCTGCTGGGCGAGGCGCTGGGATGGAAGGACGCCGGGCGCTGGGCGGCATTCGGGCCCGGGCGCAAGCCGCTGGAGGGCGACGCCCGAGTGGCGGCGCTGGCGCGGCAGCCGGAGGACCCGGCGATGCTGCTGCTGGACGACGCGAACCTGTATCCCGCCTGCGACCCGCTGCGCGGGCTGGGCGCGGCGCTGGCGCATCCCGCCTGGCGGCTGTGCCTGACGGCGCAGGATTCCCATTCCGGGCATCCGCTGCCCGCGAACCTGCTGGACAAGGGATTTACGGTGCGCCTGACGCCGAAGCCGGACGCGCCGTGGCAGCCGAAGCCAAAGGCGGCGTTCGCGCCGCAGCCGCCGGTATCGCTGGCGGCGCTGGAGGAATGGCGTCCCCGGTCGGAATCGGCGGTGCCCGCGGCCTGCGGGGAGCGCATGGACGCGCTGCGCAAGGGCCTGTCCGCCTGCGGCGCGGCGATATCCCGGCGGGCGCTGGACGACGCGTGGAATTACTGCGGCATGATGGCCGCGGGCATGGGCGAAGCGGCCGATGCGGCGGCGATCACCGACCTGGCGGTGGCCCAGCGGCTGCTGCCGGCGCTGCTGGCCAGCGCGTCGATCGAGGCGCTGCGGAAGCTGCCGGCGCTGCTGGTTGGCATGCCCGTCAGCCTGGCGCTCTTAAAACAGCCGCTGCCGGTGATGATCTGACGGCGCATAAATGAAAACGCCCCGCGCGATTGCGCGGGGCGTTTTCATCCGTAAAGATTAGCCCTCGGTAGCGGCCTCGGCAGCATCTTCGACGGCGTCGGCAGCGGCGTCAGCAGCGCCCTCAGCGGTGTCAGCAGCGCCCTCAGCGGCCTCTTCGACCTTCTCAGCGGCGTCAGCAGCGGCCTCTTCGACCTTCTCGGCGGCCTCTTCAACCTTCTCTTCGGCCTTCTCGGCGGTCTCTTCAACCTTCTCCTCGACGGTCGCGGTGGCTTCTTCGGCCTTCTTCTCGGCCTTCTTGCAGGCGGTCATGCCGACAGCCAGCAGAACCAGAACCAGCATCAGAGCAAAGATCTTCTTCATGACAGTGAACTTCCTTTCGTTGTTGTGTGCCCGATTGATGGGCGTTTGATGCGCCCGGACGGGCGTCTCAGAAAGCAACGGAACTGCGGGAAATCCACAACCCCGTCGTTCCCGTATATTATAATGATTTATGATCCATAAGCAAGCCTGATTATGTTTCGTCGGTGTTAAATTGTGTTGAATAATGCGCCGAAACGCGCGCGGATTATTCGGGTATGCGGATCTCCCCGAACGCGCGGGTCAATGCGGCGCACAGCCGGGTCAGCAGGAAGCCGACGAGCAGCGTGCAGAGCGCGGCCAACCAGTCCACGCGCAGGGTGCGGGCGGAGATGCCGCCGGGAAGGAGCGCGCTGACGATGGATTTCATCCGTCCGAAGAGCAGATAGCATTCCAGGGATATCCCGCCGCAGAAGGCGAGGAAGCGATACGCAAACCGGCCGGGCCAGCGCAGGCGCGGCAGGACGGCGGCCAGCAGCGTGAGCAGCTGGATGGCGGCGATGCCGACGAACCAGTAGAAGACGGCCTGGATCCAGTAGACGACCGAGTTTGCGGGATGGACGAGCACACAGAGCACCGCCGCGGCGATTCCCAGCGCGATGGTGAGCCAGAAGCCCCGGGGCCGCGCGGAGGAGGCAGGATCGATCGTCGGCGCGAGGATGCAGCCGAGCAGGAACACCGGCACGCGGCTGACGGCGCGCAGGAGGTTTGCCGACGTGATGACGCGGCAGGATTCCAGCAGGATCATCGCGGCGACGCTGAGCGCGAACAGCGCCCAGAGCGCGCGGGGCCGTTTCTTTTGCAGGCGGAAGAGCAGCGGATAGACGAGGTACATCAGCAGTATGAAGGGCACGAACCAGGAGGGGCCGTCGCCGGTGAAGAAGGAGACGAGCGTGAAATAGGCGATGTAGCGCCGGGTGTTTTCGATGGTGAAGCCGCCGTAGAGCGCCAGCACGATGCAGGCGGGCAGCAGCACGCGGCGCAGGCGGCGCAGGTAAAATTCCCCCGCGCCGGGGCGCCGGGAGAGCGACGTGTACAGCCCGAAGCCGGTCAGCAGCAGGAAGATTTCCACGCCGCAGTTGCCCAGGTTCTGGAAGGCGGCCAGCACCGCCAGCGCGCCGCGGGAGGGAATCCGGCTGGTCATATGGAAAAACAGGATCCACAGCGCGGAGAAACCGTAGATCAGCGGGCGGTGACGGCTGACTTCGCCGGA
>CACWVN010000049.1 GCA_902764285.1 uncultured Eubacteriales bacterium
CGAGACGTTCCTGGGTCCGGTAACGGCAGCGGGACGCGGTGGCGGCGGCGGAGCGCGGTGAACCACGGGCCGCGGCGCATGCGCGCGCCCGGACACGGGCCGCAGCGTCGTGTTCAGCCGGTAGACCGGCGGACGCGCGCCGTTGAAGCGGTAGGGATAATCCATCCGGTGCATCATATCGCGGCTGATGCGGTTGTTCAGCCCCAGCAATCCCAGCGCGGCGGCGACGCCGGTAACCAGCTCGCCGGCGTTGTCCCATACGGAAGTGGTGTTGGACTCCCAATCCCGCCAGCCGTCGCCGTCATAGACGGAAACCTCCATGCCGTATTCGGCCAGCGCCTGGGCCAGGAAGCGCGCCTGGGCTTCGGAAAGGCCGCGGGCCAGCGTGATCGGCGCGCTGTCGGCGATCAGAAGCGCCTCTTCGGCGGAATAGCCGCAGAGATTTTGAAACAGCGCGGCGGCAGTGGTCTTCGCGCAGGTGCCCAGCGACTGGAGCATGACCATATCGCCCTGGATATCCGCGGCGGCGGTCCAGTTGACCTTCGTGCCGCATTCCGGGCAGAAGTTTACGCCGTCGGCAAGCTTTACGCCGCAATTTGAACAGAACATAGTGCCGTCATCCTTTCCCTTGTCATCGTCCATGGAGACAGTTTACGCTGGAAATATGGACATAATATGATGAAAATATTAATTCTGTATCACATTATTTACAATGCCGGGCGATGCGCCTTTCGTGAAGTTTTTGTTGATTCGGGCAAATCCGATTGACAAGCCCCGGATGCATGCACTATACTATGCGGGAAAGAAATGGAGGAGGTGAGCCGAATGACGCTGCGTATTGATTTGCATACCGCGGTTTATTCTGCTTGCCGCCGTCCCGGGGTCTAACTGCGCCTGAACAGGCTTTGTTTACCCAGCCGGGCACCGCGGTGCCCGGCTTTTTTTGCGCTTTAATCCGGCCGGAGGAGACGATCCCGGCCGCCGACGGATATCGGAGGAAACCATGGAAAACACGAAGAACAAAAACAAAAATATGGACGCGCTGCGCCGGTTCCCGCAGTTCATGCAGGGCAGCGGTCTGAAATATCTGGGCAGCGTGATTTCGGTCGCCGTGGCGGTGCTGACTTCGTTCCTCGCGCCGCTGCTGATCGCCGGCGCGGTGGACGCCATCACCGACACGGTCAACGGCCGCGGCGCGAACGGCGTCAATCTGCCGGGCTTCCTGGCCGGCTGGTTCGACGCCCGCGGCGGCGCGGAATACCTGGCGCGCCATGTATGGATCGTCGCCGCGCTGCTGGTGGGCATCAGCCTGCTGGGCGGGCTGTTCCAGTATCTGCGCGGGAAATGGTCGGCGGAAGCCAGCGAGACCATCGCCGAGCGCATGCGCCGGCAGCTGTATTCCCACCTGCTGGACATGGATTACGATTATCACGTGAAGGCCGAGACCGGCGATCTGATCCAGCGCTGCACGCAGGACGTGGACACCGTGCGCCGGTTCCTGTCCAGCCAGGTCATCGAGATCTTCCGCACGGTCATCATGATCGCGCTGGCGCTGACGCTGATGAGCCGCATCCACGGAAAGCTGACGCTGGTCTCGCTGATCCTGGTGCCGCCGATCTTCGCGCTGGCGTTCTGGTTCTTTCACTGGGTGCAGAAGCTGTTCCACGAAGCGGACGAGGCCGACGGCAAGCTGAGCGCCATGCTGCAGGAGAGCCTGACCGGCGTGCGCGTGGTGCGCGCCTTCGGCCGCCAGCGGTACGAACAGGACCGGTTTGACGTCCGCGCAAACGACGTGCACGACAAATCGATGCGCATCAGCCACGTGATGGCGATCTACTGGTCCGGTTCCGACATGCTCAGCATGCTCCAGACCGGACTGACGCTGCTGTTCGGCATCTATTACGCCGTTCGAGGGGAAATCACCACCGGCGACGTGCTGACGTTCGTCAGCTACATATCCATGCTGATCTGGCCGATCCGCCAGCTGGGCCGCATTCTGCAGGACCTGGGCAAATCCATGGTCTCCATGAAGCGCATCTGCGACATACTGGACGCGCCCGTGGAGACGGACACGCCCGGCGCCGGCGAAGCGCCGCTGTACGCCGACATCGAATTTGACCACGTGAGCTTCAGCTACGGCGGCGGCCCGGCCGTCCTCAAGGACATCAGCTTCACCGCCAGGGCCGGCCAGACCGTCGCCATCCTCGGCGCCACCGGCAGCGGCAAGAGCACGATGATGAATCTGCTGCAGCGGCTGTACGACGCCGACAGCGGCGAGATCCGCATCGGCGGGCGGGATATCCGCACCATCGAGAAGAAATACCTGCGCAGCCGCGTGGGATACGTGCTGCAGGAGCCGTTCCTGTACTCCCGCACGATCCGCGACAACCTGGCCATCACCCGCGGCGAGGCCGCCGACGCGGACATTGAGCGCGTCGCGCAGATCACCGCCTCGGACGGCTTCATCCGTCAGTTCAAGGAGGGCTACGGCACGATGGTCGGCGAGCGCGGCGTGACGCTGTCCGGCGGCCAGAAGCAGCGCATCGCCATCGCACGCACGCTGCTGCGGGACAACGACATCCTGATCCTGGACGATTCGCTGTCCGCCGTGGACACCGAGACCGACCGCGCCATCCGCGACGCGCTGCGGGAAGGCCGCAGTCTGAACGGCAGGACGCCCACCACGTTCATCATCTCCCACCGGCTGACCACGCTGGCGGACGCGGATCTGATCCTGGTGCTGGAGGACGGCCGCATCGCCCAGCGGGGCACGCACGAGGAGCTGATCCAACAGGACGGCCTGTACCGGCGCGTGTACCGCATCCAGGCGGCGCTGGAGGACGAATTGAACAGCGAGATCGCGTAAGCGCTCCGCCTGCGTTCCAACATACCCCGGGCTTTCATGCCCTGACCGATAAAATGAGGAATTATCATGCAGCAAGCACAGGAAAAGGACTTCACCAAGCGGCTGGACGCCGGCCTGTGGCGACGGCTGATCCGCTACATGAAGCCCTATCATAAATATCTCTTCGCCATCATGGCCACGATGGCCTTCAGCGCGCTGTGCGACACGATCTTTCCCCTGCTGACCCGCGAGGCCATCGACCGGTTCATCTCCGGCGGCGCTCCGGGCAGTCAGGTGGGGTTCGCGCTGCGCTACATCGGCGTCGTCGTCGCGCAGTCGGCCTGCATATTCACGTTCTGCAAGCTCTGCGGGCGCGCCGAGTGCGGCATCAACCGGCACATCCGCCGGCTGACGTTCAAGCGGCTGGAGGAACTGTCTTTCTCCTTCTACGACCAGATGCCGGTGGGATTCATCATCTCCCGGATGACCAGCGATACCGCCCGGCTGGGCGAAACGGTGGCCTGGGGCATCGTCGACCTGTTCTGGTCGGGATGCTACATCATCATCACCGCCGTGGCGATGTTCGCGCTGGACTGGCGCATGGCGCTGCTGGTGCTCAGCGTGATGCCGATCATCGCCGTGGCGGCGGTGTGGTTCCAGAAGCGCATACTGGCGGGCTACCGCATCGTGCGCAAGACCAATTCCCAGATCACCGGCGCGTTCAACGAAGGCATCATGGGCGCCAAGACCAGCAAGACGCTGGTGCGCGAGGAAGCCAACTGCCGCGAGTTTTCCGTGCTGACCGGCACCATGCGGTCGGCTTCGATCCGCGCGGCGGTGCTCAGCGCGCTGTTTTTGCCCATCGTCACGTCCCTGGGCGCCATCGCCACGGCGCTGGTGCTGTACCGCGGCGGCAGCGAGGTGTTCAGCGCGCGCGGGCTCGTGACCGTCGGCACGCTGGCGGCCTTCGTGCAGTATTCCACCGGCATCTTCGAGCCCATCAGCAGCATCGCCCGCATATTCGCCGAGCTGCAGGCCTCCCAGGCCGCGGCCGAGCGCGTGGTGAGCATGCTGGAGACCGAGCCGGAGATCTTCGACACCCCGGAGGTCGTCGAACAGTACGGCGACAGCTTCAACCCGAAGCGGGAGAACTGGCCGGACATCCGCGGCGACATCGAATTCGACCACGTGTCCTTCCATTATTCCACCGGCGAAGAGGTGCTGGAGGATTTCTCGCTGAAGGTGAAGGCCGGGCAGACCGTCGCGCTGGTGGGCGAAACCGGCAGCGGCAAGAGCACCATTGTGAACCTGGTCTGCCGCTTCTATGAGCCCACGAAGGGCGTGATCCGCATCGACGGCGTGGATTATAAAAACCGCAGCATCCTGTGGCTCCAGGATCACCTGGGCTACGTGCTGCAGCAGCCGCACCTGTTCTCCGGCACGATCCGCGAAAACATCCGCTTCGGACGGCTGGACGCAACCGACGCCGAGATCGAGGAAGCCGCGCGCATGGTTGATGCGGAGGGGTTCATCCTGAAGCTGGAAAAGGGTTACGACACCGAAGTGGGCGAAGGCGGAAACCGCCTCTCCACCGGGCAGAAGCAGCTGATCTCCTTCGCCCGGGCGCTGATCTCCAACCCGGCGATATTCGTGCTGGATGAGGCGACGTCCTCCGTGGACACGCAGACGGAGCAGAAGCTGCAATCGGCCATCGCCACCGCGCTGGCGGGACGAACCAGCTTCATCATCGCCCACCGGCTGTCCACGATCCGCTCCGCCGACATGATCCTGGTCATCAAGGACGGTCGCATTCTGGAGCGCGGCACCCATTCGCAGCTGCTGAAGCAGCGCGGATATTACTACCGGCTTTACGCCAACCAGTTCCGCGAAGAGGGCGAAAAGCGCAGCTTCGAGGAAGCTTCAGCGATGTAACACCACGGGCCGCCTGATGATTCAGGCGGCCCGATTATTCATACTTCTTTTGATCCTCCGCACTTTTCGATGAAATACCGGATCACCGCGCTGCCGTCCACGGTATCCGGCCGCGCCCGGGACAGGCACATGCGCTCCGGGTGCCACTGCACGCACCACACCGGCAGCGATTCGTGGTGCATGGCCTCGACGATGCCGTCGTCGGAATACTGGTCGACGACGAGCCCCTCGCCCACCGCGTCCGCGGCCTGGTGATGGGCGCTGTTCACCGGAAAGGATTCGCCGTAGATCCCGGCGATCCAGCTGCCCGGCACGGCGGTGCTGCCGTGGGCGCGGTCCTCGTCGGTGACTTCGTCCCACTTGTGCCGCGGGCTTTGCGGCAGGTCCTGGATCAGCGTGCCGCCGAAAAAGACGTTGATCAGCTGGTGTCCGCGGCAGATGCCGAACACCGGCTTCCCCGCCCTGACGAAGGCGTCCAGCGCGGCAAATTGCAATTCGTCCAGCGCCGGGTCTGTCTGGCCGCAGCCCGGTTCCCGGTCGCGGTGATAGCGCGCGGGATCGATATCCCAGCCGCCGGGCAGCAGCAGCCCGTCGTATTCCGCCGGGTTTATATCCGCGCCGGCTTCCACCGGCCGCGCGCCCAGCGCCAGCAGCGTCTCATGGTAGTTGCGGTATCTCTTTTCCAGCGTGCCCTCAGGCACCGCGACGGCGATTCTCGGTTTCATATTGCGGCCTCATACTAATCCAATTCTAAAGTGAACAGAGATGCGGAAAAGCCACCCGCGGATGGTAAAATTTGGAATGAGATTAGCATTACAACGGGATTTCCACGATCTCGGCCATCCTGGCCAGGCACTGTTCGATCTGATCGGAGATTTCAGAAGCCAGCCGCGAGGTGATCTCCGCGTTCTTTTCGTTCTCCAGGCTCGCGAAGAAGCTGGATTTGATCTCCTCCGTCATCTTTTCTATGCGCGCTTCGAAATGCGAGCGCGGCACCAGCTTGCGCACGGGCTTGAGGATATCGGCGTTCATGAACGCCTGCTGCAGCTTGTCCTTCCCCAGGAACAGCAGAAGCAGCGACGCGATGACGCCCACCACGATGCCGGAGATGCCGCTGGAGACCAGCGCCAGGCCGCTGCCGCCGCAGATCAGCCCCACGATGATGGAGATGATCGTGTTGACCAGCCAGGTCAGCTCCTCCACGGCGAATACCTCGCGCGCGTCGATGCGGATATCGATATCGGAGAGCGAGAAATAGGAATTGAGGCTCATCGCCCGGTACGGCACGTTGTGGCGCAGGCAGATGGGCATGGTCTTTTCCTCCACGTCGTAGGCCACCGGCTTCAGCCATTCCGCGATGGGCCGCACCAGCAGCGCCTGTGCCTCGTCGGAATGCAGCCAGGCCTCGATCTCCTTTTGCATCACGCCGTCGATATCGGACAGGCGGCGAATCTCGTCGTTGCGCCAGCGATCGAACACCGGCACCGCCACGCTGCGCAGGATCGGCTCCACCATCGCGTCGACGATCTTTCGATAGAGGTCGTCGATGCGCTTTTCCACGATCTGCTCCACGGCGCTGGAATCGATCAGCTCGTCCACTTCCCTGCGGAACTGGCGCAGCTCCTCGTCGATGCGCCCGCTCCATGCGAGGCCGCGGGAGACGGAAAACTCCGGCTCCGCGCCGGTGATGACTACCGATTCCGGGAACACCTCGGCGCACCATTCGCGGATGGCGGGCAGTCTGGAAACGCCGCCGGTGAGGAACAGCAGCTCCGGCGACTGGTCCGTAAGCTTTGCGCGCAATTCCCGCAGGCTGTCGCAGAAGGCCGCCCGGAACGATTTCCCGTTCAGCTGCGCCGCGCCGCGGTTCAGTATCCGGTCGGCGATCCGTTCGTCCATCCGCAGCGTCAGCTTCGCGCCGGGATCGGACAGTATGCGCACGGTCTTGCTGCACGCGTTGTCCCGCCAGTAATCCTCGTCGGAAAAATACTGTTCCTTCAGCCGCCGCGCGGCAAATTCGCAATAGCTGCGCCAAGGCGGGCTGGCTTCCAGCGCGCGGCGCACGGCGTCGGAATCCGGCGAAAGGCGTATGGATTCCTCCAGCAGCAGCTCGTCCATGATGCCGCCGCCCAGCCGCACCTCGCCCGCCGTTTGCAATTCCACTTCCTTGCCGCCCATGATGAAGGCGAAATCCGTGGTGGACGAACCGATATCCACCACCAAAACCGGCTTGGACATGATGTCATAGCCGACCTGGAAGTGTCTGGACTGGCAGGCGCTGATCAGCGCCGCACGGGATTCGGACACGATGCGCGAGGGCGGATAGCCGGTATCCTCAAATATGCGGCGATAGCGCTCCCGGGCCGCGCGATCCCAGCCCGCGGGACAGCCGATATAAAAGCAGCAATCGTCGTTCTTCACCAGGTTCCCGTCGGCGTACAGCTCGCCCAGCACGCCCGCCGCGAACCGCTTGACGTCCTTTTCGCTCTGCGGATCGGTCAGGAAGCGGCTTTTGAAGCGCAGGCTGCGCCGGATCGCGGAGGTATCATAGCAGGCGCTTTCCCCGATCAGCAGCTCGCCGTTCTCCAGCTGCGCGTAGGCGGTGATAAAACTCTTCGCTTCGCGCACGGACAGCACTTCCGGCTCTCCGGTATCCTTTTTCCCCAGGCGGGAAATGGCGCTTTCAGCGTCGCCCAGGTCAAAGCCATAGTATCTATCCATGGTAGTCTCCTGTCTCTGTCGGTGTATCAATCGCGGCCGGCGGATGCGAGCCCTTTCTTCAGCAGGCGGCCGTCCTTTACCAGCGCGGGCCGAAGCGTGCCGGGCCGCCGCGCCGGCAGCGTCTCAAACCAGCTTTCGCGGCCGGGCTCCAGGTCCACCGCCTCGATGCCCTTGCCGTGCAGGTAGAATCGTATGGCCGAGATCATCTCCCGGTCCGCGTCGTTTTCGGCGGCGTAGGCGGTCTCCAGCAGTTCGGCAAACAGGTCGATCTCCTTCCGGGAGACGACGTTTGCCGCGTCTTTATCGCTCTCCTGCCGGCGGACGGCGTTCTCCTGGCGAATCGTTTCCAGCTGGTGATCGGCCATGGCCATCGCGCCGCGCAGGCAGTGAAATGCCTTTTCCGCGTCGATCAAAAACTCCGTCCGGGACAGCGGCTCGCCTCGGGAAGCAGCCCGCTCCTTTTTGGGCTTCCAGATCAGCACGCCGGCCCAGAACGCGGCGGCGACGCCCAGCGCCGCGGGCAGCAGCGATTTCAGGAACGACAGCGCGTTGAACCCGCCGCCGATCAGCATGGCGATGACCGAGGCCAGCACCAGCGTCGCGCCAAGCGCCAGCAGCGCAAGCGCCGACGCGCGCGGTTTTTTGCGGCTTTTTCCGGCCACGTCCACGGTCTTCTTCCATTCCCGGGCTTCGCCCACGGCGTCGATGAACGGCACCGCGTTGCGGATGCTCTGCAGGATATACTGCGCCTGGTCGCGCAGGACCGCGTCGGGGCAAGCCTCCACATAGCGGTACATCACGCGGTCGACGGCCTTTTCCAGCACCGTCTGCGCCGCGGCGGGCGAACGATCCCGCGCGAGATTCGACAGGATCATCTCGCGATCCGATTCCAGCAGTGCCTGGAGGCTCATCTGGTCCATTTCTCTCGCTTCCTTCCAAAAGAGGCTGGAACACCGTTGTTACGATAATTATACTATATTTATGGCCGTTTAGGCAAGTGCGGAAAAACGCGGGCGGACCGCCGTCCGCCCGCGCGCCGTTTCACACCTTCAGCACGATCGGTTTCCCCGCTCCGGTTTCCCCCACCTGCGCCGCGGGCACGCCGTAGCGCTTGCCGACGCTCCACTCGTCGTCGTCGCAGCCGGGCCAGGTGATGATGATGCCGGGGCGGCGCTGTACCGGCCCGCCTTCCGCCACTTCCCTGACGACATCGATCTCTTCCCGCTTCGGCGATTCGCACGTCACGCCCAGCTGCGCCTTCATCTCCAGACGGTCGCTCATCAGCGCGCTCACTTCCGCGGAAATCACCTGGATATCCACGATGGCGCCTTCCTCCAGCGCCAGCGGCACCGTCAGGCTGAAGGGCATCTCCGATTCGGTGGAAGCGGGCCGGTCGGTGCCGCCCGGCAGGTAGAGCACGGCGGCCTCCAGCACGCCCTCGATCTTCGTCTGGCCGTTTTCAACGCGCCATTCCCCGACGGCCGGGTGCGCCAGCGTCGCGATGACCGTACCCACGCCCGCCGCGTTTTCGCCGATCAGCAGCGTACCGCGCACCGATTCGGTGACCTTCGCGCGGTTTGACGCGCTGCACAGGCTCAGCCGCGTTCTCTCCACCGAAAGGGCGTTCCCCTGGGTCGCGTAGATGTCCGTCAGCGCCTCGGCGGTATCCGTAACGGAAGCGTATACGCGCACGCGCAGCTCGGCCTCGCACACCAGCTTCGTCTCGCCCTCCTCGCCCTCCGCCGGCTCCACGCGGCTCTGTACGGAACGCACCTCCGCCTCGGCAAAAGCCCCGGGAGCCAGCCAGTCGGGCAGCTCTACCAGCTGGTCCAGCGCCAGCGGATAGCGCACGACCACCGCCGGCCTGCCCGGCGCGCCGCTGGACACCAGCGTTTCCACCATGGCGCGCCCCTTGACCCGCACGCCGCCCAGATCGGGCGCGGCCTCGTCGATTTCTACGGTCATCCAGTCCATCAGCGCCATGCGCGCATCCAGCGCCGCCGGGAGGCTAACGGAATCCCGCAGCAGCGCCATTTCGCTGGATTCGGCGGCCAGCTTCACCGATTCGAGCTTCGTATAGCGCGTCTCAAGGCCGTCCTCGCCCGAAATCGCGCGAATGACTTCCGCCGGCGACAGGGCCGTCACCTGTACGCGCACCGTGCAGGCAATCTGGAAGACGATATGGCCGTTTTCGTACCGCGCGTCCACATGGTCCACCTCCGCCCGCACGCGGCAGAGCATATCCGGTTCCGCATCGGGGATGTCGATCACGTGGTTCAGCGCGGTTGTCGCCGTCAGCGCGCGCAGCGTGGTTTCCTCGCCCTGGCGGTATACGGCCTGGCAGCTGACGACGCCTTCGATGACGACGCGGTCCGTCTGAAGATCCGCCTTGGCGATGTACAGATTCGCGTCGGCCAGCAGCGGTTCGATGGCGTCCCTGCCCGCGCCGGGAACCAGCGCTTCGGCCCGCACCAGCGCCTGCGCGGTCTTCTCGCCCACCAGCCTCTCCGTCTCCAGCGTCTGCCTTTCTATCTGCAATCCCATAAATAATCCCTCCTGTCCGCAATCCATCATCCGATGATATGCGGCAGGAGGGTCGGTTTATCCGTTATAAAAGCGTTCAGCGCGCAAGCTGGCGCTTGACGTAATCCAGCATGGCGTCCTTGTCCACGCAATCCAGGAAGCGCGGTTCCCGGTCCCGCAGCGAAGCCAGGCCGTCCGGAACGGCCACGCCGGTCACGTTCCGCAGCATATCCATGGCGCCGAATCCGCTCTCCGGTTCGGCATCGCTGACGGCCGAGAGCACGTCGCGGCTGAACTTGTACGGCGAAGCCGTGGAGAGCAGCACGTTCACCCAGCCGTTGTCCTCCCGGGCCTTGAAATGCTCCATCACGGCCCAGCCTACGGCGGTGTGGGTGTCCATCAGGTATCCGTATTCGTTCCACACGCGGCCGATGGCGTCCAGCGCGGCGCGGTCGTCGGCGCAGCCGGCGCTGAACACTGCCCGCATGGTCTCCATCACCGCTTCGGGCGCGGTATAGACGCCCTTTTCGCGCAGCTCGGCCATGAGGTTTGAAACCAGGCCAAAATCGCCGCCGCTGGCCAGGAACAGATAGCGCTCCAGGTTGCTGGACACCAGGATATCCATGGACGGCGAGGCGGTCCTGTAAAATTTCCGGCGGCGGTCGTAGACGCCGGTGTTGATGAAGTCCGTCAGCACGTTGTTGGCGTTGGAGGCGCAGACCAGCTTCGCCACGGGAAGGCCCATGCGCCTGGCGAACTCGCCGGCCAGGATATCGCCGAAATTACCGGTGGGGACTACGAAGTTGACCGGGTCGCCCAAGCGGATCTCCGCGCGGAGCACCAGATCGCAATAAGCCTTGAAATAATAGGCCACCTGGGGCGCGAGCCGGCCGATGTTGATGGAATTGGCGCTGGACAGCCGCGCGCCAAGGCCGGCGGCCCAATGGTTCTGCTCGTCGTCCGCGAAGATGTTCTTCACGCCGGTCTGGGCGTCGTCAAAATTCCCGCGCACCGCGCACACGCCCACGTTGTCGCCCGCCTGGGTGACCATCTGGGCCTTCTGCACGTCGCTGACGCCGCCGTCGGGATAGAACACGATGATCTTCGTGCCCGGCACGTCGTGGAAGCCCTCCAGCGCGGCCTTGCCCGTATCGCCGCTGGTGGCGGTGAGAATGACGATTTCATCGTCGACGCCCAGTTTCTCCCGGGCGGCGGTGATCAGCCTGGGCAGCACCGAAAGCGCCACGTCCTTGAACGCGGAGGTGGGCCCGCGGAACAGCTCCAGAACGAAATCGTCGCCCACCTTCTCCAGGGGCGTGAGATCGTCGGTTTCGAATTTTCCGGCGTAAGCGGCCTCGATCAGCGCGCGCATCTCTTCCTGGGAAAAATCGCCCAGGATCTTCCCGATGACTTCGGCAGAGATATCCACGGCGCTCATGCTCAGCAGCGCGGAAATATCCACCTGCATGGTTTCGAAGCTCAGGGGCGTGTACAGGCCTCCGTCCGGCGCGATGCCCTTCAGCACGGCTTCAGCGGCTGCAGCGGTGTGTTCCCTGGAGCGGGTGCTGTAAAATACCATGGCTTTCCCTCGCTTTGAAGTGTCTTTTCTATATCATATATCGTTTGGGCGAAAAAAGCAAGCGGGCGCGAAAGGTTTTCTGCGATACGTTAAATGTCTGATAAACCTTGCCCCCGCGCTTTGACATATCCCCCGCGATGTGGTATAGTGTCTCTATCAAAAAAACACGTGTCCTTCTACGAAAGACACAAAGGGGTTTTACGAAGCATGAAGATTGGACTTCTCGGGCTGGGCACCATCGGCTCCGGCATCTACGAGCACCTGCTGAAGCGGGAGGATATCGAAGTCAAGCGCATCCTGGAGCTGCTTCGGCATCCGGGCCTGGAGCATCTGGAGACTTCCGATTACAGCGAAATCCTGAATGACCCGGAGATCGATACGGTGATCGAGCTGATCGGCGGCATGGAGCCGGCGCACACCTTCACCGTGCAGGCGCTGAAGGCCGGCAAAAACGTGGTTTCCGCGAACAAGTTGATGCTGTCCCATCATATGGAGGAAATACTGACGCTGGCGCGGGAGATGGGCGTTCATTACCGGTACGACGCCAGCGTCGGCGGCAGCATCCCTTTCCTGTACAACCTGATGCGCTATCGCGGCGCCGACCGCCTGACCGGCATATCGGGCATCGTCAACGGTACCACCAACCTGATTCTGGACGTCATGCAGACCCAGGGCCGCGGATTTGACGAGGTGCTGAAGGAAGCCCAGGCGCAGGGCTACGCGGAGGCGAATCCCGCCGCCGACATCGACGGCATCGACGCCCAGTGCAAGATCTGCATCGCCAGCGCCGTCGCCTACCAGCAGTACGTGCGCCCCGAGGATGTGGATACCGAGGGCATCCGGAACATCGACAGCGAAGACATCATACAATTCAAGCGAATGAACCGCGTCTGCCGCCTGATCGCGGCATCGACATGGAACGACGACGGCAGCGTGAGCGCCTATGTGGAACCGACTCTGGTCGCTTCTGATTCCACCGAGGCCGCGGTGCACCTGAACAACAATACGATCTCCGTCGTGGGCGAATATTTCGGCGTGCACACCTTCCAGGGCCAGGGCGCTGGCAAGCATCCCACCGCCTTTGCCGTAGAACTGGGCCTGCGGGACATCCTCGACGGCGTTTCCCCGAGGCTGAACCCCATTCCCGAAGGCTACGCGCGCATCGACAACGGCGCCGCCAGGCACGCTTATTACGTTCGAACTACCGCGCAGTTGCCCATATCGGCCGAAGCGCTGGGCAACTGCGGAAAAGGGACGGCCTATGTCACCGAACCCATCAGCGTGCGCGAGATGCACGACCTGGCAAAGCAGCTTAAACAAACCGACGCCGGTATGTTCTTTGCCGGAATAATCGAATAACTTCATTCTTTAGAAAGAAAGCGGAGGATGTACCATGAAGAAAGTCAATATCGCCGTGTTGGGCGCGACGGGCGCCGTGGGCCGCGAAATGCTGAAGGTGCTGCAGGAGCGGCAGTTTCCCATCAATCAGATCAAAGCCCTGGCCAGTTCCCGCAGCGCCGGCATGAAGCTGCCGTTTGGGGATCGCGAGCTGATCGTGGAGGAAGCGACGGAGAACTCCTTCGAGGGCATGGATATCGTGCTGGGCGCGGCCAGCAACGCGCTGGCGAAGCAGCTGGCACCGGCCATCGTGAAGGCGGGCGCGGTGTTCGTGGATAATTCCAGCGCGTTCCGCATGGTGGACGAGGTGCCGCTGGTGGTGCCGGAGATCAACCCGGAGGATGTGAAGAAGCACAAGGGCATCATTTCCAACCCCAACTGCTCCACCATCATCACGCTGACGGCCGTGGCGGCGCTGAACAAGGTTTCGCCCATCCGGACCATGGTGGCCTCCACCTACCAGGCGGTCTCCGGCGCCGGCGCGAACGGCCTGAAGGAGCTGGAACAGCAGGTGGCCGACTACGCCGCCGGCGAAAAGCCCGTGGCCAGCGTGTTCCCCTACCAGATCGCGTTCAACCTGATCCCGCAGATCGGCACGGACACCGGCAACGGGTACACCACCGAGGAGATGAAGATGCAGAACGAGGGCCGGAAGATCATGCATCTGCCCGAGCTGCTGGTGACCTGCACCTGCGTGCGCGTGCCCGTGCTGCGCAGCCATTCCATCAGCGTCACGCTGCGCACCGAGCGCAAGATCAGCGTCGAGGAGGCCCGCGAGGCCATCGCCGCCGCGCCGGGCTGCCGGCTGGTGGACGACCTGGAGAACAAGATCTACCCGATGCCGCTGGACACCAGCGACCAGGATATCGTGTTCGTCGGCCGCATCCGCGACGACCTGACCAGCGAAAACGGCCTGTCGCTGTGGTGCTGCGGCGACCAGATCCGCAAGGGCGCGGCCACCAACGCCATCCAGATCGCGGAGCTGCTCTTAAAATGATGATTGCGATTCGCAAGGCGACGGAAGCGGATATCCCTTCCGTCGCCGCTGTTTACGGGCGCATCCACGACGCGGAGGAGGCCGGGCGGCTGACCACCGGCTGGCTGCGGGGCATCTATCCCACCGAGGCCACCGCCCGCGCGGCGCTGGCGGCGGGCGACCTGTTCGTGCTGGAGGACGACGGGCAGATCGCCGCCGCGGCGCGCATCAACCGCGAGCAGATGCCCGCCTACGCCCAGGTGCCGTGGAAGTACAAAGCGAAGGCGGAAGAGGTGATGGTGCTGCACACGCTGACCGTCGATCCGCCGCTGGCGGGCCGTGGATACGGCCGGGAATTCCTCCGTTTTTACGAGGATTTCGCCCGGCGGAACGGATGCCCGATACTGCGCATCGATACCAACGAAAGAAACGCCGCCGCCCGCGCCATGTACGCCAGGCACGGCTATCTCGAAAGCGGCGTCATCCCCACGGTGTTCAACGGCATCCCGGGCGTAAACCTGGTGTGCATGGAAAAGCGGCTGGACTGATCCGGCCGCTTTTTCACACGTTCAAATCGTACAACAGTTCCATCCGCTCCTCGTCCGAGGAGCGGTTTTTTCGCCCGCCCTCGCGGCTGACGAAGCGCATGCCCAGCTTTTCCATCACGCGCCGGGAAGCGTCGTTTTCGGCGTCGCAGTGGGCGATGAACCGCCGGATGCCCAGCCGGGACGCGGCGTAATCCATCGCGGCGCGCGCGGCCTCGGCGGCGTAGCCGCGGCCCCAGTACGCCTTGTTGATAATCCAGCCGACCTCCGCCTCGCCGGACCGTTCGGACGGGTAGACGCTGGCCGCGCCGATGTGCGCGCCCCCGAGCAGCGCCACAAATTCGCAGAACGCCGGCGGGTCCATCCCCCACGCGGCCTCTACGCCGCGGATGAAGCGCTCCGTCTCCTCCAGCGCCTCGTTTGGCAGCCGCGTCATGAAGCGCGTGTTTTCCGGATCGGAGGCGTAGGCGTGCACGGTATGCAGGTATTCCATCGACATGGGCTTCAACACCAGCCGTTTTGTCCGGATCTCCATGCGCCGCACCTCCGAAAGTGTGTTGTGGCCATTATACCAGACAAGCGGGCACAAGTAAACCCGCCGGAGGGTTCGTTCCGGCGGGTCGTCGTTATTGCTTATGCTTCCAGCAGCGCTTCCCGGGTGGACAGCTTCACTTCGTCGCCCTCCACGTCCACGATGATGGCCGTGTCCTCGGGCAAATCCTTTTCGATCAGCAGCCGGGCCACGGGCGTCTCCACCGCGCGCTGGATGAACCGCTTCAGCGGGCGCGCGCCGTACACGGAATCGTAACCGTTGTCCACCACCCACTGCTCCGCGGCAGGCGTCAGCTGCACCGTCAGCCGGCGCTCGGCCAGGCGGCGGTCCAGGTTTGCGATCATCAGGTGCATGATCTTCACGATCTGGTCGCGGGTCAGCGGCGTGTAGACGACGGTCTCGTCCAGGCGGTTCAGGAATTCCGGACGGAAGCTGCTCTTAAGCAGCGTCTCGGTCTGCTTCCGCGCCTCGTCGGTCAGGTGGCCGTCGGCGTCGATGCCCTGCTGGATGATCTGGCTGCCCAGGTTGCTGGTGAGGATGATAATGGTGTTCTTGAAGTCAACCGTGCGGCCCTGGGAATCGGTGATGCGGCCGTCGTCCAGCACCTGCAGCAGGATGTTGAACACGTCGGGATGCGCCTTTTCCACCTCGTCGAACAG
>CACWVN010000050.1 GCA_902764285.1 uncultured Eubacteriales bacterium
ACGGTCAGGGCGAGCATGACGGCGCCGACGGCGATCTGCGGCCTGTAATGCTTCCGGATCCGGCCCGGGTTCCCGTACAACCCCAGATCCACATACACCAGCAGCCCGAACGGCAGCAGCAGGTTGAAGGAGAACAGATAGGTGTTCACCGCGTAATTCAAGGCCGCGCCCCCGCAAAGGTCTTGCCGTCGAGCGTGTACGACAGCGCCTCCATGACGCAGCCGAGCATGACGCCGAACACCATAAACCGGAACAGCCGGTCTTCGATTCAGTCTCTCAAAATCCTGCTGCGCGACGCATAATACAGCAAAAGCAAAATAAATACGCCCGTTCCGTTGGCAACGTAAATCGAACGCAGGTCCATGTCTGCTTTACCTCTCTCCCGATACAGGGTCTTTTGTCTGTCCCGTTGCGGCTCTATTATATCCCCGAATGCGCGGGACTGTCCACAGAAAAACGCATCACGGGAAATTGTGGGGTTTCGTGAATGACCTGTGGATTCCCTTGATTCGGCGCTGGCCGGAAAGAAAACGTACAGATCCTTCGCCCTGCTCAGGTTGACAAACGTTTCGCCTCGTTGTCATCCTGGGCGAAGCGAAGGATCTGCGTCGCCGTCAGATAACCGTCCCGCGCAGGCGGAGCCGTGTTTTACGGGCGGATCAGCGCCACGGCGACATCGTTGACGTTGGTGCCGGTGGGGCCGGTCATCACCAGGCCGTCCACCTTCCTGAGGGCGTTGTAGGCGTCGTTATCCTGGAGCACCGCGTCAATGGACACGCCCAGGGCTTTGAGCGCCTCGCAGGTGTCGCCGTCGGCATAGCCGCCCGCGGCGTCGGTGGGGCCGTCGGTGCCGTCGCTGCCCACGGAGAACACCGCCGCGTTCATGCGGGCGATGCCCGCCGCCGCCGAGAGCGCCAGCTCCTGGTTGCGGCCGCCCTTGCCGTGCCCGGTGAGCTTGACCACCGTCTCGCCGCCGGCGATGAAGGCCAGCGCCGCGCCGTCCTGGGCGTGGGTCTTCAGGATCGAAGCCATGAAGCTGCCTGCCTCCCTGGCCTGGCAGCAGAGCTGGTCCGTGAGCATGACCGGCTCGTAGCCCAGCTTTTTGCAGGTGGCCGCCGCCGCCGCGCACAGCTCCCGCACGGAGCCGTTGATCTGGGTGTGCACGTTGTCCAGCGATTTGGGCGTCTCGATCGTCAGCAGATTCCGCGCCGCGTCGGACATCCGAAGATCGTATTTCTCCGCGATGCGCTGGGCGTCCTCGGCGGTGGAGGAATCCGGGCAGGCGGGGCCGGAGGCGATCATATCCAGCGGGTCGCCCAAGATATCGGAAAGGATCACCGCCTCCACCCTGGCGGGCCAGCACAGCTGGGCAAAGCGCCCGCCCTTGACCTGCGAAAGGCGCTTGCGGATGGTGTTGATCTCCACGATGTCCGCGCCGCAGGCCAGCAGCTGGCCGGTGATGTCCTGGAGCTCGGCAGCCTCCACCAGCGGCTTTTCAAACAGCGCGCTGCCGCCGCCGGAGAGCAGGAAGAGCACCGTGTCCCTGTCGGAAAGGTCGCTCACCAGGTCCAGCGCCGCCTGGGTGCCCCTGAAGGAGTTCTCGTCCGGCACGGGATGCCCGGCCTCAAAACACTCGCAGTTCGCGATGGGACCCATCACGTGGTCGTACTTGGTGACCACGACGCCCCGCTCGATGCGCTCGCCCATGCATTCGGACGCGGCCTTGGCCATCTGCCACGCGGCCTTGCCCGCCGCCACCAGCAGCACCCGGCCCGGGAATTCCCGCCCGGCGAGCGCGCGCTGCACCGCCGCGTCGGGCTGCACCGCCGCAATGGCCTCGCGGATGATTTGATTCGCGTGTTCGCGCAACAGTTTGTTCATAGCGTCATTCCCCCGTCATGATACTGAAGGGGGCGCGGCGCGCCCCCTCACGGTCCTGTGGCATCAGAAGATCAGGTTCAGTATGAAGATTTCCACCATTGCCGCCAGGCCGATGACCAGCGTCATCAGCGTCTGGGTCTTGTAGCCTTCCTCGGGGGTCATTTCGCCGAAGTTGGTGACCACCCAGAAGTAGGAATCGTTCGCGTGGGACACGGTCATGGCGCCCGCGCCGATGGCCATGACGACCAGCGAAATCTCAACCGGCGTGGTAAAGCCCAGCACGGTGAGCAGCGGGGCGACGATGCCCGCGGTGGTGGTGATGGCGACGGTGGAGGAGCCCTGCGCGCTCTTCAGGATGGCCGCCAGCAGGAACGGGAAGAAGATGCCCATCGCCTGCAGCACGGAGGCGTGCTCGGTGATGAAGTTCACCATGTCGGACGAGGCGATGACCTTGCCCAGCACGCCGCCGGCGGCGGTGACGAACAGGATCGGGCCGACGGTCTTGAGCGTGTCGTTGGTCAGGTCGTAGAATTCGCCCTTCTTGCCCGCGCCCAGCAGCTGGATCACGGCCAGCACGGCGCCCACGGCCAGGGCCATGATCGGCGTGCCCAGGAAGGTGAAGAAATCCGCCAGCCAGCCGGAAGCGCCCGCCATGGAAACGACGGAGGAGATGGCCATCAGCAGGATCGGCACCACCAGCGGCGCGACGGCGTTCAGGCCGCCGGGCAGCTTGCCATACTCGGCCTTCAGCTCTTCATAGGTCTTGACGGTCTCGCCGGAGTCCGCCAGCTCGTCCGCGGACTTGATCTTTTTGCCAATGGCTTTGGCGTAGAGGATGCCCGCGACCAGCGGGAAGATGGAGCACAGCACGCCCAGGCCCATGACCAGCAGCAGGTTGCTGCCCACGCCCAGCGTATTCGCCGCGGCGATGGGGCCGGGCGTCGGCGGGATGAACACGTGGGCGATGTACAGGCCGCAGGAGAGGCAGACCGTCATGGCCACGCTGGAGGTCTTGGTGCGCTTGACCAGCGCCTTGCGGATGGGGTTCAGGATGACGAAGCCGCTGTCGCAGAACACCGGGATGGAAACCACCCAGCCCATCAGCTCGATGGCCAGCTCCGGGTTCTTCTCGCCCACCAGCGAGATGACCATGTCGGCCAGCTTCAGCGCCGCGCCGGTCTTTTCAAGCACCGAGCCGATGAACGCGCCCAGTATGATGACGATGCCGATGGACGTAAACGTCCCGGAGAAACCCGCGCCGATGATGCCGGGAATGTCCGTCAGCTTGATGCCGGCCAGTATGGCCAGAATCAAGCTGACGCCCATGATGGACAGGAACGGATGGACCTTCAGCTTGGAGATCAGAAGGATCATCACGACGATGGCCACCACAAACGCGATAATCAGTGGGACACCTGTCATAAACACAACCCCCTTCTATCTGTATGTCGGCTTTTCGCCTACACAACATGATATTAACACTTGTGTCGATTCTTGTCAATCATGCGTGACCTGCCGCTGTTTTGGCCGTCATACCGGAGGATGACGGGCGCGGAAAGCGGAAGCCGGCGGCCATGAGAGGTTTCCCCCGCCGCGGTCTTCTGGCGGAATCCTGAACAACCCCGTCCTCCTGTGTTTTCCGTTCCCCGGTCCGTTCACCGCAGGAAGCGGATCTCGCAATCCCCTTCGTCGGTAAAGCACTCGATTTCATATTTCAGCCGGCCGCCCCTGTAGATCTCCCCGTAGATCTGCCCGAGCCGCTCCGTCCGGCCGCGGACGGAATCCCAGCCGTCGTCCGGCAGCCCGACGGCGCGGTCTGCGCCGTCGATCCTGCCGTTTTTCAGGCCGATGACGTACTCGATGGTCTGCTCCGTCCAGCCGTAGCCCAGGCCCCGCAGGTTCTCCCGGCCGTACTTCGCCGACAGCTCGTCCCAAAACGCCCCGATCGTCTCATACTGCCGTTCGTTCGCGGTGGAAAACGTCCGGCCGATTCCCTCAAAAACCATCTTCTGCCTCGCTTTCCCGTCCCTGCGCAGAGCGTTTCGTTTTCCGGTCCTTGTGCGTATCGCGTTTGTGTGGTATAACCCCGAATGAATCAAATCCCCGAATGTGTGAAAAGGAGGACGTCGTTGTGGAAAGGATCAAAAAGGTCGCGTTGATGAGCGTCGGGTATATCGCGCTGTTTACCTGCATTTCGCTGGTGGTTTCGCTGCTGAAGCATGAACCCTTCAAGTTCGATATCTGGATGGATCTGGTTGGCGCCATTCTCTGCGCAGTCGCCACCGAATTCGTTCCGAGGCCGGGAAAAAGCTGTAACAGCGCCCTCTGCGCGCCGGAATGACGGATCATCCCGCCGGATTGACTGCGATTCGGCGGGATGAACTGTATCATGGCCATATAAGGAACAGCATCCTTCGTCCCTCTTCCTGCCCGGCGCGGTCTGAAAGGTCGTTTTTTGATCGCCTGTCCGTCGGTATATCATTTCATTTCCACCAAAACCGCTTCCCCGGGGGAAAAGTAATCCTCCAGATCGCTGCTCAACCCCGCGGCCATATACGCCTGTTCAAAGGATATTTCCCCGATATTGCTCAAATACACGAAGGTTGAATCCGCGGCCGCGTTCGGCATCCGTCCCTTGATCTCCAGCCGGTATCGATAGGCGTAGCCGTCGCACATCCACGTCCCGTCGGTCATCTCCAGGTAGGTTTTGATGTTTCCCGCGACGGTATCTTTGATGGAATCCTCCCCGGGAACGACCGCGTCCCAGAGAACGTCGTGGTAATGGGGCAGGCAAACGCCGTCGTCCCGGCAGGAAAGCGTATTCAGGAAATCCACGTCCCGACCGATGACCTCGCGCCGGGTGAAGGGCGTTCCGTCCGGGACTTCCTCCTCGGTCTCGACGAGGAGATAGTCCGCTTCGGTTTGGGGGATGATCCGCTCCGGCACGGCGCCGGGCAGGAATTCCTCGCTCTGCAGCAATCCATGCGCCCTGTCAAACTGCAGCAGCCGGATCTTCAACGGTTTGCGGACGGCTTTGATTTGGAGGCTCACGACCGTCGTGTCGGTGATTTCGTCGCCGTCTTCCGCGCGCTTCCGTTCATCCCGGATCGTCTGGCCGACGGAGGAGCCCGGCGGATTCATTTCGGCGCTCACCGCCATGAAGTCACCCGGCACCGCGAACACCTGTCCGGAGGCGGCCAGCAGCACGGGATTGTAGAAGTAGAATGCGTCCGCCTGACCCGGCACGACGCTGATCGTCGCGTCCATTTTGACGGAGCCGCCGTCGTCGCTCATCTCAAAATCGACAGCCGAGATCCCGTCGTCCACGTTGGAAACGACGCGGCGGCCTTCCCCGGCTTCCTCCGGGACGGTGAAGCAGAGGAGGCGAAGCCCGTCGATTCCCCCAAAGGAATACTCCGGCTCGGCGTCCGCTCCCTCTTGTGTACACGAGGCGAACAGGACGCCGTCTTCACCGACATAGGCGGACAGGTCCTCTCTGGTGATCAGCAGGCCGATCAGCCGGGAGCCTTCGAATGTCTCCGCGGGGGCGGCCCCTTCAGAAAATGCGATTGCAGTCAGCAGCGCGATCACCGTCAGCAAAACGGCAGCGATCCTTTTCACTTTCCATCCCCCTGTTTTATCACTTTCTCAAACCGGAACATGCCCTCCGGGAACTGGTCGTCCATCGCCTCTCCCGCGTCCGGATCGTTCGGGTCGGGATGGTGGCTGTTGTAGAACTCCACGATGTGGAACCCGCAGCGGTTGACGTAGAAGTGGATATTCCGCTTCTCGAAGCAGGGCGTGACGGTTTCCCAGACGGTCACCTCCGGGTGCAGGCGTTCGACCGCGCACCACGCGGCGTAGCCGATGCCCCGGCTGTGCGCCCCGGGGGACACGAACAAGAGATCGAGGTCGCCCCGGTCCCCGTCCACCTTGATGACCACACCGCCGACGGGCCGGCCGTCCTGCAGGATCCGGTAGGCCTCGCCGCCGTCGATGGAGGCTTCGATCGTCTCGCGGGAGATGATCTCGCCGTCTTCCTCAAAGTGATCGTCCCGGCGGCCGAATTCCTCCAGGGCGCCGTAGTTGAACGCCTCCTGATTGTCGCGGATGAACCGCTCGCGATCGTCGGGTCTCAGGGGAACCAGTGATACTTTTGCCATCATAACACCTCGTCAGATCAGAATAAAGCTATTGCGACCATGGTTCAGCTGACTCCTTTTTCCATATGCGCCTTGATCAGCAGCAGCGTCCTGTACTCCCTCTGGTTCCATGCGAGCGCGCCGATCTGATCCAGCATCGCGCGGTTCTTGGCGATGGCTTCGTCGATCGTGTACATCCTGAACCGCATGCCGTGCTTTTTCTCGTTTTCGGAATACTCCGTGTCGCCGCGTTCATCGGTGACGTCGCAGAAATACAGCCTGCTGAACTGGTGCCATATACAGTCCTCGTGGAAGCTCCTGCGCTTTTCCTCGATGTAACCGAACGGGCGCACCGTTTCGGGGATGACCGTACAGCCCGTTTCCTCGCGCACTTCGCGAATCAGCGTCTCAACGTCGGTTTCCCCTTCCTCCCGGCCGCCGCCGGGCAGCTTCACTTCATTCTTGTCGTCTTCGATGAGAAGCAGCTTCCCGTCCACAAAGATGATGCCGCGCACCGCCGTCCGCACGATCTCGGGCAGATCGTCGGTGTAATTTTCGCCGTCCAGGTATAGCAATCGTTCCATGGTGTGCTCCTTTTTTGAGAATAGGAAAGCCGCAGCGGTTTTGCCGTTATGGCACCTCGTCAAACCGGAATCTGTACTTCTTTATGCTCTGTCAGAATTACAGGAAATAACTGCCATAATTCTTCCAGGCTCATTTCAGATCATTTCTTTCCCATTCACTTACTCATTTTTTCCAGATCCCGGGTCATCGTTTTTATTTCCTCGCGCAGACCGTATAAGTGCTGACGCCCCATTGATGCAGGATGTCCACATCCCGAAACCCCGCGCGGCGAAGGATGTCCGTTTCGTGTGCCACCAGCAGCGGCGTGTCGTAGTGATAGATGGCGCCCGCCTCCACGGCCTGCTCCGCCTTCATCGCTTCGAATTCCCGAAAGTACCGCCGCTCCAGCGCCCGCGATGTCGCCACGCGCCCGTCGTCGGGCACCCACGCGCCGCGCCGCATGGGCGGCGGGCCGACCAGCAGCGTCCGCGGCAGGCCGCACCGGTTCAGGAACGCCGCCATCCGCGCGGCGGCCTCCCCGGCGGTCGCGCCGTTCAGCAGGTCGTTGGCGCCGAGCATGACGATGAGCGCGTCCGCGCCATACCGCTCCGCGTCCCTGCGGAACTGGGTAAATTCGTATTCCCGGCCGGGGATCATCCGCCCGTTCCTGCCGTCGTTGACGACCGGATCGCCGGTCTTCTCCGCCAGCAGCTCCGGCCAGGGCGCGGCATACCGCCCGCCGGAGAAGCCGCGCGGATCGTAGCCATAGGTGTTGGAATCCCCGAAGCACCACAGCTTCATCGCTCGCCCTCCTGTCCCAGGCTGCAATCAATCAGCCTCCGGAAGCTCTCCTCGAACCGCCGGTCGTCCTCGTCGGTCCGCTTCGCCGGGCCCTTCAGGTGGTTTTTGCTTCTGCGCCGGGCGACCTTCGCCATGTGGCGCTCCATCAATAACCCGTCTATATTCTCGTCCGTGTACCATCGCCCGCTCTGGTGGATGGCCTTCGCGCCTTTGCCAAGGGCCAATGCAGCCACGCCGTAGTCCTGAGTGACCACGATATCCCCGCGCTGGCACAGGTTGATCAATGCAATGTCCACCGCGTCCGCGCCCGCGCCGATCACCCGGATCTCGCTGTAATCTGAAGACAGCACACAATATGAAAGCCACAACGGTTGACGTAGAAATGAATATTCCGCTTCTCAAAATAAGGTGTAACGGTTTCCCAGACGGTCACCTCCGGATGCAGGCCCTCTACCGCACACCATGCGGCATAGCCGATGCCTCTGCTGTGAACCTTTGGAGATACAAACAGCAGATCGAGATCGCCTCGTTCCCCGTCTACCTTGATGACCACGCCACCGACCGGCTGGCCGTCCTGCATGATCCGATAAGCCTCACCGCTGCCTATGGATGCTTCGATGGTCTCGCGGGAGATGATTTCGCCTTCTTCCTCAAAGTGATCGTCTCTGCGACCGAATTCCTCCAATGCCCCATAGTTGAACGCCTCCTGATTATCCCGAATAAACTGCTCACGATCATCGGGAGTCAGGGGAATGAGCACGATACCTGCCATAACAAACCTCGTCAAACTGGATATTTGATAGTACAGGCATTATAGCACGAACGACATCTGTATGCAATGATCGGCCGATTTCAACCCGGCCGATGCTCACAGCAGCGCGTCTCGAACGATACCGCAGATGACATAAAAGGCATAGAACGCACCGCCCATGGTTCCGATCAGGAAGATAAGGCAGAACACGGATAATCTTCTCAGCGCGGCGTTGTTGAACCAGTATTGGATAATTGTTTGAGAATCACCAATGAAGCACAAAGCCCTGCCAGCTTCCGTGTATCACAAAGCTGGCAGGGAATCATTCTATGTTCAGGTTTTTATCAGTACAATCCTGTTTTGCACAGCCAGTCGGCAAGCATCTCGCCGGTGTGTTCCGCGTCCTCCTGGGCCACCTTGCCCTGAATGGCGATACCGTCCAGCATCTCTGCGCCTGGCGCGGAGGCGGCGATTTCGGATACCGTTCCGCTCTGGCCGCTGCCCTCGTGGGTATTGAAGGGAACCAGCTTCTTGCCGGACAGGTCATAGCTCTCCAGGAACGTGAGCACCGGGCGGGGCGTAGCGCCGTGCCAGATGGGATAGCCGATCATGATGATGTCGTAGTCGTCCAGGTTCGGAAGCTCCCCCGCCAGCTCCGGCCTGGCGTCAGCATCCAACTCCTCCCGTGCGCGGGTCAACATGGAGGCGTAGTCGTCGGGGTAGGGCTCCACCGTCGCGATGCGGTACAGGTCGCCGCCGGTCAGCTCGGCAATGGTCTCCGCGACGATCTGAGTATTGCCCTTCTCAATATAACCGGCATAGGCGGCGCTGGCGGAGTCGGGGTCGGTGACGCCCACGTTGTAATTCTCCCCTGCGCGGGAGACATAGGCGATCAGGATTCGGGGCGAGGTCTCCGCCATCGCAACGCCGCACAGCAGGCAAAGCATCAACAGAACGGCAATCAGCTTCTTCATACATATACTCCTTTATTCGGGTCGGTTAATCGCTACCCATTCTCCGTCGTTTCTCCGGTAATAGTGTGTCCCCTTCATACGGAAGGTGCCCCGCGCTCCGTAGGCGTTTGCGGTCAGCGCAGAGGTATAGGTCACCATCGCCATGTCGCCGTCCACCTTCACCACGGGGTCCTCCATGCCGATGGCGTAGTAGGTCAGACTGCCGTCCGCCACATCCGCAAAGTATTCCTCCCGGGTCTGGGTCATGCCGCTCATATGGACGAACTTCATGTCCTCCGAGACGATCTCGCGCATGGTGTCGATGTCCGCCTCGGTCATAGCCTGGCAGTAGCGGGCGGCCTGGTACAGAGCGGACAGCTCATCTTCATTGAGTGTCGATGTATCAATGCCCTTCTGCGTCACATTGGTGAAGGTGGAAAAATCATACTTCATACCGGTTTCCTCCGCCAGCGCCAACCTGCAGAGCAGCAGCGCCAGCAGTATGATCGCAATTCGCCTCATGCCTTCTCGAAATCCGGTCTCCAGAGCGCGAACTGTACGAGCTGTTCATCCGTGCGGTGGTAATAGCGAACGCCCTTGTCCAGTTGCGCGATGGCGGCCATCTCATTGTCTGTCAGCGTGAAGTCCAGGATGTCCAGGTTGTCCCTGATGTGGTCGACGTTCCGGCTGCCGGGAATCACTGCAAAACCCATCTGGGTGTGCCAGCGCAGGATGACCTGTGCCGGGGATTTGCCATACTTCGCTCCGATTTCGGCGAAAACCGGCTCGCTGATCAGGGACTTGTCGCCGTGCCCCAGGGGATACCAGCTCATCAGCTTGATGCCGTACTTGTCCAGGGTGACGCGCAGCTCCTTCTGGGTGTAATACGGGTGCGCTTCACCTGGATGAACTGGGGAGCAATCTCCCATTCCTTCTCCAGCGCCTCGATGTACTTGCCCTCGAAGTTGGAGATGCCGATGGCCTTCGCCTTGCCCTCTTTGTACGCCTTCTCCAGCTGGCGATAGCCGGCCAGCCAGTTCCCCGCGGGCTGGTGAATGTACAGAAGATCCACGTAATCCACGCCCAGGCGTTCCAGCGTCTCGTCCACCGCATTGGGATTTTCATACTCGCTGGGCCAGAGCTTTGTGGACAGGAAGATATCCTCCCGCTGCACGCCGCTGGCCTTCATGCCGCGCCCCACCGCGCGCTCGTTGACGTAGGCGTTTGCCGTGTCCACCAGGGAATAGCCCATCTTCAGGGCCTCGCGCACGCTGTTCTCCGCGTTTGCCGGGGAGAGCATGAAGGTTCCGATGCCGATCACGGGGCATTTGACGCCATTGTTCAAAGTGATGGTTTCCATGTTCATCCTCCTCAAATCATTCCTCTTGTTCCGACGGGTCCTGATAGCGGATGACCTTCGCGGGCACGCCGCCGACAATGGCATAATCCGGAACGTCTTTTGCGACGACGGCTCCTGCCGCCACCACTGCGTATTCCCCGATAGTCACGCCCGGGCAGATGGTGACGTTCATGCCCAGCCAAGCGTTCTTCTTCACCAGCACCCTGCCGTAGGTGTATTTTGTGTGGCGCTGGTTCATGTCGTGGTTGATCGTGGCGATGCGCAGGCCCGGCGCGGACATCACGCCATCCTCAAACTCGATCCCGCCGGAGGCGGAGAGGATCGCGGAGTGATTGATAAACACGCCCTTGCCGAACTTCACGCGATTGCCGAAATCGCAGATGAAAGGGGTCAGTATGCGCACGTCATCCAGCTTCCGGCCAAACAGCTCTTCCAGATAGGATACATAGCCGGGATCGTCGGGCAGGGTGGCGTTGGCCTTCGCGCACAGCGTCCGCGCCCGCATCATTTCCTCCACAGCCTCTTTGAAATAGGGTTCCCTGTTGTCGGTAGGACCACCCTGATCCATCAGATCATAGACGTAACCCTTTTCGTAATCCACGTGGCAACCTCCTCACAACAGACCGTTTGCAGACAGCCAGCGGCTTACGGCTTCCTTTGAGTTTGCGGCTGCGCTGCCAGTAACGGAAAGCCCGCTCTTGACTGTCGCACCGGGGCAAGCGCGCCTGATATCGCGCTCACTTGAGCCCATGCCGCTGCCCTCGTTGGTACACAGGGGCAAGATCGTCTTGCCGGAGAAGTCGAAGGCCTCCAGGAAAGTGAACACCGCCATCGGCATGGTGCCCCAGTAGTTGGGATAGGCCACTATGATGGTGTCGTACCCGTCGATGGATTCCGGCATGGACACCAGCTCCGGCCTGGCGTTCGAGCGCAGGTCCTTCTTGGCCTCCTCGATGCAGGTCATGTAGACCGGCGAATAGGGCTCCTTCATTTCGATCTTGAAGCTGTCCGCGTCGATCAGTTCCTTCATGAGGCTGCACACGATCTCCGTGTTGCCCACCTTCACATAGCGCATCGCGCCGCCGAAGTAGTTCTCGTCCGCGCGGGAGAAGTATGCGATCAAAGTCTTGGCCATGATTTTATCCTCCAAATCTGTTCTTCATGGTTCAATTATACGTCAAAGATATTGCAAAGTCCAATTCTAATGCTGTATAATTGATTCAAATATTAAATAGTTGGGGGCCGCCATGACCACGAAACAGATCGACTACTGCATCGAGCTGGCCCATACGCTGAATTTCAGCCGGGCGGCAGAGAATATGTTTGTCAGCCAGCCGACCTTCTCCTATCAGATCAGGCTGCTGGAGGAGGAGATCGGCTTTGCAATCTTCATGCGCAGCGGCAGGGGCGCTTCCCTGACGCCGGCCGGGGCGCAGTTCGTCGCCACGCTGGCGAATTTGCGCGAGGACCTGAAGCGCGCCATCGAGCAGGGCCAGAATTTCAGCGCGAAGTACACAGACAGCATCTCCATCAGCCTGATGGTGTTCCAGGCAGTCTATTTCCTGCCTGAAGCCATGCGGCTGTTCGGGGAAACCCACCCGGAGGTGCAGATCACGCCCGTCTTTCAGTATGAAAACGGCGTCGAGGCCTTTCTGCGCAACGAGGTGGATATCCTGTTCGCCCTGAAGGAACAGACGCGGCAGATTCCGGGCATCTCTGTGCACGACCTGTTCGAGAGCCGCATCTACCTGATCGCGGACAAAAACGACCCCCTCGCGGTAAAAAACATGATCCGCGAGGAGGATCTGTACGGGCGCACGCTGATGGTGGGCGGTGGCTCACCCCCGGCGCTGAGGGCCGTTCAGCACCGCCTGATCGCCTCCGGCAAAATCCAGTATTTCAACAGCCCGGACCACGACACGACCCGCGTCAACGTCGCCGCCGGCAAGGGCATCTGCCTTGCCCCCGGTTTTCTGAACGACCACAGCGGCCAGTTTGCCTGGATCCCCTTCGACTGTGAGGAGCGCTTCTCCTGTGTCCTGTGCACCCACAAGGAAGACGGCAGGGCGAGCCTCGCGTCGTTTCTGAAGGTGTTGAAAAAGCTGTACGACGAAGCGATCGCCTTCCCGCTGTGATGAATCGGGCAGGACGCTGCCGCCCGCCATCATGACGGTGTTGGTGTTTTTTCGACGTGTTTTAACCAATTTGCGCAACGACCGCCTTCCCTGCCTCCCGCAGATCGGAAGGTGAGGAAAGCTGCCGATAGGTCGCCGCGAGGACAAAGGCCGCCACGACGAACGTCAGCAGATCGGACACCGGCATGGAGTACAGCACGCCGTCCAGACCGAACCGCAGGGGCAGCAGCAGAGCGAAGCCCACGCCGAACACCACCTCGCGGATCAGGGAGATCAGGGTCGAGGCCAACGCCTTGCCCACTGATTGCAGGTAGATGAAGGTGCCCTTATTCACCGTCGCCAGGGGCATCAAGCACAGGTAGGTGCGGAAGGCCTTGACGGCGAAGTCGGTATACGCCTGGCTTTCGTTGGCCGCGCCGAAGATGGCGATCAGCTGCCGAGGGAAGCATTCGACGATAAGCAGCGCAACCGCGCCCACTGCGAATTCACAGACCAGAAGCCGGGTGAACAGGGCCTTGACGCGGTCATTGCGCTTCGCGCCTACGTTGTAGCCCACCACGGGGATGCAGCCCGCCGCCATGCCCACTGCGATGGAGATGACGATCTGGAAGAACTTCATCACGATGCCCACCACGGCCATGGGGATTTGGGCGTACTCCTGCCGGGAGAACACCGCGTCCAGCGCACCGTACTTCTGGATCATGTTATTGATGGCCATCATGGCTGCCACCAGGGAGATCTGGGAGAGAAAGCTGGTCATGCCCAGGGCCAGATACTTTCTTGCCAGATTGAGATGAAAGCCGAAGCTGCTCCTTTGCAGCTTCACGGCCTTCATGTGGCAAAGATACCAGATGGCCAGGATCGCCGTCAGGATTTGTCCCAGTATGGTGGCCAGCGCCGCGCCCATCATTCCCCACTTGAAAACATAGATAAAAACTGGGTCCAGTATGATGTTGACCCCAGCGCCTGCCAGCGTGGAGACCATGGCAAACCTCGGGCTGCCATCCGAGCGAATGATGGGGTTCATGGCCTGTCCAAACATATAGAAGGGCATGCCCACGGTGATCCAGAAGAAATAGCTCTGCGCCTGCTTGAAGGTCTGGGCATTGACCGTGCCGCCAAAGGCAGTGAGGATGCCATTGGCGAAGATCAGGTAGAGGACCGTAACCGCCAGGCTGAGTATCACGCACAGCACCACCGCGCTGCCGATGGACTTATGGGCATCGTCACTCCGACCTGAGCCGAGGCTGATGGAGACAAACGCGCACGCGCCGTCGCCGATCATCACCGCGATGGCCAGGGCCACCACCGTCAGCGGGAACACCACCGTATTGGCCGCGTTGCCATTAGAGCCCAGATAGCTCGCGTTGGCTATGAAGATCTGATCGACGATATTGTAGAGCGCCGCCACCAGCAGCGAGATGATGCAGGGTATGGCATACTTCATCATCAGCTTTCCGACAGGTTCCTGCTCAAGAAAACTGTTTTCCCTGTGTTCCATAAAACTTACCTCCCGGTGAATCCAAAAATATAACGCCTGACAACAGCCGGTAGAGCCGTGGCAGGCGCTTCAAAACATAGAAAAGCGTGGGCCACAACTGGATTTACGCTGTTAGCCACACGCTGTATCTATATTTTATCCAGGTCACCGGTTTTGTCAAATTAAGATTTTCGGCTGTCCTCCACAAGGACGAAATTACTTGCTTTGCTCAAACAGCCAGTCCCGCACCGCGGTCAGCTTGTAGGCATAGTTGAAGGAAGCCATGTGCTCCATGCCGCTCTGACCCTCCTTGAACACGGTGCCGGTCTCGAAGCGGATCATGTTGGCGTCCAGCCCCTCTGAAAGCAGCGCTTCCACAGCGGTGTCCTGCGCCTCCGCGCTGTCCTGCGCGCTCCAGGTGCCATAGCTGTAGGCGACGCCGTCCCCGTCGAACATGGCCATCACTTCGTCCTGTCCGCCGGATGCCTTCTCATCGCCGCCTGCCGTCACGTAGAAGAACTTCTGGCTTTCCATACCAGACAGCACCGAAATATCCCACTGGCCAGAGACGTACAGGCTGGCTGCAAACAGGTCGGGATACTTGCTGTTTAGGTACAACGAGGACATGCAGCCCATGGACTGACCCGTGGTGTACAGGCGGTTCTCGTCAATGGAATATTCGCCCTCCAGCTGCTCTATCAGCTTCACCGTCGCGTCGATCTGGGGATCGGCCTCCCAGCTGTCCGTGGTGACAGTGCCGGTAAACGCGGGCACCAGCACGAAGGAGGCGTGTTTTGCCTGCTCTTCATTGGTGACCCACACCGTCGCGCCGTAGTATTGCTGGACGATCTCCGCAGCGCTCTTGCCCGCGCCGGTGGAATCCGGAATGAACATGATCAGCGGGTAGGACTGGGAGGCGTCGTAATCCTCCGGGACATAAAGGCTGTACTCGAAGCTGATGCCCGTCTCTTCGTCCGTGAATGTAAACTGCTGAAACTTCGAGCTGTTTTGATCCAGCACTGCCTGGATCTCCTCATCGTTCTGGGTCATGCCGCCGCCCATACCGCCCGGACCGCCCATGCCGCCGCCACGAGGACCACCGCCGTTCGGGCCGCCCATGCCGCGTTCAGCCAGCGCCCCAAATGAGAATACCATCATCAAACAAATCATCATCGCAATAATCCTCTTCATGAAAAACACTCCTTTCATTTTGATAGAAAAGCGCAAGCCCATGATCTGGACTTACGCTTCTCAGCCGCTCGATGATTCTATTATACCCGAAAACCTTAAGCGAAGCTTGAAGGATTCGAGAATTCTGCGTTCATTCCTGTACGAGGATGCCTGGTTGGAAGACGCCCTGTCAAAACAGCTTACTGCTCGATCGTCGCGTCGGCAGCCGTGTACTCTTCCAGGGAATTCTCCCTGACCTGGATGCAGATGTAGCTGATCGCGGAATCCGCCGCCGCGGAGAACTGCCGGCGGGTCTCCGGCGCGATGCGCAGCCAGTCGCCCGCGTTCA
>CACWVN010000051.1 GCA_902764285.1 uncultured Eubacteriales bacterium
CGCTCGAACAGCCGGGGCAGGTTCTCCTCGGCGATGCCGATGCCGGTGTCGGAGATGGTGACGTTGGCCTCCTGGGCGCTCTTGAACACCTGCACCGTCACGGAGCCGCCGGGCTTGTTGTACTTGATGGCGTTCTCCGTCAGGTTGATCAGCAGCTGCTCCACGCGGTCCGGATTGCCGATGATGTACACCGGGTCGGTGTTCATCCGGTAGTTGATGGTGACTTCCTTCTCCTTGGCGTGGATGGACAGCATCTCGCACACGTCGTAGGCCTTCTTGTCCAGGCGGATGCGCTCGGTGGCCACCTCGTCGTTGCCGGACTCCAGCTTGCTGATGGACAGTATGTCGTTGATCAGCCGGGTCAGGCGCTCCGTCTCCATCATGATGATCTTCAGGAACTTATGCGCCATCTCGGGATGGTCGATCGCGCCTGCCTGCAGCGTTTCCACAAAGCCGCGGATGGACGTCAGCGGCGTCTTCAGCTCATGGGACACGTTGGCGGCAAAATCGGTGCGCACCTGTTCCAGCCTGCGAAGTTCCGTAATGTCCTCGACGATGGCCAGCGCGCCGACCACCTGGTCGTCCTGGCGCATCGGGGAGACGTACAGCCGAAGCGGGCGGTGTCCGCGGCCCATGGCCGTGCGGGCAGCCACTTCGTTGGTGTAGACGCCCTCCTGGTGCATGGCCTCCGTAAACACCTCGTCCAGCTTGACGTCCTTGGAGATATCGTTGATATGCATGTTCTCCGGGTTCCCGGACACGCCGAGCAGCTTTTTGGCTACGGGCGTGATGAATATCACGTTCAGGTCCTGGTTGACGGCGACGATGCCGTTCTGCATCTGCGACATCACGGTGCTGAGCACGTGGTTGCGGTTCTTCTGTTTGAAGATGCGATCCTGGATGCGGCTGATGATCGCGTTGTATTCCGTTATCTCCGGATCCCTTTCGGAGAAGCCTTCGATCCGGGAATCGTAGTTGCCGTCGGAAAAACTGTCCAGCGCCCGCATGACGGACCTGACCCGCTTTTCGCGCTCCATGACGCGGATCAGCACGATGAGGAACAGCACCATGCAGACGCCGAAGACGACGGCAAACAGGATCAGCGCGGGATCGCCGGACAGCACGGTGCACATATTGGCCATCCGCTGCGCAAACACCAAAAATGCGCCATCATCAAACTGATAGATGGCGTATATATACAGGTTTCCATCGGGGCCGGCATGCCTGACGATCGCGACATTTCCAGCGGAAGCGACGGCGATATCCGACGCTTCAAGGCTGCCGCAGGCTTCGCCGCTCGCATACAGCGCGGAACCGTCGGCCGAGAACAGGCCACGGAAGATATCGGAATCCGCGGAAGCGGTCTTAAGCGTGCACGCGCGTTCGTCCGCGGATTGAGAGCGCAACGCAGCGCCTGAAATGCCGCAAAGCACATTCAGGTCTTCGCCGATCTCCGCGTTTTTTTCATCCGCAAGCTTGGAGCAGTTGATCGAAAACAACAGCGCGAGAAGAACGAGAGCAATCAGGGTCGCTATAAACGCGACCCTGGATTTCATAGGCGATTCTCCTGCCTGTCGTTGAATTTATAGCCGACGCCGCGAATCGTTTCGATGTAATGCGCATCGTCGCCCAGTTTCTGGCGGATGTGGCGGATGTGAACATCCACGGTGCGGGTCTCGCCGTAAAACTCGTAGCCCCAGATGCGATCCAGCAGGAAATCGCGGGTCAGCACCTTGCCGCGGCTGAGAACCAGAAGCTTCAAAAGCTCAAATTCCTTCAGCGTCAGAGAGAGCTTTTCACCGTTGCGGAAGGCTTCATAGTTGCCCACGTCTATGGTCAGGCCGCCCACATGCAGGATCCCCTCTTCTTCGTTCTGGGGCGCGGCGCGGCGCAGCAGAGCCTTTACGCGGGCAATCAGTTCCCGCACGGAGAAGGGCTTGGTGATATAATCGTCGGCGCCAAGCTCCAGGCCCAGGATCTTATCGACTTCATCGCCCTTGGCCGTGAGCATGATGATCGGGATATCCGCGGTCGTCGGAGCGCTCTTCAGGCGACGGCAAACTTCCATACCGTCGATACCGGGAAGCATGATGTCCAGCAGGACCATCGCAGGGCGCTCATGCGCACAAACCACCAGCGCATCTTCGCCCGTGGCGGCAGTAACTACACGATAGCCGGAAGCCTCGAGGTTGAACGAAAGCAGTTCAAGAATATGAGCTTCGTCATCAACGGCCAGAATCAGTTCATTTGCCATGTGCGTACCTCTCTCTCAAAGTATTTTGGCATTATCTGACGGGCTTCCCATCAGTTGTACCCGTTTTCAGATCGGCGAGAAGCTTGTTCAATTCGTCCCGGAAGGTTTCGATATCCGTAAACTGGCGATAGACGGAAGCAAAGCGCACATACGCCACCTCGTCCAACTGCTTCAGCCCTTCCATGACCAGTTCGCCGATATTTTCACTGGTGATCTCCGAATCGGACTGGTTGTTCAGCTTGCGCTCGATTTCGCGCACCAGTTCATCGATTCTGCCGAGGGAGACCGGCCGCTTTTCGCATGCCTTGACGATGCCGGACCTAAGCTTTTCCACGTCAAATGCCTCGCGCGTCTGGTCCTTTTTGATGACCATCAGCGGAACGAGTTCGATGTGTTCGTACGTGGTAAAGCGGCGGCCGCAGTTTTCGCATTCCCTGCGGCGGCGGATGGAAGTGCCGTCCTCGCTCTGGCGCGAATCTACCACTCGGCTCTGGGTACACCCGCAGTAGGCACACTTCATCCTATTCTCACCTCATATACCTTATTATACACAAAAAATAACCTAAAGTCCAGCCTTTTTTTAAATTAAACCCCCTTTTAGGGGCTGAAAATTGCATTTTTGTTATTATTTTAACGTCTTTCAGCTCTCAAAACGTTCGGAATCCACTTCAACGAGAATCACGTCGTCCCCGATGCGGCGCACTTTGCTCCAGGGAATCACGTTCCCCTCCTGGGTTTGTCTGAAAAAACTGAACCATCCCCCGGACCGGCCGGGCACCACCAGCGATTCGACGCATGCGGAATCATTCAGGATCAGGTCGATGGGCCTGCCCAGTTTCCTGCCGTCGCAGATGTTCACGACGTCCTTGCGCCTGATATCCGAAAAACTCATGCTACCGCCTCCCGTAACATGCTATGTGCCGGCGGCGCGGCGGGTGCGTGAAAAACGTGTCGAATCGCCGGAATTGCCGACGACATTTCATGTTTTTGTCGAACGGCGGCGACGCCGCCGCGCGCGTGCAAAAAGCCGCGAACCCCGCGCGGCGCGCCGGATTATCCGCCCTTTTGCACCCGCGGGTTTCCCGGAAGCGGGAGCCGCGCGTCGAATTTGCCCATTCCGCCCGAAAATACAGGTCCATTTTGTCGATCTTTTCATCGAATCATTCGACGTAAAATCCTTGAGATGCCGCCGGCGGCGCCTGTATCATAATACGGCGAGGTGATGACCCGTGAGCATCGAGCGGTTTCTGCTGGTCAACCTGGTCATGGACGCGGCGCTGGCCGGGGTCGTCGCGCGCAGCTGCGGCACGTTTTCCCATGCACGCACCCTCGCCGCCGCCCTGATGGGCACCGCTTACTCGGCGATCGCCGCCATTCATCCGGATCCATGGGCATCGCCCGCGGTACAGCTCGCGCTGCTGCCCGGAACGGCCGCGATAATCGTCGGCCGGCGGGACGCAAGGCTGATTTCCACCGCCGCGCTGCTGCTCGCTTCGGCGGCTGCCGTATCCTCGGGGGTCGCGCTCGCGGTTCCCCAGGCGGGCCGGACGTTCCCTCCCCTGTGCCGGGCGCTCTTCGGCCTTCTACTCTTCTGCGCGCTGTCGCGGGTCCGGCACCCGATGCGCGCCGGCTGGCAGGTGAACATCCTGCTGTATTCCCAGGGGCGCACGGCGCGTTTCCAGGCCCTGATCGACACCGGGAACCGCCTGCGGGAACCGCTTTCCGGCCAGCCGGTGCTGATCGCCGAAGCGCGGCTGCTGACGGGCTTCATCCCCGTTTCGGGCCTGCGCCAGGTGCCCTTCGGGGCGCTGGGCGGGGGCGGCAGCCTGACCTGCTTCCGGCCCGCCGCCGCCTGGGCGGAGAGAAACGGGCGTCGGCGGCCGCTTCCGGACATCTGGATCGGCATCGTGCCCGGCCGTTTGCCCGGCCCCGCATCGGCGCTGGCGCCCTGTGAATTTGCTCACCTTTCCATATAAAACGATCTACATAAAGGAGGACTTTCCATGGCCATGAAATCCATACGCCAATCCATCTTTGGACTGATCGTGCAGATCCGCCGGGGATCGGTGTGCTACATCGGCGGGAGCGACCTTCTGCCGCCGCCGCTGTCCCGCGAAGAGGAGATCGCCCTGATGCGCCGGGCCAACGACGGCGACAGCGCCGCCCGGGCCACGCTGATCGAGCGCAACCTGCGCCTGGTCGTCTACATATCCCGCAAATTCGAAAACACCGGCATCAGCATCGAAGACCTGATCTCGATCGGCGCCATCGGGCTGATCAAGGCGGTCAATTCCTTCGACCCCGACAAGAACATCAAGCTGGCCACCTACGCATCCCGCTGCATCGAAAACGAGATCCTCATGGTCCTGCGCAAGACCAACCGGCTGAAGCTGGAGGTTTCCTTTGACGAGCCGCTGAACACCGACTGGGACGGCAACGAGCTGCTGCTGTCCGACATACTGGGAACCGAGCCGGACCTGGTGAGCAAGGATCTGGACGCGGACATCGAAAAGCAGATGCTGCACAGCGCGATCCAGACGCTGAATGCCCGGGAGAAATACATCGTGGGGCTGCGTTACGGCCTCGGCGAGGACAAGGAGCACACGCAGAAGGAAGTGGCAGATATGATGGGGATCTCGCAGAGCTATATTTCCCGCCTGGAAAAGCGCATCATCGGCAAGCTGAGGGATGAACTGGCGAAAATGGCGTGAAAAAAAGCCCCCGAACGCATCGGGGGCCTTTGGGGCAGGCTCACATGGTGATAAACGCGAATTTCAGGATGAACAGCACGCCGATGGCGGTTGCGACGATGTCTTTCTTTTCATACTTACCGGTGCACAGGCGCATGACGACATAAGCGATCGCGCCGATGCCGATGCCGTTGGCGATGGAATAGGTCAGGGGCATCATGATCAGCGCCAGGAAGGCCGGCACCGCGGAAGTGGGATCGTCCATATCCACGCGGGAGATGCTCTTCAGCATCAGCACGCCCACGTAGATCAGCGCCGGCGCGGTGGCCGCAGTGGGAATCACGCTGGCCAGCGGGCTCAGGAACAGGCACAGCACAAAGCACAGCGCGGTCGTCAGGCTCGTCAGCCCGGTGCGCCCGCCCTCGGCGACGCCCGCGGCGGATTCCACGAAGGTCGTCGTGGTCGAGGTGCCCAGCAGCGCGCCTGCGACGGTGGCGATGGAATCGCACGACATGGCGCGGTTCATGTTTACGGGATCGCCGTGCTCATCCAGCATGTTCGCCTGCGCGGCGGTGCCGTACAGCGTGCCGATGGTATCGAACATATCCACGAGAGAGAACGTGATGATCAGTATCAGCGCGCTGAATATGCCGCCGATATGGGCGCCGCCGAAGGCCAGCTTCCAGGCCGTTCCGCTGAACAGCCCGCCCAGGCCGTACTTGCCGAAATCGGCAAAGGACTGTCCGACGCTGCTCATGCTGAAATCCGGGGTCTTCCCCAGGAAGAGATAGTACAGGATCGCGGAGGCGAAAACGCCCAGAATGACGTTCCCCTTCACCTTCAGCTTGGCCAGGATGCCGATGATCAGCGTGCCGATCAGCGCAACCAGCGCCGGAGCGACCGTCGCCCACTCGCCGCCGTGGAAATCAGTGAACTGAACCAGCGTATACTGATTCGCCTGGATGATGCCGGCGTTCTGGAAGCCGATAAACGCGATGAACAGGCCGATGCCCGCGGGGATGGCCTTTTTCAGGCAATCCGGCAGCGACCTGGCGATGTATTCCCGCGCGCCGGTAATGGAGAGAATCAGGAACAGCAGGCCGGACAGGAAGATGATGACCAGGCCGGAATGGTATCCGTCCATCACGTCCACGCCGGAAAAATGCGCGCCCGCCACGAAGCAGGTGCAGAAGAACGCGTTCAGACCCATGCCGCACGCCTGCGCGAAGGGCAGCTTGGCATAAAAGGCCATCAGCAGCGTGCCGATCACGGCCGACAGGATCGACGCGATGTACACCGCGTTCCAGATGCGCCCTATCGTCGCTGCGTCGGCGCCGGCGCCGACCAGCCAGCCGGACACACCGCCGGCGGCCACCTGCGCGGGGTTGACGAATACGATATACGCCATGGCAAAGAAGGTCGTCAGGCCGGCAAACACCTCGGCGCGAACCGTGGTCTTGCGGTCTCGTAGGTTAAACAGCTTATCCAAGGATAATCCCTCCCGTATCGGATTGCGTCGCGGCGGGGCCTCTGCCCGCGCCACGCCTTAATCATACGGATATATGCGCCTTTGTCAACGTATTTCGTGCAAAAACGGCAAAAATATTCAGTATATACGAACATTTATCGCATTACCATATCCTATGTACGTTTTAATCCTCGACGACGCAAAAAGGCCGCCTTTCGGCGGCCTTTGCGTGGGACCTTCGATGATTAACGACTGCCCTTGTCGTAGGGAATGCCCTCGGCCTTCGGGGCGCGGGAGCTCTTCGAGGTGAACGCCAGCACCACGAGCGTAATCACATAGGGCAGCATGCGGTAGAGGTTCGCGTTCAGTCCCAGTTCCTTCAGGTAATACACGCCGTCGCCGTTCACGTCCAGCGTGCTGTAGCTGGCGGCGATGCACTTGAACAGGCCGAACAGCAGCGCTGCGAGGCTGATGTTCAGCGGCTTCCAGTTGCCGAAGATCATAACGGCCAGGGCCAGGAAGCCGAAGCCGGCGACATCGCCGTTGGCGGAGCAGTTCGCGGTGGTCAGCACGTAGACGAAACCGCCCATGCCCGCGAGCGCGCCGGAGATGATCGTGCCGGAATAGCGCATCTTGACCACGTTGATGCCCAACGAATCCGCCGCCTGGGGATTTTCACCGCAGGAACGGAGGCGCAGGCCGAAGCGCGTCTTGTACATAATCACGGACATGATCACGAACACCAGGATGCAGATGTAGGTGGCCACATAGACTTTGTCCACGAAGGTCGAGCCCAGGAAGCCCATTTCTTCCTTTCGGCCGTACCCGAACATGGCCTTCTTCAGCATGAACCAGCTCGCGGCGTCGCCCTCGTACATGTTCAGGGTGTTCTGGTTGGCGATGATGCGGATGAAGAACAGCACCAGCGCCGGCGCCAGCAGGTTCAGCGCCGTGCCGCCGATGGTCTGGTCGGCCTTCAGGTTGATGGCCGCAAAGGCCAACAGCGTTGAAAAGACCGCGCCGCACACCGCCGCGAAAACCATTGACATCAGCAAAAATCCCTGCAGCGTGAGATAGTGCTTGGCCGCGTAGGCCTCCGCGAACCAGCCCCACTGCTGCACCGTACGCACGAACAGCACGCCCATGAACGCGCCGAAGATCATGATGCCCTCGAGGGCCAGGTTGATGATGCCGCTGCGCTCGGCATAGACGCCGGCCAGGGCCACCAGCATCAGGGGCACCGCGTAAACAAGGGTTTGTCGGATCAAAAACGCCATTACTTCGCGCCCTCCTTCCCTTCGCCGCCAGCGACGCGCCGGTTCCCGCGCTGCTTGCGCAGCTTGGTGATCCACAGCTTGATGACCAGCATGAACGCGGCCAGATACACGATCACGGCGATAATCACGTTGGTGATGTATTCGTTGAAGGCCGTCAGATTCGTCAGTTGCTGGCCGCAGATACTGAGCATCGACATGAAGATCGCCGCAAAGACGACGCCGATGGGGTTGTTCACCGCCAGCAGCGCCACCGGGATGCCGTTAAAGCCCTCGGCCGGGAGCGACTGGTAGGTGTTCCAGAAGAACTCGGTATTGCCGGCCAGGTTGTACAGCGCCGCGCCGGCGGCGGCCAGCGCGCCGGCCATGGCCATGGTCAGCACGATGTTGCGCTTGTCCTTGATGCCGGCATAGCGCGCGGCGTAGCGGTTGGCGCCGCAGGCCTTCAATTCGTATCCCAGCGTGGTCTTGCTGAGCATGATGTACACGACCACGGCGATCAGTATGGCGATCAGTATGCCGCCGTTGATCTGCGAACCGCGGAACAGCTTATCCAGTCCCAGCTTTGAAGTGGCCACGCCGTTGAAGGTGGTCTTGTAGACGTAGGAGGTCTTGGTGCCCTCGGCCACGTTCTTCAGATTGCCGATGTCAAACAGCCATGTGGTCAGGTTGGCGGCGATCCAGTTGGTCATGATGCAGGCCAGGACCTCGTTGATGTTCAGATAGGCCTTCAGCAGGCCGGGAATCGCGCCCCAGCAGGCGCCCGCCAGCATGCCGCCCAGGAACGCCAGAAGCCACACCAGCCAGGCGGGCACGGACGTGGTGGGAATGCTGAGCGCGATGTACAGGCTGGCCGTGGTGCCCGCCAGATACTGGCCGGGCGCGCCGATGTTGAACAGGCCGGACTTGTTGCCCAGCGCCACGGAAAGACCCGTCATGATCAGCGGCGTGGCTCTGAACAGCATGTTGCCGAACGTGGTGGGGTTAAAGCCGAAGGTCAGGCTGCCCGACGCGGTGCGGCCCGTGGAGAAAAGCCCGCCGATGACCAGGCGGATGCCCTCCCATGCGCCGCTAAGGCCCATGCTGGAGTTGCTCAGGCCAACGATGAGTATGATGATGCTGCCCGCCAGCATGCCGACGATGATGGCGATCAGCGAGGCCAGCACGGATTTCGTGCCTTCCTTATCCCAGAAAGAGGTCTTCACGCGCTCACCTCCTTATTCTGGCGCTTCGCGCCGGCCATGTACAGGCCCAGTTCCTCGACGGTGGTCTGCTTGGGATCAAGCTCGCCCACGATCTCGCCTTCGTACATGACGAGTATGCGGTCGGAGAGGTTCATGACCTCGTCCAGCTCCAGGGAGACCAGCAGCACCGCCTTGCCGGCGTCGCGCTGTTTCACCAGCTGCTTGTGGATGTACTCGATCGCGCCGACGTCCAGGCCGCGGGTGGGCTGCACGGCGATGATCAGCGGCAGGTCGCGGTCGATCTCGCGGGCCACGATGGCCTTCTGCTGGTTGCCGCCGGACATGGAGCGCGCCTTTGTGATCGGCCCCTGGCCGGAGCGCACGTCGTACTGCTCGATCAGGCGCTCGGCGTATTCGCGCACGGCGCCGAATTTGATGAAGCCCATCTTCTGGAAGCGCGGCTCTTCATACGTTTGAAGCACCATGTTCTGTTCCAGCGTGTAATCCAGCACCAGGCCGTGCTTGTGCCGGTCCTCGGGGATGTGGCTGAGGCCGGCGACGCTGCGCTTGGCGATGGGCGCGTGGGTGATGTCATGGCCTTCCAGGTTGATCACGCCGCCGGAGCACTTTTCAAGGCCGGAAAGCGCGTAGACCAGTTCCGTCTGGCCGTTGCCGTCGATGCCGGCGATGCACGTGATCTCGCCCGCTCTGACCTGGAAGGACACGCCCTTGACGGCGTCGTGCTTGTACAGCTTGGAGGGCACGTGCAGGTTCTGGACGTCCAGCACCACTTTGCCGGGCTGCGCGGGATCCTTGTCCACCACCAGCTGCACGTCATGGCCGACCATCATGCGGCTCAGCTCCACCGGGTTGGTGTCCGCGGTATTGACGGTGCCGATATAGCGGCCCTTGCGCAGCACGCTGACGCGGTCGGAAACCTCCATGATCTCGTTCAGCTTGTGGGAAATGAAGAGGATGGATTTGCCCTCGCGGGTCAGTCCCTTCATGATCTGCATCAGCTCGGTGATCTCCTGGGGCGTCAGCACGGCGGTCGGTTCATCGAAGATCAGCACTTCGTTGTCGCGATAGAGCATCTTCAGGATCTCCACGCGCTGCTGCATGCCCACGGTGATGTTTTCCACCTTGGCGTCCAGATCCACGTTCAGGCCGTACTGCTTCGACAGGCGCTGCACCTTCTCGCGCGCATTCTTGCGCTGCACGAAGCCCATCTTGGTATCTTCCGCGCCGAGGATGATGTTGTCCAGCACGGTAAATACGTCGATCAGCTTGAAATGCTGGTGGACCATGCCGATGTGCAGGGCCGTGGCGTCGTTCGGGTCGTTGATCTTGACTTCCTTGCCGTCCTTCTTGATGACGCCCGCATCCGGCTGGTACAGCCCGAACAGCACGCTCATCAGCGTGGATTTGCCCGCGCCGTTTTCCCCCAGTAAGGCGTGAATCTCGCCCCTGCGCAGCTGGAGCGTGATATCGTCGTTGGCCTTTATGCCGGGGAATTCCTTGGTGATGTGGAGCATCTCAATGACATAATCCTGTGCCTTTTCCATGCCCCGACCTCCTTCCATATTGTTTGGAAACAAAACCTGCGTCTATTATAACTATATTAAGGCAAAAAAACAAGGGAAAATGTTCTCAGCGCTAAAAAAAGTGGGAAGGATGATATCCTTCCCACTTTCGGATCGAACGATTATTCCACGTAGTCCACGGTCACGTTGTCCCACGGGCCCTTGACGTTCGGGTCGCCCTCGGGGGCGTCGCCGTCGGGAACCAGCTTGCCGGCCTTCATGTCTTCGACCATCGCCTCGTAATCCTCGACGGTGAAGCCTTCCAGCTGCCAGGTGTCCACGGGCAGGCCCACGGCGTCCTCGTTGATGCCGAGGGTGATAGCGCCGTCCATCTCATCCCAGGAGCCGTCAAACGCCTTGCCGATCACGGTGTAGGTCGCTTCCTTGACGCCCTTCAGTGCGGAGATCACGACGGTGTCGGACTGGAAGGACTGGTCGCTGTCCACGCCGATGACCGCGCCGTCGTTGGCGGAAGCCGCGGCAGTGATGGAATCGAACATGGGGCCGCCGCAGGCGAACACGATCTCGGTGCCGGACTCGTACCAGCCGGAGATCAGGGTCTGCAGCTCAGCGGAAGCGGAGAAGGAAGCGCCATAGGCCCAGCTGAACTTGATGTTCACGGTCTTGCCCATTTCCTTGGCCGCGTCGTTCGCGCCCTGGATGAAGCCGTAGCCGTAACGGCAGCAGGCCGGGTTGGTGCCGCCGCCGCCGCCGGAGAAGCCCAGCTCTTCATAGCCGTCCTTGACCACGGCATAGCCGGCCAGGTATCCGCACTGCTCTTCCTTGAAGGCAACGCCCACGACGTTGGGCAGGTCGTCGAACTTCCAGCCGTCGATGAAGATGAACTTCACATCGGTGAACTCGGCAGCGGCCTTCGCCAGTGCGGAGCCCTGCATGAAGCCCGCGCACACGATGACCTTGGCGCCGGCGTCCGCGGCGGCCTTCATGGCGTCATAGCGGTCGTCGTCGGTAGCCTGGGAGCCGTTGGCCGGCTGATAGTACTTGTAGGACAGGCCATGCTCGGCGGCATACAGCTTCACGCCGTTGTAGGTGCCCTCGTTGAAGGACTTGTCCTTCAGGTCGCCGACGTCGGTGACGAAGGCGATCTCATAGGTGCCGTCTTCAGAGGTCATGTTGTCCTCGATGGTGGCGGGATCCACAGCCTCGGCCAGCGCAGCAAAGCTGCCCAGTGCCAGAATCAGCGCCAGAGCAAGAACCAGGAGCTTTTTCATGGTATTCATCCTCCTTTGAATTTGGAACCGGAACGTTTCAGCGTCCAATTCATGTCACTATTATATCATAATCATTCCTTAATGAAAAGGGTCTGCGCAAAAAAATATTTTTCCAGCGCGCGCCGCATCGCGATATCGGGTTGGAAAACAGATATTATTATCAAAAAGCCGCGTTTTTTCTCGAAAAAGTATTGCGATGCCGCAAAAAAGTGATATAATAGATGTGTAAATCGGTATGGTAACATACTAAGTGGGAGGGAGATTTACCATGGGAAAGCTTATTAAGGAATTCAAGGAATTCGCATTGAAGGGCAATGTCATCGATCTGGCCGTTGGCGTCGTCATCGGCGGCGCGTTCAGCGCTATCGTGACCAGCCTGGTGGGCGACCTGATCATGCCGATCATCGGCGCGATCTTCGGCCAGCCCGATTTCTCCAAAATCGCGCCCGGCGGCATCCCGGTGGGCAATTTCATCAACGCGGTCGTCAATTTCCTGATCGTCGCGCTGTGCCTGTTCGCCGTCGTCAAGGCCATCAACAAGACGAAGAAGCCCGAAGCGCCCGCCAAGGAAGCGCGCAAGTGCCCCTTCTGCAAGGGCGAGATCGCGGACGACGCGACCCGCTGCCCGCACTGCACCTCCGAGCTTCGCTAAGCGATCGCTGCGAAAGGCAGTTCGTTTGAACCTCGCGGCGTTGATCTTCGGATTGACGCCGTTTTATTGTGTTGACGCATGAAACGCTCGTTCAGGAAAAAACTGAATATCCGCAAGGCCGCGCGATTCGCCGTGGTCATCAACGCGCTGCAGGTGGGCACGATGGCCGCCGTTTTGCTGTACGTGATTCTCAGCGGCCGGCTGGACCGCCAGGTTGAAATCCTGGCGCTGGCCGTGGTGATGCTGATCGTCACCTGGGGCGCGGCGCTGGATATCCGCGAGGCGCTGAACGCCCAGCGCATCGCCGACCAGGCGAAGATGCTGGAGGAAGCCTACGGCCAGCTGGAGGATCTGAACGGCACGCTGAGAAAGCAGCGGCACGATTTCATGAACCACCTCCAGGTGGTGTTTTCGCTGATGGAGCTGGGCGATTCCGCCGAGGCGATGCAATACGTGGAGAGCGTCTACGGCGATATCAAAAAAACCGGCAACGCGCTCAAGACCGCTATTCCCGCCGTCAACGCGCTGATCGCGGCCAAGCGCCAGGACTGCGCCGAACGCGGCATCGAATTCGAAATCAACATCGGTTCCGGCTGGCCGGATCTGCCCGTTCCCGGATGGGAAATGTGCCGCGTGATGGGCAATCTGATCGACAACGCGCGGGATGCCCTGCTGGAATCCGACGAGCCGGTGAACCGGCGCATCACGCTGGCGCTGGACGAGACGCCCGCCGCTTTCACCTTCCGCGTGAGCAACAACGGCCCGAAGATCCCGGAAGCCCTCCTGGAGCGCATCTTCGACATGGGGTTCACCACCAAGAGCGACGGCCACGGATCGGGTCTGAGCATCGTCGAGGAAATCCTGCAGCAGTATGGCGGCAGCATCGACGTCGAATCTGATGAAAAGGCAACGACCTTTTCCGTCAGCATCCCCAAGAACATCGGGATCGCGGCTTCGGAATGAAAAGATCAACAATGTAAATCTTCAATCCGTCCCCCGTCTGGGGACGCGAAAGGGCGAATGACCGAGGTCATTCGCCCTTTCGCGTGCGCTTTGCTATTTGTCCAGACCGAGATATCCGTTCCAGAAGGCGCGGGACGTCATCTCAGTCTGGGCCCTGCGATAGGCCTCCGCGGCGCGCCGATAGCCCTTCCCCAGCTTGAAGGCGAAGCGCATCCCTTTGAGCAGCAGCGCGACGGATCTCTTCCGGTCCCTGCGGGTCACGAACCCGCGGTGCGTGGATTCGTCATAGTTCAGCACGGCGCTCTTTCGGTAGAAATTCCGCGGCCAGCAGGTGCCGTTCCCGACGACATTTTCGCCCGTAGCGGGCAGGAAAAGCCCGTTCAGCAACAGCAGGAAGCGCGCCTGGTTGCGAAAGCTCTTCTGTTTTTTCAGACTCTTTCGATACTTTTTCTCGACGAAGGGCACGTCCAGCTCCTCCACCGGCAGCAGCTTCTGCGACTTCGCCGCGATCTCCTTGTGCAGCGCCTCGGCGTCCGCCCGCATCAGCCGCTCCGGCCCCGCCAGGAAATCCTCGACGCCCCTGAACACCAAATCGCAGTCGTCGTAGCGGTAGCGGAGAACGTTACCATAAACGCGGCGCATCAACGTCTTTGCGGCTCCAATCCGGCCGATCCCTGGCATGCGCAGCGCATTGAGGACCAGATTGTTTCGCACGTCGTAGTACTCCATGATGGAGGCATAGCGATTGTCAAAGGATTCATGCCAAACGCATATCCCGTTCATCAAAAGGAAATCCCTGCCCGTGCGGATGCCGTATTCGATGTCATCCCGGTGTACGAATACCGGAAGCGGCAGGCCGCTGTCGGCAATCTTTGACATCGGTATGCAGCAGTACCACCAGCCGTTGTAGTCGATGGATTCCTCCTGGTCGTTTTTCAGCACGTTTACCAGAAGGCGCATGTCCAGGTCGTGCCTGACGGGCTTGGGATAGACGCCGTCCCACCGGGCGCCGTTTTCATACTGGGTATGCCGGCTGTCCAGGCGCATCAGCGCGCCGCCCACGGTCTTTCCGGCGTATTCCGGTTTCAGCAGCCGCAGCAGCCGGTAGGTGCGCAGCAGCGCGTCGGGATTCACCAGCACGTCGTCGTCCATCAGCAGCACATGGGAAAAGGCGCGGGGCGAATCCATGATTTCGATCATCCCGCGGGTAAAGCCGCCGACGCCGCCCGCGTTCCGGTTCGGGAACACGTGCACGCGGCCGACGGACAGGCGCGCAGCGTCCAGGGTCCGGCCGTTGTCCGAAATATACACCTCGAAGTGGTCCCGGGCTTCGCAATCGGCGTTTTCGAGGATATCGCGGTTCAGCAAGGCGATATTCCGCTCGACGTACGTCTCCCGCCTGTAGGTGCAGATATCCAGCGCGATGTCCACGGGGTTGAGGTCGGATTCGTCGACCCGCGTACAATAGCATCCGCCGTGGAAGGCGTTTTCCGGCCCCACGGCGTACAGCGCGCAGCCATAGACGCCCCGGGAGGCCAGCTCGTCGGGAAAATCCAGTTCGAACGCCGTCGGGGTCTCCGCGCAGCACACGCGCTCGGAGAGCACGGCGCATTCGCACTTTCCCTTCCTGCGCGTCCAGTGGATCAGCCGAACCCGGAATTCCCCGGAAAGCACCAGGCGCAGCTTCAGGTTGTCCAAGCGGGTGTACTTGCGCCATTTGCCGATGGAGAAGCTGTTGAAGCCGGTGTCCGTATCCAGCCGGCACCACTGGGGCACACGGATCACGGCCTGCTCCGGGTCGTAATACGCGTGTTTCTGCGCTTCGTCCGTCCTGAAATACATTTCAAAGGCAGAACAGGTATCGCAATTGGGAAACAGCAGATCCTGTAAAACCATCCCTCCTGTTGCTCCATCCATTCCATATAGGCGTCGCACACTTCCGCGGCCGGGCCGTCGCGCACCAGCAGGCCGTGATCCAGCCAGATGGCACGGTTGCACAGCTTTTTCACCTGTTCCGCATCGTGCGAAACGAACAGCAGCGTCTTGCCCTTGCCCAGCATTTCCTCCATGCGCCGGTAGCATTTCTGCTGGAAGCTGTAATCGCCCACGGCCAGCACCTCGTCCACCACTACGATATCCGCATCGACGGTCGTGGCGATGGAAAAGCCCAGCCGCGCGATCATGCCCGAGGAATAGCTGCGCACGGGGATATCGATGAAGGGCTCCAGTTCCAGTTCGGCAAAATCCACGATGCTCTGGTAATGCTCCTGCATGTACTTGTGCTTGTGGCCCAGCAGCGCCCCGTTCAGGAAGATGTTTTCGCGGCCGGTCAGGTCCGGGTCGAAGCCGGCGCTCAGCTCAATCAGCGGCGCGATGCTGCCGTGGATGCTGACGCTGCCGCCCGTGGGCTGCATCACGCCGGCGATCAGCTTCAGCATGGTGCTCTTCCCCGCGCCGTTGCCGCCGATCAGCGCCACGGCCTCGCCGCGGCGAATATCAAAGCTGACCCCCTTCAGCGCCATGAAGCCGGAAAATTTCAGCTTGCGCTGGAGGAGTTTCACGAAGTATTCCTTGATGGTATCCGTCTTTTCCTGCTCCATGATGAAGCGCATGGATACGTTTTTGACTTCGATGACGTTGTCCATTGATAATCTCCCGGTCAGATGTAATAGATGAAATCCTTTTCCATGCGGTTGAACAGCGCGCCGCCCAGCAGGAACATGGCCAGCGAGATCGCCGCGCCCAGCAGCCAGTTGGCGGGGCCGGGGATCGTGCCGTACAACACCAGCTGGCGGAACAGATCGATGATGATGAACAGCGGGTTCAGCCGTATGAACCGGGCCACGCCCTCGGGCACGGCCTGGATGGGATAGAAGATCGGCGTGGCGTACATCCAGACCATCGTCAGCACGCTGTAGAGATGCGTCACATCCCTGAACTTCACCGCCAGCGCGGAGAGGATCATGCCCACGCCGCTGGCGAAGAACAGCAGGTAGATCAGCGGCACGAAGAACAGCAGCATCGAAAGGTGAAACCGCACCCGCGTGGCCAGCATGACGATCACGATGGCCAGCAGGCTCAGCGACATGGTGACGAAGCACGACAGCACCCGGGAAAGCGGGAACACATATTTCGGAACGTAGACCTTCTTCAAGAGCGTGCCGTTTTCAATAATGGAATACATCGATTTGTTCGTGGCTTCGTTGAAGAAATTGAAGATGGTCTGGCCGCAGATCAGGTAGAGCGGATAGTTTTCGATGTCGAATCGGAACATATAGGAAAACACGACCATCATGACGGCCATCGTCATCAGCGGGTTCAGAAGGCTCCAGAAATAGCCCAGCACGCTGCGCCGGTATTTCAGCTTCAGATCGCGCTTGACCAGCTCGACGATCAGGTGCAGGTATTTGACCGTCATTTTTACTTCATGGACCAGGCTCAATGCGCATCTCCGTTTCCGCGCCCGCGGGCGCCAGTAATGCCAGATATCCGATTATCATTTTACATGACAAAACGGACAGTATCAACGCATTTATGGTAATTTATCGTGATATTTCGTCGGACGGGGCTTTTTCGGCCCCTCTTTTTTTCAGGCCGCGCCCCGGCGCGGTTGACTTCCCTTCCGCCAGGCTTTATAATGATACCAATGTATTTGAAGTTTTTTTACGAAAGGCGGTGCTTCGCATGCGGCCGAACCAATCGGGGTTCTGGCGCGTGATCTATATCGCGCGCGGCGAGCAGCAGGCCCGGAGCATCGAAGATCTCCTGCGCCAGGCCGGCTTCATGGTCGACCGGAAACAGCTCTCTTCCGGCAGCGGTCACGAGGACATCGAAATCCGCGCGCTGGACGCGGAGGCCGAAGAGGCGCGCCTGTTTTTGATGGAACAGGGGCTGTAGGCGCGGCGCCCGATTCACCCAGGTTCAAGCCGATTGTCAACCGGCGATACATCTTCATGGAACGCATTGAAATCACCGGCATTGCTTCCCAGCTGCAGGGCGTGGGCAGGCTGGCCGACGGACGCGCGGTATTTGTGCCGGGCGCCATCCCCGGAGAGCGAGTCGAAATCCGTATCGAGCAGGACAAGGGACGCTTCTGCGAAGCATCCCTTTGTGCTGTTTTGGCGTCTTCCCCGGACCGGATCGCGCCGGATTGCCCCTGCGCGGGCGAATGCGGCGGCTGCCAGGCGCGGCATATCCGATACGAGCGGACGCTGGAAATGAAACGGCAGATCGTCGCCGACGCGCTGGAGCGCATCGGCGGCGTTGAAGCGCCGCAAGTGCTGGAGACCCTCGGCTGCGATGACCCCGACCGCACCCGCAACAAGGCGGAATACCCCATCGGGTTTGCCGGCGGAAGGCCGGTCATCGGCGCATACGCCGGCGGCAGCCGGCGGATCATCCCGCTCGGGGACTGCCTGCTGCAGGCCCCGCAGAGCGTTCGGGCGCTGGCGTGGTTCGCCGCGCGGCTGGAAACCATACCCGCCGCAAAGCATTTGAAGTACCTGGTCACGCGGGTGAATCGCGCCGGGGAACTGATGGTCGTGCTGTGCGGCGACGCGCCGCTGCAAACCGAAATCGAGCGGCTCTCCCCCGCCCTGACCGACGTGCTGCCGGAGCTGAAATCGCTGTGGTACTGCCGGCTGAACCCGCGCCCCTCCCACGCGCTGGACGGGCGCTGCGACCGGATCCTGGGCGCGGAAACGCTGTCGGAAACGCTGCTGGGCCTGAAATACGAAATATCGCCCCAGTCGTTCTTCCAGGTCAACCCCGTTCAGGCGGAACGGCTTTACGGGAAGGCGCTGGAAGCCGCCGGGATTCGGTCCGGCTGCGGCTTGAAGGTGCTGGACGCCTACTGCGGCGCGGGCACGATCACGCTGTCCGCCGCGCGCTGGGCAGAATCCGCCGTGGGCATCGAGATCGTGCCGCCGGCAGTTGAGGACGCGAAAAAGAACGCCGCCGCGAACGGGCTGGCCGGCCGCGCGCGGTTCATCTGCGGCGACGCCGCGCGGGAGATCCCGCGGCTGCTGGCCCGGGGCGAGCGCTTCGACTGCGCGATACTGGACCCGCCCCGCAAGGGCGCGGACGGGGCGCTGCTGGAAGCGCTGATCGCCACGGCGATTCCCCGCGTCGCCTATGTCTCCTGCAATCCCGCCACGCTGGCCCGGGACGTGAAGCACCTGCGCGCCGGCGGATACCGCGTGGAATGGGCCCAGCCGGTGGATATGTTCCCGTGGACGGGACA
>CACWVN010000052.1 GCA_902764285.1 uncultured Eubacteriales bacterium
TCGGCCTCGACGGCCTTCTGTTCGGACTGGCGCTTCTCGTAGGCGGCCTTTTCCTCGGCGCTGACCAGATCGCCGCGCTCCAGCCTGGCGGCGATTTCGGCGTCGCGCTCCTGGTCGGCCCGGGTCAGGTTGTCCACCTCGGGCTTCAGCGCGCTGACGGCCCGGGCGGTATCGTTGATGCGCTGCGCCGAGGGCAGCAGGACCAGCAGCCCGATGACGGGGAACATCTGCATTATGGCGCGGCCGGAGGCGCCGCCGGTGGTGAAATCGCCCTTGGTGACCAGCACGCAGCCGGAGATCAGCATGACGAACCAGGCGACGCCCGTCAGCATCAGCCCCAGCGCGCCGGCGGCGTTCATCGATCTGCCGGACCGGCCCATGGCGGGAATGGCCAGCACCAGGCCGACGATTATCGCGATCTGGGAGATGATGTTCACGATCCAGGATTTCGGCGTCTTGCCGCGGGTGTGGCCGCAGTCGTCGCAGGCGTACAGCCGCACGACGTTCTGGGCGATCAGGGCGTTGTTCTTCATGACGGGGAATGGTTTGCCGTTGACGGCGTTCCTGCCGAACATCACTTCGGTGCATTCGGCTTCGCGGCCGCACAGACTGCAGGTCTGCCGGAACTTGTTCATGGGAATGCCTCCTTGTCGCTCGTTGGGACCGTCGGAAGCCCTGCGCGGGCTGCCGGCGGGGCCTTCCATCGGTTTCCATTGTATTATAACATAAAAGCGCTGCCAAAAGGGATGCTGGAAGCATACTTTTATCGGTTTTCGCATATTTTTTTGAATCGGGCCGAAAAAGCATTTGCAGGAAATTAACATATATGCTATAATAGACGGACAGAAAGCCGCAGACGGCGCGGCACAACCGGATGAAGAGGGGGAACCAGGATGAGCATGGAAGTGATCAAGCATCCCACGTCGAAGGCGGATATCCAGCTGCAGGTCAGCAAGGGCCACTTCGCCACGGGCCACAGCCACATCAATTACTATATCGACGTGACCAACCAGAAATTCCGCCTGTCCGAGGCGCGCAAGGTGGCGCAGGAGCTGGCCAGGGAATACAAGCTGTACACGCTGGTGGATACCATACTGTGCCTGGACGGCACGGAGGTCATCGCCGCGTGCATGGCCAGCGAGATGAACAAGGCCGGCTTCATGAGCATCAACCAGAACCAGGATATCAACGTGCTGACGCCGGAGCGCACCGTGGGCAGCCAGCTGATCTTCCGCGAAAACACCGCGCCGATGATCCAGGGCAAGAACGTGCTGATCCTGATGGCTTCGGTCACGACCGGCTACACGGCCAAATCCGCCATCGAAACCATCGCCTATTACGGCGGCAAGGCCGTGGGCATCGCCGCCATATTCGCTACGCTGGACCAGCTGGCGGGCCTGCCCGTGCGCAGCCTTTTCAACCCCAACGACCTGCCCGATTACGCTTCCCACGACGCCGTGGACTGCCCCTGGTGCAAGGCCGGCATCAAGCTGGACGCGCTGGTGAACAGCTTCGGATATTCAAAACTGTGACGCGGCGGGCCGAAAACCGCGCGGGCGCATGCGCCCGCGCGGTTTTTGGATTATAGATGATCGGGGGAACGGGCCGCTTTTCCGGGTCAGCGGACCGCGGACGATCCAATCCTGCGAACTGAAGCGCCGCGCCGACGATCATTCTGGCATGGGCCGAATTATGACAGCATAGAATGAGAAGTGAGCAGTTTGTGTTAAATATGGCCGGGAATCCCAAAACCTTCGCCAAAACGACATCGTATCCAAAAAGTGGTCGTTTTTTTGTATAACGCAAGTTGATAAAAAATGGTATAATATTTTTGTGAAAAGTAACGAAACGGCAGGGAAACCCATTCCACCTGGATTTTCCTGAAAAACCGGCGCAAAAGTCGGGGTTTCATGGGAGCCGGAGAAGTGGGCGGCGCGATCAAAAAACCCGCACGTTCATCTGTCGTTAACGCGACATAAACACTAAACCACCGTTTTCGCCCCAAAGGCCTTCGTCAAGAAGAATACCATAGGGTGATTACGGCTTTCGAGAAAATGATATTTCGGTCACTGGAATAATTAAATGCAACAAATGATTATCGCAGAACGGCAGAGGGGATCGGAGGTTTTCCGACCCGGACGGAGGACGAGAACCGATGACCGATAAAGAACTTCGGAAGCTCCGGCGGGACGATCTGCTGCAGATACTGATCGACCAGCAGCGGCAGATCGACGAAATGAGCGAGTCGCTGGAGCGCGCGGAGGCGGCGCTGAAGGACCGCGGCATCGCGGTGCAGGAAGCCGGATCCGTGGCGGAGGCATCGCTGAGGCTGAACGGCGTGTTCGAAGCGGCCCAGGCCGCGGCGGACCAGTACGCCGGGGAGATGCGGTCCCGGGCCGACGCGGCGCTGGCCGAGGCCGAGGCCGAGGCCGAGAAGCTCCGCCGAACGGCCCAGGACGTGCTGGACAGCGCCAGGCAGGAGGCCGAACGCATCATCGCCCAGGCCCGGCAGGGCGGGACCGCGGCGGAGCCGGCCGGCGTGCCCGAGACTGAACCGGCGGAACCGGCCCGGGAGGAACCCAGGCGGCGCGGGCTGCTGTGGAGGAACAGGAAAGCATGAAGCGCAAACCGATCGGCCGCCCCACGGTGCAGCAGCTGGAAGGCGAACTGAAGCGCGAGCGGCATCGCCGAAGCTATCGCAGCACGCTGCTGAGCACCATCAGCGCGCTGGTGATCGTGGCCGCCGTGGCCGTGCTGGTATCGATGCTGGCGCTGCCGGTGCTGCAGGTGGTGGGCGAATCCATGACGCCCGCGCTGTACCAGGGCGAAATCGTGGTGGCCCCCAAGGGAACCGCCTTCCAGAAGGGCGATATCATCGCGTTCTACTACAACAACAAGATCCTGGTCAAGCGCGTGATCGCCAACGCGGGCGAATGGGTGAACATCGATTCGAAGGGGAACGTGTTCATCAACGACGAGCCGCTGGACGAGCCGTACATCGAAGAAAAGGCCTTCGGCGACTGCAACATCACGCTGCCCTACCAGGTGCCGGACGGCAAGATCTTCGTGATGGGCGATCACCGCGCCACTTCCTCCGACAGCCGCAACACCGCGGTGGGCTGCGTGGCCCAGGAACAGGTGGTCGGGCGCGTGGTGATGCGGGTCTGGCCGCTGGACCGCATCGGCTGGATCGGCCGGTGAACGGCATGAGATGAAATCAATCGCCCGGCGGGCGATGCAATAATGAATGAAATGAGGAGAGAATCCATGAAACCAAATCAAAGGGGAAGACCTTCTATCCGGGGAAGGCCGCTGATCCGCGGCAAGCCCGCGGATGCCGCGATGAAACCTGATAACCCTGCGCAATGCGCATAAGACAAGAAAGGAAAGAAGAACATGAAGAAGATTTTTGCTCTGGTTCTGGCCCTGATGCTGGTTGCCGGCATGGTGAGCGCCCTGGCCGATTGGCAGGGGAATGGCGGCACCAAGACCATCACCGTCCACAACGCCATGAAAGGCGAAACCTATTCCATCTACAAGCTGTTTGACGCGACCGTCGACGGCAACAATATCGCCTATACCCTGAAGAGCGGCGATACCGCGATCCCCACGGATGTCGCCGGGATTTTCCAGCTGGAGACGATCACCGAAGGCACAGCGCCCAACGAGCGCACCTACAGCGCCATCACCAAGATCGGCACTCCGACTGACGCCGCTGTTCAGGCGGCCCTGAAGGACTATGCCACCCATAACGCTTCCGCCAAGGTCGGCGAAATCGAGTGCACCGGCTCCACCGTGGCGTTCACCGACCTGACGGATGGCTACTATATCATCGTCAGCACTTTTAATGATGGTAAAAGTGAAACCATCGAGAAGGTCATCGGCACTTCCACCACGACGGACGGCTGCGACGTTTACGAGAAGAACACCACCGAAGTGACTGTCGTTAAGACGGGCGATACGGACTACAGCATCGGCGATGTCGTGACGTATACCGTGACCTTCAACGGCCCCAACTACAGGGGCTCCGGCAGCGAAGCGCGGATCGTTACCAAGTACACTGTGAAGGATACCCTGCCCCAGTTCCTGTCCCGCGCACAGGTGACGAAGATCAAGATCGGCACCACGGAGTATACCGGCACCACCGGCGATACCGGTTTGACGGATGCCAATTTCCCCGGCGTTACCACCTTTGGCACCACCAAGACCTTTGACATTCCGTGGGCGACGAAGGGCACTGGCGCTCATGACTGGACCAGCAAGTATCCCAACGGAACCAGCATTGAGATTACGTATACCGCGACCCTGACCCAGATCGTGAAGATCGACGGCACTACCAACACCGGCAACAAGAATATCGTTGACATTCAGCCTGTTACCGATACGCCTGATGGCGGAACGCCCTGGGACGAGCATCTGACGGACGACCATGAGATTTTCACCTACGGCGCTGCGCTGAAGAAGACCGACGGCACTTCCACCCTGGCCGGCGCGAAGTTCCACTTCAAGGGCCTGGATCTGACGCCTGCCAACCATTACGAAAAGGGCGTGTACTTCGTTTCTTCCTATGATCCTTCCGATTCCGCTGATTATGGCACGGAAGTCGAGGTCGGCGCTGACGGTATGCTTTACATCCTCGGCCTGGCGTCGGATGTCGATCTGATCGGTGAAGAAACGGTTGCGCCTTCCGGCCACAACAAGCTGACCTCCACCTTCACGCTTGAGCCGCAGGTAATGTCCCACACCATCTGGACTTACGCAGAAGACCGCTATTTCGACGAGGACGGCAATGTGGTTTCTGAATCTGTAACCAGTGGCAGAACGACTGAAGTGACCAAGAACATGACCGATCTGGATGCGCAGGCGCTTGAGATCATCAACAACAAGGGCACCGAGCTGCCCGACACCGGCGGCATCGGCACCACGATCTTCTACGTGGGCGGCGGCATCCTGGTCCTGGCGGCCGTGATCCTGCTGGTCACCAAGCGCCGCATGAACGCCAAGGACGACTGATTTTAACCCCCTTCGCCGCCGGCGCGCATCCGGCGGCGGGGTCTCCCCGGCCCGATCCGGGGAGACCCGTTTCCCGGTTTTATCCACATCCATTTTCCGGCGCGACGCCGCGCCGAACGAACCCCATGCCGCGCGCCGCCCGGGCGCGCACGGCCGGATCCCGAGGGAACGGCCCTGAATGTGAAATCGACCGCAAGGCCCGCGAGGCCGAACGATGATATATACGAAATGCGGGAGGCACAGCGCCGACCGATCCTTGCAGGACAGACTCATCCGGACGCGCTCTGAAACAGAAGGGATCGCAATGAACAAAAAGAATATTTACGAATTCCGTCTGGAAAGACTGGTAAAACAGAAAAAGATGAAACGGCTGCTTCGGCGGGGCCTCGCCCTGCTGTCGGCCGTTGTGCTGCTGTTTACCATGAATACGCTGAAATACAAGGCGGATACGCTGGAGCGCATCCCCGCGTGCGGCCTGCAGGAGCACGTCCATTCCGCGGAATGCTATGCCGAGGACGGCGCGACGCTGATCTGCGGCCTGGAACAGCACGAGCACACCGACGCCTGCTACCAGCAGCGGCCCGTATCCGACGACGAGGCGCCGGAGGCCGAAGCCCAGGAGGGCGAAGCGGTGGACGTCGAAGTGGAGGCGCTGGAGGAAGTGGCGCTGGGCACGGCCGAAAACGAACCCGCCGAGCCGGAGCTGCCGGAGGATGAAGAAGAACCGGCCGTTGCCGAAGCCGACGCGTACAGCTATTCCATGGCCGGCCGGGAATCCGTGAAGCTGAGCGAGGTCCTTGAGACCGTCCAGATGCCGGTGCAGCTGAGCGATATCGCCATGATCGGCCTGGTGGACGGCGAATCCGACGCGCCCGCCGCGGAGCTGCTGGCCATCCAGCCCGAAGCGCGGGATTTCACGTTTGTCCCGCTGCGCGATTTTGAGAGAGTGGAGGTCGCCGTCGTCACCGATTCGGATATCCTCACCTTTGTGCTGACGGATGCCGTCGCGCCCGCGGAGGAGGAAGTCCCCGAGCCCGAAGCGCAGGCGGAGGAAGAGAAGGACGAGGCCGACGGGCAGATCGAGGAAGCAGAAAAGCCCGGAGAGGAAATTGTAGAAGAAACCGAGGGGACCGCGGAAGAATCCGAAGAAGAAACCGTAGAGAAAACTGAGGAAACCGTGGAAGAATCTGAGGAAACTGTAGAAGAATCCGAAGAAACTGTAGAAGAATCCGAAGAAGAAACCGAAGAAGAAACCGAGGAAACCGAAGAGGAGACTGCGGAAGAATCCGAGGAAACCGCAGAAGAATCTGAGGATACTGTTGAAGAGTCCGAGGAAACCGAAGAGGAGACTGCGGAAGAATCCGAGGAAACCGCAGAAGAATCTGAGGAGACCGTAGAAGAAACCGTAGAGGAAACCGCGGAAGAAACCGAGGAAGAGTCTGAGGAAACCGCGGAAGAAACCGAGGAAGAGTCTGAGGAAACCGCAGAAGAGGCCGAGGAAGCCGAGGCGACCGAAGGCGAAGAAGCCGCCGAGACCGAGGAGGAATCCGAGGCAGAAGAGACCGAAGAGGACGAAGAAGTCGTCGAGACCGAAGAGGAATCCGAGGCAGAAGAGACCGAAGAGGAGGCTGGTGAGGAAGCGGCGGAGAGCGCTGTGAGCGAATACGCCGCGGTGATTGACCTGTCCGGCATCGGTCAGTATCCGCTGTCCCTGCGCGCGCTGCTGGCGGACGTCGAGACGGCGCCGGTCCAGGCGGAAGCGGCCGGGGGCGAGGACGCTGAGGCGCCCGCCGAGGCCGAACCGCTGCCCGCTTCGGAATGGATTATCGAATATGACGAGAGCCTGATCGCCGTCGAGGCGGTGGAGGACGATTACCTGATCACCCCCGTCGCGGCCTTCGATGAGACGCAGATCATCGTGGATAACGGCAGCCGCTTCGCGCTGACGCTGACGGGCTTTGTTCCGGCGCCGGCCGGGGAGATCGAAGCCGAAGAGATCGTGGAAGCGCCGCTTCTGCCCGCCCAGACCTTCGAAGGCGCGACGGACGGCATGAAGGTGTTCGTCACCGCCGAAGAGGGCGCGTTCCCGGAGGGCACGACGATGGTCGTGCGGCCCGTGTGGGACGAGGATACGCTGGACGGCATCGCCGATACCGTGCAGGAGGATTTCGTGGACGTCAAGCGCGTGCACGCCGCGGACATCTCCTTCTACAACGTCGACGGCGAGGAGATCGAGCCGCTGATCCCCATCTCCGTGGTCATGACGGTGGAGGAACTGGACGTGAACCAGGACGCCGTCGTGGTGCACGTGAACGACGAGGGCGCCGCCGAAGTGGTGGATTCCTGCGATGCGTCCGCGGACGCCGCGCTGGCCCTGGACGTGGAAATGCCCGCCGCCGAGAACGCCGGGGAAATCCTCGAAGCGCTCGTCGCGGCGGAGAACGGCGCGGTGGAAACCGCCGCGGAAGAACCCGAGGCCGAAGCGGCTTCCGAAGACGCCGTCGCCTTTGAGGCGGACGCGTTCTCCGTGTACGCCGTGGTGGTCACCGAGACCATCGAAACCCGCTACATCGCCGCCGACGGCGCCACCTACAACATCTCCGTGGGCTTCGGCCCGGACAGCGGCATTCCCGCCGACGCCCAGCTGGACGTGCGCGAGCTGACCGGCGCGGCTTCCGAGGCGTGCCTGGCCGAGACCGCCGGCGCGCTGCGCGGCTTCGAGGACATCACGCTGGCCCGCTTCTTCGATATCACGATCCTGTACGAGGGCCAGCCGATCCAGCCCGCCGCGCCCGTGGAGGTGCGCGTGACGCTGGCCGACGGCACCGATGACGACGTGAGGGCCGTGCACTTTGACCACACCGGCGGGATGCAGCTGCTGGACGCGGATCGCGAGGACGAGGCCGTGATGTTCAGCGCCGACAGCTTCTCGGTGTACGGCGTGGTTTACACCGTGGATTTCCACTATGAAGTGAACGGCGAAACCTTCGATTACAGCATGCCCGGCGGCGGCTGTCTCAGCCTGAAGGCGCTGGTGGCGGCGCTGGGCATCGCCGCGGACGACCCCGGGACCGACGCCGACGAGCTGGCCGCGTTCATCGAATCCATCGACAGCGCCGTGTTCAGCCGGCCCGAACTGGTTGCCGTCAGCAAGGTGACCGAGGACGCCTCCGTGGGCGGGATCAAGGCCGCGCTGGGCCTGGAGGCCGTGTATTCCGACGCGCTGACCGAGGAAGAAATCGCCGCGATCGACGCGATCGAAATCAAGGCCGTGGACTGGGCGCTGATCAGCCTGCAGCCCTTCGATACCCAGGAGACGCTGACCGTGACCATGAACAACGGCGACGTGTTCACCATCGCCGTCACCGACGCGCAGATCAGCACCCACGTGATCACTGCCGACGGCCTGGGCTTCGTCATCACCGTGACCTACAACGACTTCGCGAACATCCCCGAGGGCGCAGAGCTGTACGCCGAGGAGCTGCTGCCCGGCACGCTGGGCTATGAAGCCAGCCTGACGCAGTCCGCCAACGCGCTGCTGACCCCCAGGGAGAGCATCGCCTTCGCGCGCTTCTTCGATATCGAAATCCTGAAGGACGGCGAAAAGATCGAGCCCGCCGTGCCCGTGGAAGTGAGCATCGTCTACGACGAAGCGCTGAACGCGGACGAAAACCGCAAGCTGTCCGTCGTCCACTTCGCCGACGCGGGCACCGAGGTGATCGAGACCCTGGCGCTGAACGCGGACGGCAACGAAATCACCTATCGCCAGGACAGCTTCTCCATAACGGGTACGCTCATCACGTCCATGGATGTCAACGTCGCCCGGCAGGACTACTTCGTGATCCTGAAGCAGACGGTTACGGACGAGCAGAATAACCCCGTCGAGCACTATTACCTCGTGCTGAACGACGGCTCCCTGGAACCCATCACCATCGACCAGAACGGGAAGTTCCGGGTAAACAACCCGATGATGTGGCAGTACACCACCGAAAACGGCAAGCACTATCTGTCGCATACCTCCCTCTCCAGGACGATCGGCGACTGGAGGGATCCCAACTCCCCTGCCGGCATCAACCGCCCCGAGGCGCTGGATCCCATCATCGTGCCGGAAAATGAGGCCGATGATGCCCGCACGCTGTCCGTCGACGCGACCAACGCGGACAAAAAACAGCAGAGCGCGATAGAAGCGCCCTACGACAGGAAGCTGATGGCCAAGGTTCCGCAGGTGGACGGCAATGGGAACCTGGTCAAGGACTGGAACGGCAATATCCAGTACCAGACGGTGAATGGCAACCCAATCTACCATTATATCGGCATCGAAGGGACGGGCGAGGGCGCGCATATGGTCGGCTGCCTGACCGACCCGAGCCAGGCCGCGGAACTGAGCTTCGCGACGGTCGACCAGATTTCCACGGATTCGGCGGCCGGCGAGATGGCCAGGAACCATATCGTCGATCACATCGATATCGGCATCGACGCGACCGCGGCGCTGTACGTCCCGCTTCTGCCGGTGACCTATTACGACGCGAACCACCAGCCGATTTCCGAGGAGATTATTCAGAATTACCAGATGCTTCGCGTGGAGCAGAAAGTGGAAATCACGGAGCAGGACATCAAGGACGCGTCCCTCACGGCGTTTACGAAGAACGGCAAAGCGCGCGTGAACAAGGACGAAGCCTTCTACATCACCGGCTATACGTGCAACGAGGTCGTTCCGAACGCGCCGCGCCAGGTGCGTATCGAGGGCCATTTCAGGACCTCCGCCGCCGATCCCTTGCCCAACAACCAGGATCCGTACGAACCCGACCAGTGGTATCTGAATCAGCGCCTGGCCCAAAAGATCTATTACACCGTCACGGTTACGAAGAGAGTGACCTTCAATCTGGTGATCGACATGAACCCGGAGGGCACGCCGGATGACCAGAAGGATCCAAGCCTGATCATTCCCCTGTACAACGCGAAGGGCGAACGGCTGACCACGACGGCGATGGTGGATCTGTCGGCGAGCTTCAATTACTGGGACAGCAACAACTCCTGCCCCGCCCTGTTTGAGGGCTTTGACGTTACCAATCAGCGCTGGCAGCCTTATTGGGACGGAAATGCAAACCGCTGGTGGAAGGGCTGGCTGGATGAAAACGGCCATGAAACGGGCATCATCCCCAGGAAAGCCAGCGGCAATTCCGGCATGGACTTCCTGCTTTCCGGCCAGACCGAGGGCGTGGCCGTGGTGATCACCAAGCTGGACGTGGACGAGTACGGCCATCGGCTCTCCCTGAAATCGAACAGCAGCAACGAGGTTCAGATCTGGTGGCGGCCGATCGCCGATGCCAGCAATCCCTGGGCCGAGACGGACGAAGTCAAGGAGAAGCTGCTCGCGAGGGATTCCACGGACCAGCTCATTCCCACCGTCAACGGCAATTCCAGCACGCTGACCATCGTCGATTCAGACGGCAACCGGCGCGACGGACAGTATTCCTACGTCACCTCGAAGGACATCACCGTCGGCACGGACGGCTACGGCACGGTTTACGATTATACCATCGATCCGGGCATGGTCGCCGTGCGTGAGACCTCATACAGCCCGACGCTGACCGACCAGAAGGACAAGGTTTGGCGGTATGACCATACCTATCTCGTGACCGAATACGTCAAGAGGAACAGTTCGGATCCGAAGAAAAAGGTGCATTATACCCGGAACTACAACATGGATGAAGAGAACACGGAGAACGGCATTCTCTTCAGCGTTCCGGAGGTTCTGGGGCCGTACAAGTTGGAAAACGGCGCGGACTACAACGAACGCTTCCTGGAGTTCTACATCTACAACGTCTACAAGCCCGACAAGACCAGCGTGATCGTCCACAAGGACTGGGAGAAAGAAGACGGCACGGAATATGACGGCCACCTGAAGACGGAGGTCCAGGTACAAATCGGCCGATACAAGCTGATTCCCGACGAAAACTTCCAGTACGGCGAAGACACCACCGCCAGGGTAAAGGTGTACCTGAGGAACTACAAGAAGACGGTGTTTGTCAACGACCGCGATCTCAAGGCCGGCGACACCATCACGCTGGTGCTCAAGCGCAAATACAACGAGTCGATCTCCTATTCCGTCAACGGCGAAGCAGACGTTTCCCTGCAGGTGTATCCGGACAACTCCGGACCCACTTGGAGGTCCGATACGATCACGCTGACGATTCCCGACAGCGGCTTGCTGTTAATCGACTTTGACGATGAGTGGAACAGCATATCGGGCGACGGCGAGGAAAATGAGGGGCAGCTCATCGTCAAGAAGGGCGAAACCGTCATTGAAAACGTCGATACCGGCTATGAACCGAACATTTCCCCGGATGAGCCGGACATGGTGTACGTGCCCGACAACGACGCCCAGGGGAACCCGATCTGCTACGGCACGATTACGCTGAATGCCGGCAACAACTGGGAAGACGAGCTCGGCGGGCTGGACCTGTACGACGAGAACGGCAAGGAATACCTGTACTACATCATCGGCGAAACCGGTTCGGACGGGACGATGCATGTGATCGGGAAGAACGCCGACGGCACGATGATGACCGCGAACACGCCGGACGATCCCGCGCTGCTGATTACCAACGTGGTTCCGTCGACGACGGTTACGATCCAAAAGACCGACAAGACCGGCGAAACGCTGCTCTCCAGCGCGGAATTCAGGCTGTGGATGCTGAAGAACGGCAGTTGGACCGTGGTGGCGGAGAGGCTTACGCTCGACCCGGATACCGCGAGGGTGACCGTGCCCGAGCTGTTCGACGGCAGCTACCGGCTGGAGGAAACCAAGGCGCCGGCCGGATATATCATCCTGAACAAGTACATTTATTTCAATATCTCCGACGGAACGGTGATGCTGGCCAACGAAAACGGCTCCCTGACGGACAGCGAGGCCTATAACAACATGGTCACGGTGGGCGGCACCATGTTCCGGATCAAGAACGAGCCGGGCGTGAGCCTGCCCGACACCGGCGGCCCCGGCACGCGGGGATATACCATCGCGGGCGCGGCGATGGCGCTGCTGGCCATCGCGCTGCTCCTGCTGCGCAAGAGGGACGCCTGACGGCAGCCGGAGCGGCTACGTCCGCTCCGGTTTTTCACCGAACCGCGGTTGCGGCGGGATGGGGAAAAATGCTATAATGGTTTGGGAAACGGAATTCCGCGGAAGGGAGCGCCATGAAGAAGCATCTTTCTACCATACTGCTGGTGTTCGTGCTGATTCTGGGCATGGGCATCCTGCTGTATCCCTCCGTCAGCGATTATTGGAATTCCTTCCACCAGAGCCGCGCCATCGCCAATTACGTCGAACAGATCGAAACTGTCGATCCCGCCGATTATGAGCCCGAATGGGCGCGGGTCCGGGCATACAACGCGGCCCTGCCCGAAAAGGCGAGCCGGTTCATGCTCAGCGAAGAGGATTATGAGGAATACGAGAGCCTGCTGAACGTGACGGGCACGGGCATCATGGGATACATCGAAATCCCGAAGATCAACTGCACGCTGCCGGTGTATCACGGCACCGACGACGCCGTGCTGCAGATCGCCGTGGGCCACATCGAAGGTTCCTCGCTGCCCGCCGGCGGCCCGGGCACCCACACGGTGCTGTCCGGCCATCGCGGGTTGCCCTCAGCCAAGCTGTTCACCGACCTGGACCAGCTGGAGGCGGGCGACCTGTTCGTCATCCGCGTGCTGGACCAGACCATGACGTATCAGGTCGACCAGGTGCTGATCGTGCTGCCCGAGGAAATGGAGAGCCTGGCCATCGATCCCAAACAGGATTACTGCACGCTGGTGACGTGCACGCCCTACGGGATCAATTCCCACAGGCTGCTGGTGCGCGGGCGGCGCACCGAAAACGAGGAAATGGAGCAGATCATCCGCATCGTCGCCGATGCGACGCAGATCGACCCGGTGCTGGTGTCGCCGGTGCTGGCCGCGCCGATGCTGCTGGCGCTGCTGGTGTGGATGATGGTTTCTACCGGCAAAAAACAGCGCCGGCGAAAGATCAGGCGATGAACGGACAGAAGGATCGGGTGACAGAAGCGCAGGTCCGGCGCGAAATGGGCCGCGCGCTGCGCCGCGCCGCAAGGCGGCGGGCGCGCATCGGCGCGGCGATCATACTGGTTCTGGCGCTGGCGGCGGGCGCGCTGGCGGCGCGATTCCTGTTCGTGCTGGCGGATATCCGCACGAACGCCATGGGCGGCACGCTGCTGGCCGGCGATGTCGTGCTGTGCGACCGGGCGGATTCCCCGCTGACCGCGAAACAGCCCGCCCGCGGGGCGCTGGCGCTGGTGCGCTACGCCGATAACGGCATCGAGCTTCAGGCCGTGCGGCGCATCGTGGGCCTGCCGGGCGATGAGATCTCCGTGGATCCGGACGGCCACGTGACGCTGAACGGCGCGGCGCTGGAGGAGGATTACGCGCTGTACCGGTCGGAGACCGACGGCCCGGACGCGGTGCCCGGCGGCGCGCTGGAAAACCCGTTTATCACTCCGGAGGAGGCGCAGCGCCTGAGGGCGCAGGCCGAAGCGGCCGCGCTGCCCGAGGGAATCGACGACATGCAATACCCGATGACCGTGCCCGGCGGCCGGCTGTTCGTGCTGTGCGACGACCGGGAGAACCTGATGGACAGCCGCAGCAGCGGTTTCGGCCTGGTGGCGGAGAGCGCCGTGCTGGGCTGGCCGAAGGCGGTGCTGTGGCCGGTATATCGCGCCGGGACGCGGATGGACGGTCAGCGATGAAGCGATTATTTCTGAAACTGCTGGCGGCGCTGATGGCGCTGGCGCTGGCCGCGCTGGGACTGGCCCTGTTGCCCGCGGCGCGGCGCCAGGCGCAGCTGCGGCGCGATGCGCGCGCGGTCGCCGCCTACCGGCGCGCCGTGGAGGCGATGGATCCCCTCGAATCCGGCACGCAGCTGGCGCGGGCGCGCAGCTATAACGCGACGCTGTCCGGCGTGCGGCTGGCGGATCCCTTCGCCTCGGACGCGAATCGCACGGAGGACGCCGCCTGCGCGGAGCTGCTGGACCCCTGCGGCGACGGCGTGATGGCGGTGCTGGAGATCCCCAAGCTGGGCGCGGCGCTGCCGGTTCGCCGGGGCGCGTCCGCCGCGGCGCTGGAGACGGGCGTGTGCCATGTGCCGGGAACGGGACTGCCCACGGGCGACGGCGCGGCGTGCGTGCTGGCCGCCGAGGACGGGACGAAGGCGGCGCGGCTGTTCGAGGACCTGGACCGGCTGATTTCCGGCGACTGCTTCTATATTCGCACGCTTCGGGAGACGCTGGCCTTCCAGGTGGAGCGGACGGTCGCCGTGGACGCCGCGGGATTGCCCCGGGCGTCGCTGGAGGGCGATGTGTGTGTGCTGATGACGCGCGCGCCCGGCGATCAGCGGCTGCTGGCGCTGGCCCGGCGCATTCCCCTGCGCGCCGTGCCCCTGCGGGATGATACGCGGCTGACGCCCGATTGGACGGCGAGACTGCTGTTTGCCGCGCCGGTGCTGCTGGCCGGACTGGCGCTGCTGGCGGCGGTGGAAACGATCCGCCGCGCGGCGGCCCGGCGGCGCTTGAAGCGCATGAAGCTGTAAACGCGGCCTGGAGAGAAAAACCGACGGGATATCCGACACGAGACGGGATGGAGTGAAGGAACGCATGAAGAAAATCATCAGACGACCCCTCATGGGCAGGCTGCTGGCCGCGGTGCTCGGCGCAGTACTGCTGGCGGGCATGGCGCTCGCGGGCGGCGCGCTGGCCGAGGCGAATCCGCTGGGCAGCCTGAATGTCATGCTGACGGACGATACCTATGCCAAGCTGCCCAAGGACGCGGTTGTTTCGTTCACGCTGTACCGGATCGGATCGGAAGATTCCTCTTCCGCGGCCGGCTGGAAGATCAACGACGACTTGACCGATTACGGCGTACTGGCCGCCGATACCTCCAGCAAGCTGGGTGAAATCGCCGCGAAGATGGCCGGCGACATCGTCGGCCGGTATCCCGGCGTGACCCAGACGCTCGTCGGCGGCGCCACGAAGTTCGAAAAGCTGGAAACGGGCGTGTATCTGGGCGTGATGACGGAGGGCCCCGCGGCGCTGAAGGCGCAGGCCTTCATCGCCACCGTACCGGCCCGGAACCCGGAAACGCATCTGGTGGAATTCGATTACGATGTGACCGTAAAGGACGCGTATCTCGAAAACACGCCGCCGCCGACGCCTACCGCTACGCCCAGAGTGACGCCGCCCCCGGGCGACGAACCCACGCCCCCGCCGACCACCCGGGTGACCGGCCGGAAAGTTTGGGTGGACGAAGGGAACGCCCACAGGACCCGCCCAGCGAGCATCACCGTGCAGCTGTATGCCGACGGCGAGTTGACGGATGCGAAACCCACGTGGACGGATACCGATTCGGACAACTGGAGCTACGCCTTCAACGGCCTGCCGTCTGAAAAGGACGGCGTCGCCATCGAATATACCGTCCGGGAGCTGCCGGTGGACGGCTATGAAACCAGCATTTCCGGCACCACGATCACCAACACGCTGATCCCGAGGGAACCGGAGCGCGTCACGCTTTCCGGCCAGAAGACCTGGGTTGACGGCGACAATGCCGACGGCAAGCGCCCCAACCACATCACGGTGCGCCTGCTGCGCGACGGCCGCGAGGTCGAAAGCCGCGTGGTGACGGCGGCCACCGGATGGAAATACGCTTTCGAAAAGCAGCCGGTGGACGACGGATACGGCAACAAATATACCTATACGCTCCAGGAAGACGCCGTGCCGGGCTATTTCAGCCGCATCGACGGCCTGAACGTCACCAACACCCGCCTGCCCGAAAAGCCGAAGACGCCCGACGAAAAGAGGCCGCCGAGCGACCGCCGCGGCACGTCGCCGAAGTTTGGCAGGCTGAACATGGAAGAGCTGGAAGACCTGATCGACCTGTTCGGATACGACACGCCGCTGTGGGGCGGACTGCTGGGCACCGGCGACGAGACGCCCGTGTGGCCCTTCGCCTTCGCCGGCGCGGGCCTGCTGGCCGTGATCGCGCTGCTGGCGACGGGCAAGCGGCGCAGGCGCGGCGCGGCGCGCCGCTGAGCATAATCCGCGGGATTGCCGATGAAAACGGCGCCATGCTGAAGCATGGCGCCGTTTATCATTCCGCGTTGCCCGTCGAGGGCGGATGTGCTATAATGTCGGTACGAATCAAACGCCCGCCGCGGACGGCGGGGAAGGGAGGCGCCCGGGATGCGGCTGTTCATCGCCATACCCCTGGACGAGGGCATGCGCCGCGCGGTGCAGTCGGTGCAGGCGGAGTTTCGCAGGCACGGCGTGCGCGGGAACTACACCAAACCGGAAAACCTGCACCTGACGCTGGCGTTTATCGGCGAATACCCGGATCCGGACGCCGTGCTGGAGGCGATGTCGGCGGTTTCGCCGCGGCCCATGCGGCTGCGGCTGGAGGGCATCGGGGCCTTCGGCGACCTGTGGTGGATCGGCCTGGGGAAGTGCGAGGCGCTGGAGGCGTACGTCCGCGCCCTGCGCCGCGCGCTGGCCGAAGCGGGCATCCCCTTCGACCGCAAGCGCTTTTCGGCGCACATCACGCTGGTGCGCCGGGCCGAGTGCGGCCCGAAGGGCATGCCGGGCGCGGCGGTGCCGGAGGCCGCCATGGCAGCGGAGCGCGCGGTGCTGATGCGGTCGGACCGCGGCCGCGACGGCATGATCTATACGGAGATCGGGTGACGAGCCGGCGAAGGGGGATCCCGAAAAACTCAGCATTACAGCATGCCTGACTTCGGAAAACCCTGTAATACAAGGCTTTCTGAACGGCCAAAGTCCGCTGATTCAGGGTTTTTCGAAGCTGCCGAAAGGGAGATGGAATCGATGCCGTGGTACTGGATCGCGCTGCTGGTGTGCCTGGTGATCGGGCCGTTTGACGCGCTGTATCTGTACATCAAGGCCGGGCGGCGCAGGGACGAGCTCCGGCGGCAGCGCGGGGAAAAGGGCGCTGCGGACGCGCCGCGCGCAAAAACAGATGAGGATAGATCATTAAAATAATCGTTTTGTTCATTGAAAAAGCGCCGGCCGGGATGTATTTTCTTACGGGAATCGCAACGGGAGGCTGTACGGCGCAAAATGATGAGATCCAGGACGATGAATATGACTGAAGGCAATCCGCTGGCGCTGCTGGCGGTATTTGCTTTGCCCATGCTGATCGGGAACCTGTTCCAGCAGGCCTATAATATGGCCGATTCCATCATCGTCGGCCAGTTCGTCGGCGCGAACGCGCTGGCGGCCATCGGATCGACGGGATCGGTCACCTTTCTGTTCTTCTCCGTCTGCAGCGGCATCAGCAGCGGCGGCGGCATCGTCACGGCCCAGTACTTCGGCGCGGGCGACGGCGACAGGGTGAAGCGGGCCATCGCCAATTCAGCATATATCATGTTCGGCGCGTCGCTGCTGATGGGCGGCGCGGCCTTCGCGGCGGCCCCGGCGGCGCTGAGGCTGATGGGCACGCCGGAGGACATCCTGCCCGACGCCGTCACCTACATGCGCATGAGCTGCGCCGGCGTGCCGCTGGTGGCGGTATACAACTATTCCGCCTCCATGCTGCGGGCGCTGGGCGATTCCCGCACGCCGCTGATCTTCCTGATCCTGTCCTGCTTCCTGAACGTGGCCATGGACCTGTTCTGCGTGCGGGCGCTGGGGCTGGGCGTATTCGGCGCGGCGCTGGCCACCATGCTGGCCCAGCTGATCGCCGGCGCGGGCAGCCTGGCCTACGCGCTGCGCACGAACCCCTATTTCAGGCTGGACCGGGCGCACCGGGCGTTCGACCGCCAGATCGCCTTCGGCGCCGTTCGCCTGGGCCTGCCGCTGGCGCTGCAGTGGTCGATGATCGCCATCTCCACCACCGCGCTGCAGACCGTGGTGAACCGCTTCGGCGCCACCGCCGTGGCGGCCTTCACGGCCACCACCCGCATCGAACAGCTGGTGCAGCAGCCCTTCGGATCGCTGAGCATGGCGCTGTCCACCTTTGCGGGACAGAATTACGGCGCGAACCGGCTGGACCGGGTCCGCGCCGGGCTGCGGCAGGCCGCGCTGGTGATGCTGGGCTTCTCGGCGGCCATGCTGGCCGTGGCCCAGCTGTGGGGCGGCGGCATCGTGGGCGCCTTCGTCCACGACGCGGACGTGATCGCCCTGGGCGGCCGCGCGCTGAAGCTGACCAGCTGGTTCTACGTGTTCCTGGGCACGATCTACGTCACGCGCGGCACGCTGAACGGCGTGGGCGACGCGATGTTCTCGTTTATAAACGGGCTGGTGGAGATGCTGTGCCGCATCTTCATTCCCATGCTGCTGGCGCTGACGACCGCGGGCGTGTGGGGCATCTGGTGGACCGCCGGGCTCACGTGGGGCATCAGCGGGCTGTTCTGCCTGCTGCGCTACCGGTCGTGGATGCGCTCGCGCTTCGGCGGCGGTCCCGCGCTGGGCGTGCTCTGCCGCATCCGAAGAAGGGCCGCCGCCCACTGACAATCATACGCCGGCCGGATCCGACGCGCGCGCGTCCCCGGCCGAACGCCTGCGATAACTGCCGGGCGCTTCTCCGCACAGCTTGTGAAACTGGCGGCTGAAGTGCTCGGCGCTGTTGTATCCGCACATCGCCGCGATTTCGGAGATGTTCATGCGCGTGTGGCGCAGGTAATCCTTGGCCAGGCGCAGCCGCCCGCGGATCACGTCGTCCATGCAGGACACGCCGAAGCGCCGCTTGTACAGCAGCTGCAGATAGCCCGCGCTGATGTGCAGCTGTTCCGCCATCTTCGAAACGCTCCAGTCCTGCTGGGGATGGATCATGATGTTTTTGCGCAGGCCCAGCAGCGCCGGCGCGTAATCGCCGCTGTCGGCCTGGCGGATATCCGCTTCCAGCTTGGTGAACAGCACGGACATCAGCTGGGAGATCACCGTTTCATAGCCGCCCTGGGTGTGCTCCCAGGTCAGCAGCTGGAACAGGCTGTGGCAGTATTCCGGGTCCAGCACCGGGAACGGCGCGCACGTCAGCGGAAACTGCGTCACATAGGTTTCGTCGGAGGAAAAGATGATCCAGTCGTTGCCGTAGGGACCGTCGCAGGCGCCGTAGCGGAACCGGGCGCCCGGCGGGAACAGCGCCGCCTGGTGGGGCGGAAATACCTGCGCGCCGTCCTCCAGCCAGAAGCGGGCCGGCGTGTTGGTGAGGATCAGAAGATACCGGTCGTGGAAGACGGGCACATCGTAGATGAAATCCGACGGATGCACCGCGTCATAGCCGATCATGTGGATTTTTTCCATGGACAGCGCTCCTTTTCCAATTCGAAAATCCGTCTCCAAGGGCAGTATAGCACAGTTTCCGGCAAAGGAAAAGACGCCGCGGAAACGCGGCGCCGATTCGTTGGGAAATGGCCCTCCGGGGATTTCTTCACCCGGCTGGGAACGGGGCGTCATTCGCCCTTTTCTTCGTCGTTGACGGCGAAGTCCGCGTCGCGCTCCTTGTTCTTGTCCAGGTCGATGCCCATCTTGTCATTCAGCTTTTTTTTCATCCGCCGCCAGTAGATCAGCCCGACGGAGCCCGCCGCCACGGCGATGCCCGCGATGGCCTGGATCAGGTAGGTGGTGGTGGAGGGATCGATGTACGCATGGGCCGCCGGCATGGCGAAGATGGTGAGGTAAACGGCGATCAGCGCGACCAGGCCCAGCTTGCGGGCGATTTTCTTCATGGGTAACAACCTGCCTTTCATGTGGTATGGATCATTTTGCGGCTTTTGCCGCGGTCAATCGGCCTTGCCGGCGCGGCGGCGCTCTGCCAGCCGCCCGATGATGTAGTTCGCGGCGTGTTCGCCGCAATGGCCGAGGTTGAACACGTATTCGCCGCGGATCTGTTCGATCTGCCGGCTCCAGCGGTCCGGCTGGCCCAGCATGTCGCGCACGGCGGCCTCCGCCGCGGCGGAATCGTCCTTGGCGACGGAAACGCCGATCCTGTCGCGCAGCAGGATCTCCTGCGGCGTGATGCCGAGCTGCTCCCAGTTGGGGTTCAGCACCTTCATCTTCGTGTTGATGAACAGCGTCGGCCGGAGCGTGGTGAAGGAAAACTCCAGGGCGATGGCCGACCAGTCGGTCACCAGCACGTCGGCCTCCCAGATCGTCCGGTTGGAGGAGAAATCCAGTTCAAACTGCAGGCCTTCGCCCGTCCGGGACGCCCAGCGGGCCACCACCTGGTCCATGCGCGGCCGGAACCGCTTGACGTATTCCGGGTGCGGCCGCACGATCACCAGCCGGTCGTCGCCCAGAAGGCTTTCCAGCAGGCCGTCGATGCAGGAATCCAGGATGTTGTCCTCGTTCCAGGTGGGCGCGATCAGTATCCGCCTGCGGCCCTCGCGGCGCGGCCCGGAGGCGGCGTAATCGCGGATCAGATCGTCGATCTGGCAGTAGCCGCAGGGCACCAGCGTCTTTTCGGGCGTGCCGCGCAACTTCTCCAGGGCGCGGGTCTCCGCCATCTGGTTCGGGCCGGCGCAGAGGATCGTGTCAAAATGGTCCCACGCGCCCTCCCGGAAGCCCATGTGCACGCTGTACAGGTCGTGGGGCGTGTACACGTATTCCACGTCCTTGCGCACGTAGCTGCGCTTGATGTGGAAGGTCTCCAGATCGGGCGTGGTCATCACCACCATGTCCGCGTCCATCTTCATCATCAGGGTGATGATCCGCTTCGGCCCGATGTAGTAGGGCACCAGCCGGGGCTGGGTTTTGGCATATTCGAACACCTGGTCGTCCGGGTCGTTGGTCACGTAATGGATGCGCAGGTTCGTGCGCGCCAGCAGCTGCTCCGCGATGTCCCGGAAGTACTTCCAGAAGCCGCTCTTTTCCGAGTAGAACACCACGTGCTTGTTCAGCACGGAAAAGAAGCGCCGGTAATCCTGCCGTTCGCGGCGGGCGTTGGGATCGCGGGAGAACGGGCCGGTCCGCCTGGAACCGCCCAGCGCGTCCAGCTCCGCCAGCGCCCGGCGGCTGCGCTCCAGCTCGGCGTAGTCCACGGATTTGCGCGGATCGATGACGGCGTTCAGGATGTACAGCTGCGCGATGGCCAGCAGGTTGCTGGCGATCCAGTAGAGCCCGACGCCTGCGGGCACGAACATGCCCAGGTACAGCGAAAGCCCCACCGAAACGGCCATGGTGCCGTACTTGTTCAGCTTTCCCTGCTCCGCCTGAAGCACCTGCGCGCGGTTCTGGCACACGCACATGACCCACGCGCTCAGCGCCGCCAGCACCGGCACCGCCAGCGTCGCGCCGCCCTTTTTCAGCGGGATCCAGGAAAGATCTAGCCCCAGGAAGCGCATATCGATGCCGGCGGCGTCCAGGACGGCCGGCATATCGGCGCCGGGCAGCCGCGCGGACAGCGCCAGGAAGGCTTCGCGCAGCGCCGGGTCGCGGGCGGCCGCGGCCGCGGCCATCTGCGCCGAAGCGGCGCCGGCATCCACGCCGGTCAGTTCGGCGGTCTTTCCCACCAGCGCGGCGATCACGTCCGCGGGCAGCGCGGCGATGTATTTCAGCGGGTTATAGATGACCTGCACCAGCCCCAGCAGCAGGACCAGCTGGATCAGCAGCGGCACGACGCTGGCCAGCGCATTGTACTTGTAGCGCTTGTAGATTTTCGCCTGTTCCTCGGCGATGGCGTCCAGGTCGCCGTAGCGGTTGACCTTCAGCCAGTTGATCTCCGGCTGCATCGTTACCAGCTTGATGCCGTTTTTCTGGACCCATACGGAGACGGGGATCAGCACAATTTTGGAAAAAACCACGAACAGCAGTATCGCCAGGCCGTAATTGTGGGTCAGCCGGTAACAGGGCCGTATGACGAAGCCCAGCAGCGTGCCGGTCCATTCGATCAGGGTTTGCATGTGTGCCGCGTCACCTCGCGTATCGATAAAGGGTTATCCGGGGTTTCAGAACCCCAGCGGGTATTCGATGTCTTCGGTGCGCCGCAGGATCCAGCTGTCGGGATCCGCGGCGTCGTACAGCACGTCGTAGTAGAGCGCCCTGGCGTCCTCCCACCGGCCGCCCGCGACGGCGATGGTGCGGCAGTAATCCCGCACGATGCCGGTGTCGTCCGGCGTTTCATCCAGCGGCGTGCCGTAGGCGGCGTAATCCAGCCCGGCGGCCTTTGCGATGGTGGCGGGCACGTTCCGCAGCGAAACCGGCGCGTAGCTGCGCGCCAGCGGCGCGCCCTCGGCGCCCGCGGGCTTGTAGAACAGCCCGATGCGCGCGGGCTGTTCCAGCGGGCTGTAATCGCCGTGCATGTAGCCGTGATCCGCCGTGATGATGATGGCGGTATCCCGGTAGGCGCCGCTCTGCTTCAGCCGGTCAAAGGCGCGCAGCAGGATCTCAAAGCAGCCCATGGTCTGCGACGTCGCGTCGGTCCGGAAGGGGGACTTGCTCCCGTCGGAGCGCAGCCGGTAGGGCTCGTGCGAGCCGTTGAATTCGTAGAACCTGAAGCACCGGGCGCCGCCGTCGGCGGTCATGCCGGACATGCGCGCGTCGTAGACGGTTTCGTCGGGATCGTATCCGACGCCCCTGCGGAAAACGCGGTTGCAGTCCTCGGTGGTGCAGAAGAAATACTGCTTCACCGCGGTGGGGAAGTCGCGGTAGGCGTTCATGATCGCCATGCGTTTCACCATCAGCGGCGCGCTGATGCTTCCGCGGCTGGTATCGATGTTGGATATCCAGGGCGTGAAGCTCTCGTAATCCCGGCCCAGCAGCGAACGGATATCGCCGTACAGCCGGATATCAAAGCCCGCGGCCTTCAGGTCCTTCAGGATGTGCCGCTCGCCGTCGTCCCAGGAATGGAAGAAGAAATCGTCGGCGCTCTCCCGGAACAGCGTGGCATCGTAGCCGGTCAGTATGAAATTCATGCCCGGGCGGGTGTGCGCGAACTGGGAGATGGCGTTGTCGTAGCGGGTGAAGCCGTCCAGCCGGTCGAAGAAGCCGGGCTGCTTTTCCTCGACGGCCTCGATGAAGCTGTAATCCAGCCGGTCGAGCATAAACACCAGCACGTCGCCCTTGCCGGAATAATCGCAGAGCCCGTCGTTGGTCAGAAAACCGGTCTGGATGTTCCGGTCCGCCGGGTGCGTCGCCATCGTGCCGGCCAGCCCCGCCAGCTGCATCGCGAACAGCGTAACCGGCAGCACGACGGCCGCATAGCGCCAGATTTCCCGGAACCGCAGCAGCGCGAACGGCGCGATGAGCAGCGCGAGCCAAACGGCGCCGTTGGCGATCATCCGCGCGGTCCAGGCGCTCCAGTCCGCGTCGTCGCCGGAGAGCGTCGGGATGCCGCCGTTCAGGAACGCGCCCTGGACGTACAGGCACAGCGCGAGCCCCAGACAGACCGCCTGGAGCGCCCCGTACAGCCGCCCGCGGCACAGCGCGATCAGCGCCGCCGCGGCCGCGGTGCATAGCAGCGCGAAGAGGCCCATGATGGGGGCCACGGCGCTCAGCGCCCCGAACTGGAAGGAGGCGCTGTTGGCCATCACCGTTTCGACCGGGCCAAAGAAGAAAAACGTGAAAAAAAGCGCCGCCGACGAGGGAAGCGCGAACAGGAAACGTCGGACCCAGCCCCCGCGGGAAGCGGCGCTGGCTTTGTCGCTTTGCATAACAATGCTCCTTTGACGGCCCGGCGCGCGGCCGGCCGCCTTTCTTTCGCACAATAACATTATAATGATGTTTTACCGTTTCTGTCAAGGTGGTTTACGTGCAGTTGCCATATTGTTCACGCGCGCTTCGGCGGGAGCGCCCGTTCGGTTGACATTTCCCGGCCCCGCCTGTAAAATGATGGTATCCGGGCGCGGGCGCCGCGGAACGATGCGGGGGGATGCGGACGTGATGACGGTGGAAAAATGGGGCGTTTTTGAAGCGGAAGCGCGCGGCCGCAGCGACGGCAACCCTTATCTGGAGGGCCGCGTCACGGGCCGGTTCACCGGCGGC
>CACWVN010000053.1 GCA_902764285.1 uncultured Eubacteriales bacterium
GATGCGCGCCAGGGCGGGCAGGCTCATGATGTGGTCGAAGTGGCCGTGGGTGACCAGCACCGCGTCGTATCCGGCGTAATCGGACAGCGTTACCCGCGTAGGGCTGCCGCGGAAGGGGACGAACGGATCGATCAGCAGCCGGCCTTTCTCCGTCTCCACGGCCAGGGACGCCGTGCCGAACCATTTTATGTTCATGCCGTTCCTCCTCGCGGTCAAACCCTCTCCGGGATGCGTTTGTTCGGATCCGGGCTGCAGCGCCCGGACCCGACGGCTCCAGTATACCACAGGCGGTAAAAATGTCAAATCGTCGGCCGTTCCGCGCCCGGCGCCGAAAACCGGCATAAGCGCGAGACCTTCGCGGGCCGGAAAGCTTACCGTTTTGCGCTTGTTCGATCCGGCCCGGCAAGGGGATAATCTTAGCTCATATGAAGGCCTTCACCGCACGAAGGACAAAGGAGAGATGCCGATGGATGCCCGCTGGAACACGCCCGGGCGGTCCACCGAGCGCTGCGCGTCAGCGGCATTCAGTGAACCGCCGCGGGGACGAGCGCGTGCCCGGCGCACGTTTCCGCCTCCGGCGCGTCGATGGCTGAGGCCTGCAGCGGGCTGTCGATGAGCCCCTCCCGCGCCAGCAGCGCTGCGGCGCGTGCCCGGTCCCTCCGGCGCACCTGGATTTCCCATCGCAGCATCGGATGGGGCAGGTGATAGGGGCTGAAAAAGAACATGTCGTCTGAGGGCATTCGCGCGGGGATGCGGTTCTCCTTCAATACTTCCAGTACCCGAAAAACCTTTTCCGAGACCCAGCTCGGGCCGATGCTCTGCCAGTTATTGAACATGGTAATTGCCTCCTTTATCGCTGTATGTTGTCCTGTCGCTCGCGCAGCAGCGCCGTCAGCGCCGGGCTGTCCGCGTCTTTGATGGCGTTTTCCACGGCCTGGAGGGCCGTCGCGCCGAGTATGTCGTAGGCGGTGCCGGTGCGCTCGCCTTCGCTGATGAACCGCACGTTCAGACGGCTGTAATCTGGGGCGGCGTCGAATCCGCGGGCCAGCGCCAGGGCCCGGTCGACGGATTCCCGGGCGGCGTCCGCGTCGCCGGCGTCCAGCTGGAAGGCGGCCAGGTAGGCGCAGAACACGGCGCTCAGCTTATCGATGAAATCCGGTTTGTCCGCCTGCTTCAGCCCCCGGAGCGTCCGCATGCTCCATTCCAGAATGGCCTGGCCGTTCCCGTGATCGCGGCGGGCGCGGTATACGCTGGCGAAGCCTACCGCGGTGTAGATGATGTCGTTGAACACCCGCATCAGCCCCTGACCAAGGTAGGGAAGGGCCTCGTCGGGCCGGTCCAGCTCTGTGGCGAGCAGTTCGCCGATGACGGCGCTGTAGTGGTTGTCGGCGTTCTGCGCCCGGATCATGTCGACGGCCTTTTCCTTCTCGCCCAGCGCGAACCAGACCTGGGCGATGTCGCCGCTGAGGGACTGCTCGTTGATGGTGGCGTTCCGGGTCTGGGGCAGCAGCTGCCGTGCCTTGCCGTACAGCTCCAGCGCCCGGCAGAGCATCGCGCGGTCGTGGGTCTCCATGCCGATGCCGTGGTAGATCCTCGCGCTTGCGTAGGCGATGTTGAAGGCGTTGGGATACTTCTTCAGCGCCTTCTCCGCCTCGGAAATACCCTGCGGGTCCTTGTCCCGGTGGTACTGCCACAGCCGTTCTTCGGTGGCGCCCAGACGGTTATCCCGCAGCTCGTAGCCCAACAGCGCGTCCACGGAGGTGTCGAAGAAATCCGCCATCTCCATGATCATCGGCAGCTCCGGCACCGACAGCTTCGCTTCCCACTTGTGCACCGCGCCGACGGTGACGCCCAGCATCTCTGCCAGCTGTTCCTGGGTCAGCGCCCGGGCCTTGCGATGCGCCCGGATGTTACAGGCAAGCCTGGTTTCCATCTTGATCGCTCCCTTCGCGGTTTCTGAGCCCATTATAGCGCGCCGGAGGCGGAATGTGAAGACACTGACAATACTGATGGAATATTTATTTCTATACCGACAGTATTGTTTTTGGGGAATGGCGGATTTCCTAACGCGAACATGCTTGACCGTGCGGCGTGCCGGCGTGTATAATCAAGGCGCATACAAAGGAGGGGATGGCCGTGGACGCGACGCGCACCGCCCAGGTCATGGCGGCGCTGAGGGAACTGTACCCCGAGGCGAAGCCGGAACTGAACTTTCGCAATCCCTTTGAGACGCTGATCGCCACGATCCTCTCCGCCCAGTGCACCGACAGGCGGGTGAACCTGGTGACGGCGAAGCTGTTCCCGCAGTATCCCGACGCCTTCGCGATGGCGAAGCTGACGCCGGAGGAGCTGGAGCCGATGATCCGCGAATGCGGGCTGTACCACAGCAAGGCGAAGCACATCGTGGCCGCGTGCCGGGCGCTGGTGGAGCAGTACGGCGGGAACGTTCCGAGCACGCGCGAAGAGCTGATGAAGCTGCCCGGCGTGGGCCAGAAGACGGCCGGAGTGGTGCTGCTGGCGGCGTTCGGCGACGACCAGATCCCGGTGGACACCCACGTGTTCCGCGTGTCCCGGCGCATCGGCCTGGCCGACGGCAACACGCCGGAAAAGGTGGAAGCGCAGCTGCGCGAACGGCTGGACCGGGACATCTGGTCGCTGGGTCACCATCTGATCATCTGGCACGGGCGGCGCTGCTGCCACGCGCGCAGGCCCGAATGCGAACGCTGCCCGCTGAACGACGGGTTGTGCGAAAAACATATGGAGAGTTGATTTATGGCTTTGTTTGTAGATGTAGTGACGATCACGGTGAAGGCCGGCGACGGCGGCAACGGCTGCGTGTCCTTTCATCGGGAAAAATTCGTGCAGGCCGGCGGCCCGGACGGCGGCGACGGCGGGCGCGGCGGTGACGTGGTGTTCCTGGCCTCCGAGCGCATGCACACGCTGATGGACTTCCGCTACAAGCGCAAGTTCACGGCGCAGAACGGCGGCGACGGCATGGCCAACCGCCGCAGCGGCAAATCCGGCGAGGACGTGGTGATCGAAGTGCCGCCGGGAACCGTGGTGCGCGAAAAGGCCACCGGCAAGCTGGTGCTGGACCTGTACGAGCCCGGCGCGCGCAAGGTGCTGGCGAAGGGCGGCAAGGGCGGCTTCGGCAACCAGCATTTCGCCACGCCCACGCGCCAGGCGCCGCAGTTCGCGCGCCCCGGCGAAAAGCGGGACGTGATCGAGCTGACGCTGGAACTGAAATCCATCGCCGACGTGGGCCTGGTGGGATTCCCGAACGTGGGCAAATCCACGATCCTGTCGGTGGTCACGGCGGCGCGGCCGAAGATCGCCAACTACCATTTCACCACGCTGCAGCCGAACCTGGGCATCGTCAAGCAGGGCGACGACAGCTTCGTGCTGGCGGACATCCCCGGTCTGGTGGAGGGCGCCTCCGAGGGTGTGGGCCTGGGCCATGCGTTCCTCAGGCACGTGGAGCGCACGCGGATGCTGCTGCACGTGGTGGATATCTCCGGCAGCGAGGGCCGCGACCCGCTGGAGGACTTCGACGCCATCATGAAGGAGCTGGAGGCCTACGGCGACCTGAAGAACCGCCCGATGATCGCCGTCGCCAACAAGATGGACCTGTCCGGCGCGGAGGAGAACCTGGTGCGGCTGAAGGAGAAGCTGGCGGGCACCGGCGTGCCGGTGTACGCGGTATCCGCGGCCACGCGGCGGAACTTCGACGAATTGATGTACGCTACGGCGGCGATGCTGCGCACCTGTCCGCCCGCGGAGCCCTTCGAAGAGGAGGCGCTCTACGATATCGGCGATCTCGCCGCCGGCGAACCGTTTGTCATCGACGACCAGGACGGCGTATACTTCGTCTCCGGGCGCGAGATGGACCGGCTGATCGACTCGGTAAATTTCGACAACGAGGAATCGCTGAACTGGTTCCACCGCTCGCTGCGGCGCCTGGGCGTGATCGACGCGCTGCGGGAGCGCGGCGCGAAGGAAGGCGACAGCGTCGTGATCGGCGAGATGGAATTCGACTTTATCGATTGATATTGGAGGAAGAAAAGCATGACTACAAAACAGCGCGCGGCGCTTCGATCCATGTGCAACACCATGGAACCCGTCCTGCACATCGGCAAGGACGGCATCACCGACAACCTGGTCAAACAGTGCTGGGACGCGCTGGAGGCCCGGGAACTGATCAAGGTCACCGTGCAGCGGGGCGCGCCGTTCGAAACGACGCGGGAAGCCTGCGATGCCCTGTGCGAGCGCGTGCACGCCGATCCGGTGCAGACCATCGGCAACCGCTTCTGCATCTACCGGCAGGCCCGGGAAAATTCGAAGATCCGGCTGGAGGACCTGTAAAGGCCGCACGAAAAAAAGAGCGCGTGAAAGCGCTCTTTTTCATTTACTCAAAGAGCCGCGCGCGGCCGCGGCCTTCGATCCAGCCGGCGCCCGTGCGGAACAGCATGGCCAGCGCGCAGACCAGGTACAGCGCGCCGCCGCCGAAGAGGTACATCGCCAGCATCGCCAGGGCGATCAGCGCGTCCCTCGGCCGCGGGCGCCGGCTCGTGAGACGGCAGAACGCGCGGCGTATCCGCAGCCGGACCGGCGTCCTTGGGATTGACCCGCAGCGCGCTTGCGGGCCGCGGCGCAGCAGCCGCAGCAGCGACCGGCGGTCGAGCACCGTCGCGGCGGGCGAGCGGAGCTCCCGGGCGTAGAGCGCCGCCCTCGGGTCACAGGCGCAGGTCGCCGCGATGACGATGCGCGTTTCGCTTCGATTGGCTTTCCACAGGTTCAGTATGTCGCCGCTGTTCAGCGCGGCTTCCGGGTGCTTCAGCGCCGGAACGACGCGGTATTCCTCATCCGGAAAGCCGGCGCGGATCAGGCTTTCCAGCGCCGTCGCGGCTTCGGTGTCCGGCATCGACGCGATGTCGAGCAGCGCCGCCTCCGCCTGGCCGCGGCTGATGCGCCGATGCTCCGGCAGCCCCGATATCAGGCGCCGGACCAGTACGCATCCGGCAAAGGCCGCCGCGCAGGCCAGGGGAATGCTCTCCCAGGCGTTCAGGAAATACAGATACAATCCCGCCGCGGCCAGCGCCCATCCCGCCGCGCGATCAATGCGCTTTCCCATATCCATCCTCCGGCTTGCGATGTCTTATACGAAAGAGCCTTGACGGTCGGCGCAGAATTATACAAAAAGCCGCCGGAATAATCCGGCGGCTCTGCTTGAGGGCCCGTCAGTGGATCGTACATCGGCCGAGGCTCGTGGAGCTTTCGTTGGTGGACGCGCCGATGAAATACTTGGTCACGTCGTCCAGCGATTCCGCGTTTCTCAGCGGATGCCCCTGTGGAATGAATATCACCCCGAATACCCTCGTGTTGTGGCAATTCTTGTTGGCCACCTGTCGGCTGCCGCCGCAGATCGTCACGGCGCGGTGCATGTTGCAACTCAGCTTCGGTTCGGTACCCTGCAGGTAATAATCGGTATTGGTGCCGTAGCCGTTGATATCGTGGCGGCACGCGGAGGTGGGCAGCATGCCGGACACGGCGCAGACCGTGCAGATGGTCAGGCCGAAATCGGCGGGGGAACCGCCGATGATGGCGCGGTCACGGGTGCAGCCGGTCATTTCGTGCACGCGGCTCATGATCGCGGCCCACAGCGGCGCGGCGTAGTTGCCGCCCTGAGCGTCGTTGGTCAGCGGCTTGTAGTGGTCGGAGCCGATCCACACCGACGCGGAATAGTATCCCGTCATGCCGGAGAACGTGACGCCGATGTTGTTGGTGTTGGTGCCGGTCTTGCCGGCCACGGTCATCCCGCCGAAATTGGCCTTGTAACCGGTGCCCTCCGGGCTGACGCAGCCCTTGAGCACGTCCACCAGCATGTAGGCGGTGGAGGGCTTGAAGGCCTGCCAGGTCTCCTGGACCTCGTTGACGTCGATGTAGACGGTGCCGTCGGGGTTCAGAATCTGGGTGAAGGCGTAGGATTCCTGATAGATGCCGCGGTTGGCGACGGCGCCGAAGGCCGTGGCCAGCTCGATCACCGATATGCCCGAGGACCCCAGCGCCAGACCGGAGCCGGTGGCCTGGATGTGGTTCGGGTTCACGCCCAGCTTAAGCAGGTAGGTGACGGCGTTTTCGATGCCCACGTAGTCCATCAGCACGTGCGCGGTGGAGGTGTTGTGGGATTTGTTGATCGCTATGCGCATGGATTCCACGCCGCTGTAACTGCCGCCGCCGAAGTTCCTGGGGTAGCCGTTGTCGCTGACCCAGCCCTTGATGGTGATCGGCAGGTTCAATACCGGCGTGCCGGGGGAATAACCCATATCAAATGCCGGGCCGTAGACGGCCAGCGGTTTGATGGTGGAGCCTACCGGCATGTTGCCGTTCTGGTAGGCGCGGTTCAGTTGCTTGCGCTGGACGGGTTCGCTGCGCCCGCCGACGACGGCCACCAGCTCGCCGGTATGCCAGTTCATCACCGCCGCGGCGCATTGGGGCTGTACGACCGTCAGATATTCGCCGCCGCCCAGCGACGCCGTGGTGGAGCTGTCGTTGGAATAGCGCATCGGCGGATACTGGGTCCAGTTGGTGATGACCTCCTGCACCGCCTTCTGTACCTCGGGATTCAGCGACGTGAACACCATATAGCCGCCGTTGCGCAGCTTGGTTTCCATGCTGCTGCGGTTATAGGGCGTGTCCTCCAGGCCCTCGACGCGCAGCATCTTGGTGACGACGTCGTAGATGGAGTATTCCACGTAGTAGGCGTTGTCGTACATATTGTCCGTGGCGGCGGTGGAGCTTTCCACGATGTGCAGCCGCTCGGATATGGCCTGGTCGTATTCCTCCTGGCTGATCAGGCGCTGTTCCAGCATCTGGCCCAGCACGTAGTCGGTATTGTCCTCGATGACTTCCGGCGTGTGGCGCTTGTAATAATTCGCCCGGGGGTTGTAGCGGTAGGGGTTGCGGATGATGCGGGCCAGGCAGGCGCATTCGCGCAGCGTCAGCTCCGACAGGTTCTTGCCGAAGTAATCCAGCGCGGCGATCTTCACGCCGTAGCTGGAACCGCCCATGTAGATCACGTTCAGGTAGGCCTCGAGGATCTCCTCCTTGGTCATGTACTTTTCCAGCTCCAGAGCCAGGTAGGCCTCCTGCATCTTGCGCTTGTAGTTCTGATCGCTGTTCAGTATCGTCAGCTTGACCAGCTGGTCGGTGATCGTCGAAGCGCCCTGGGTGGCGCCGCCGAACAGGTTGTTCACCAGCGCGCCGGCGATGCGCTTCAGGTCGACGCCGTGATGCTCGAAGAAGCGCGCGTCCTCGACGGAGATGACGGCGTTGATCAGGTTCTGGGGGATATCCGCCAGCTCCACGTACACGCGGTTTTCCGATCCCTTGAATTCCATGATCTGGACGCCGTTCCGATCATAGATGAACGAAGTCTGGGACTGGGCGCCGATCTTGGCCAGATCCAGATCCGGCGCGGTATCCACCCAGCCCTTGGCGATGCCGGCCACCAGGCCCGCGCCGGCGAGCCCGATCATCAGCACCACGAAGAACAGCATCTTGACGGTCATCAGGATCACGGAAAACAGGAAGTTGCGATCCGATTCCCTGGGTTTGAAAATGGCATATTTCAAGGCCTGAAATCCTCCTGGACAGCACAATGCAAATATTGAATCCCATTATGGCATTCTATTACTTATATATTATAACACATAACGGCCGGTTGCGCACGTTTTTTTCTTGTCAATTCCTTGAAATTATCAATGCGGCGGCCGTCCAAAACGGACGGCCGCCGCGTCAAATTGGGCTGTAAGGGGATCAAACCCTGCGCTTGATGCTCTTCTGGATCCGGCGCAGCTTGTTGTAATTCATGCCGCCCATGACCAGATTCACGCAGACCAGCAGGCCGATGAAGGCGAAGATGCCGACCACTACGGCTACCAGCGCCGTGTTGGAAACGGAGCTGAGGGAAGTGATCGATGCGGAGAGCAGCGTCTTATATTCCACCATCGTATTGGCCAGAATGATTCCGGCGCCCGTAAAGACCAGGAAAGCGATTATACCCAAAAGAATGCTGATAACACCCATGATGTATTTCTCCCTTGCATAATTGATGTATAGCCATTATATACAACGGGCGAATATATGTCAATAGATTACGGTTAAATGTCAAAATATTTCATAATTATTACAAAAATAAAATATCCCCGCTCGCGATCAGCGGGCGGGGAACGGTGTCTGGTCGGGATCAGGCCTTGGATTTGATGTATTCGTCGATGGCGGCCGCAGCGCTCTTGCCCGCGCCCATGGCCAGGATGACGGTGGCTGCGCCGGTCACGGCGTCGCCGCCGGCGTAGACGCCCTCGCGGCTGGTCAGCCCGTCTTCGCCCCGGGTGACGATGCAGCCGTGCTTGTTGGCCTCCAGGCCCGGGGTGGTGGAGCGGATCAGCGGGTTGGGGGACGTGCCGATGGCCATGATCATGGTGTCGATGTCCAGCACGAATTCGCTGCCTTCCTTGACGATCGGGCGGCGGCGTCCGGAGGCGTCCGGCTCGCCCAGCTCCATCTCCACGCACTTCATGCCGATGACTTCGCCGTTGCGGGGATCGCGCCGGTCGTCGGGGTTGTTGTAGCCCAGCACCTCGACCGGGTTGGTCAGCGTCTTGAAGATGATGCCCTCTTCCTGAGCGTGCTCCACTTCCTCGGCGCGGGCGGGCAGCTCGTTCATGCTGCGGCGGTAGACGATATACACCTCGTCGGCGCCCAGACGCTTGGCGCATCGCGCGGCGTCCATGGCCACGTTGCCGCCGCCCACGACGGCGACCTTTTTGCCGTGGCGGATGGGCGTCTTGCTGCCTTCCTTATAGGCCTTCATAAGGTTGATGCGGGTCAGGAACTCGTTGGCGGAATACACGCCCTTCAGGCTCTCGCCGGGGATGCCCATGAACCGGGGCAGGCCCGCGCCGGAGCCGATGAACACGGCCTCGTTGCCCATCTCGAACAGCTCGTCGATGGTCAGCACCTTGCCGATGACCATGTCGGTTTCGACGTCCACGCCCAGCGCCTTCAGGTTGTCCACTTCCTTGTTGACGATGGCCTTGGGCAGGCGGAACTCGGGGATGCCGTAGCTCAGCACGCCGCCGGCGACGTGCAGCGCCTCGTATACCGTCACCTTGTAGCCCATACGGGCCAGGTCGCCCGCGCAGGTCAGTCCGGCGGGGCCGGCGCCGATCACGGCCACCTTGTGCCCGTTCTGCGCCGGCGCCTTCGGCGCCTCGGCGGCGTGCTCGCGGTGCCAGTCGGCCACGAAGCGCTCCAGGCGGCCGATGCCCACCGGCTCGCCCTTGATGCCGCGCACGCATTTCGATTCGCACTGGGTCTCCTGCGGGCAGACGCGGCCGCACACTGCGGGCAGGGAAGAGGAGCGGTTGATGATCTCAAACGCGCCCTCGATATCCTCGTTGGCCAGCCGCTCGATGAAGGCGGGAATGTCGATCTGGACGGGGCACTTGCTGACGCAGGGCTTGTTCTTGCAGTTCAGGCAGCGCCGCGCCTCTTCGATGGCCATGTCATAGGTATAGCCGGTGGCCACTTCCTCGAACACCTTGTTGCGGTAATCCGGGGCCAGGGAGGGCATGGGGCACTTGGTCGCGCTCATATTCTTCTGCGGCATGTTATTCGACCTCCTTGCTCAGCAGGTTGCACATCTCGTCGCGCTTATGCTGTTCGAAATCGCGGTACATCGCGCCGCGGGACATCGCCTCGTCGAAATCCACCAGATGGCCGTCGAAATCCGGGCCGTCCACGCAGGCGAACTTCGTCTCGCCGCCCACCGTCAGCCGGCAGCCGCCGCACATGCCGGTGCCGTCGATCATGATCGGGTTCATGGAAATGACGGTCTTGATATCGTACTTCTTCGTCAGCATGCACACGAACTTCATCATGATCACCGGACCGATGGCGATCACCTCGTCGTATGCGTTGCCCTCGTTGATCAGCTGCTCCAGCGCGTTGGTCACCAGACCCTTCGTGCCGTAGCTGCCGTCGTCGGTCATCATGACCACCCTGTCCGAACAGGCGTTGAATTCGTCCTCCAGGATCACCAGGTCCTTGCTGCGGAAGCCGACGATGGAATGGACCTCGCAGCCGTTGTCGTGCAGCGCCTGGGCCACCGGCAGCGCGATGGCGCAGCCCACGCCGCCGCCCACCACGGCCACCTTTTTGAAGCCCTCGACCTCGCTGGCCCTGCCCAGCGGGCCGACGAAATCCGCCAGGCTGTCGCCCGCGTTCAGGGCGTTCAGCTCCATCGTGGTGCCGCCGACGATCTGGAAGATGATGTCCACGGTGCCGGCTTCGCGGTCGTACCCGGCGATGGTCAGCGGGATGCGCTCGCCGTCTTCGCTGGCGCGCAGGATGATGAACTGGCCCGCCTTCGCCTTGCGGGCGACCAGAGGCGCTTCGATGACCATCTTGGTGACGGTCGGGTTCAGGGGCTGTTTCTGAAGAATCTTGAACATGCTCTATCCCTTCCCTAAAGGTCGTTGTGGTTCGGCGCGGACCTGCCGCGGCCCGTTACCGTGTTATCATAGCATAAAATGCGCGGTGATTCAATTGATTTCCTGTTAATGGGCCGCTTCAGGCGATCCCGTTTTCCGCCTTCCAGGCGTCCAGCGCCTCCACGATGTCGCCGATCATGTACAGCGAGCCGCAGGCGCATACCGCGCCGCCCGGGCCGGCCTTTTCGACGGCCGCGCGCACGCCGTCCGCCACGGTCGCGCAGGGCGTCGCCTTCGCGTTCAGGGTGCCCCGGATATATGCGCTCAATTCCTCCGCCGGCAGCGCCCGCGGGTTGCCCGGCGTCACGGTCACGAATTCGGCCGCGTGGGGCAGCAGCCGCCGGAACATATCGCCGTAATCCTTGTCGGCCATGCAGCCGTTCAGGAACACCAGCTTCCTGCCGGGCAGATAGGCGTCCAGCGCCGATTCCAGCGCCTCCAGGCACTGGGGGTTGTGTCCGCCGTCGACGATGAACAGCGGCTTCCGGCACAGCAGCTGGAACCGCCCGGGCCAGTTTACGCTCGCCAGACCCTCGCGAACGGCCGCATCGGAAATGGCCCAGCCGCGCCCGCGCAGCACCCGGACGGCGGTCAGCGCGGTGGCAGCGTTGTCCAGCTGGTGCGCGCCCAGCAGCGGAAGCTGCATATGCTTCATCTCGTTCCAGTCGAAGACCTGGCCCTCCAGTCCGTCGGAAACCGGTTTCATCCCGGCGAAATCCGCCTTGACCAGCGGCGCGCCCTTTTCCGCGCAGACTTCCTCAAACACCGCTTCCACCGAAGGCAGCTGGCGGTACAGCACGCAGGGCCGGCCGGGCTTGACGATGCCGGCCTTGGTGCGCGCGATGGCCTCCACGGTGTCTCCCAGATACCGCGTGTGGTCCAGCCCGATGTGGGCGATGACGGCGCACTCGGTGGTCGTGATGACGTTCGTGGCGTCCCAGTCGCCGCCCATGCCCACCTCGCACACCACGATGTCGCACTTCTGCCGCCGGAAGTATTCAAACCCCATGGCGGTGATCAGCTCAAATTCCGACGGATGCTCGGCCATGCGCTCCGCCAGCGGCCGGATCATCTCCGCCAGCGCGCAGATATCGCCGTCGGAGATCTGTTCGCCGTTTACCTGCATGCGCTCGTTGAACCGAATGATATACGGCGACGTGTACAGCCCGGTGCGGTATCCGGCCTTCGTGAGGATTGACGCCAGCATCGCGGCGGTGGAACCCTTGCCGTTGGTGCCGGCGATGTGCACGAATTTCAATTCATCCTGCGGGTCGCCCAGCATCGCCAGCAGTTCGCGCTCGCGTTCCAGACCGGGCACCGTGCCCATCCAGGAAACGCTGTGTATGAAATCCAGGGCTTCGTTGATGTTCATGGCTTGTCCTCCGTTCCGGCCGACGGCCACAGGCGCAGATGCTCAAGCACGCGCGCCCGGAACAGCGCCAGGATCAGCGCCGCGTTCAGGCACGATACGACGGCGTACTGCAGCAGCCGCTGCGCCAGCAGCAGCGCCAGCGCCGCGTCCGCGCCGGCGAAGCCCAGCGCGTACAGCCAGCAGCCGTTCCAGATCGCCCGGCCGAGAACGGCCCCGGGCAGGATCGCGGCCAGCAGCCGCGGATAGTCGGCGCGCCTGACGACCAGCCCGCGCAGCAGGCCCGCGGACAGCCCCATCGCCATCGGCCCGACGGTGAACACCGGGTTGATGCCGTAGGGCGACAGCAGCCCGCCGGCCAGATCCGCGGCGACGCCGGTGAGCGCGCCCGCGGCCGGGCCGAACAGCAGGCCGGCCAGTATGATTGGCAGATCCTCAAACGACAGTCTCAGGTAGGGCAGCGGCTGAAAGCCCAGTATGCGGGCCAGGATCACGCTCAGCGCCGCGAGCGCCGCCAGCAGAGCCAGCCTGCGCGTGTTCATGCTTCTGCGGGACATAAAAAAACCTCCGTTCCGGAGGAGGTTGCGGTACGGCCGGCGCGGGGCGTCGGCGATGGTGATTGCCAGCGGATGCGAAAATGGCACCGCGGGGCTCGAAAGCCCCTTCGCCCGGCGGCAACCTCCCATCCGCCGGTACTTGACGCGCCATTGACTACTCATGCAATCAAAACGGTTTTCCGTGGCGCCGCTTTCGCGTCGCCGTCCGTTCGCGGTTATTATAGCGCAATCGCGGGCAGGTTTCAACGCCTGCCCGCGATTTAATGTGATATTCACATGCCGGCCACCGCCGCGCCGTCAGTTCGACAGGTCGATGTACAGCGCGATCAGCTTCGGATAATAAGCCGAGTTGTACATGAACTGGCCGTCCACGTACGCGTAAGCCAGGTAGCGGCGCCCGGACGAAATGTTGGCGGTGGTGGTCTGGTTTTCCAGCACGACCAGCTGGCGCGACGTATCGCCGACATCCATGATCATGTAGCTCTTGTCATCGCTGCGCACCACGTCGATGACGGTGCCCTTGCAGGCGAAGGCCCGGTTGCGCCAGTTTTCGAACAGCACCAGCAGCTGTTCGTAATCCATCTTCCATGCGGCCTTCGATATTTCGGCCAGCGACGGGCGATAGTTGACGTTGAAGCTGATCACCGCGTCCTCGCGGCCTTCCTTCGACGCGCGGAAGCGGATGATGTTGTTGCCGTAGGCCGAGAACTTGGAGATAAACGAGAAGCGTCCCGTCTGCATGTCCAGCGTCAGGCTTTCCGGGATATAGTCCGTATCGACGCTGATCACCGCGCCGGGCTCCGTGGTGCCGGTGACGGCCATCGTGCGGGCCGGGCTGACGTCGCTCACGGAAGCGTCCAGCTCCAACTCGATATCGTAATGCTCGCGGTAGATCACCAGTTCCTCGCGGTGTTCGCGGTGCTTCGGCGTGCGCACGATCAGCGTGATCACATTGTCGCCGATGGGCTTGACGGCCACGTTGGTGGACAGGTATCCGCTGCGGTCCACCGAGGACGTCACGTCTTCGCCGTTGATGAACAGCGTGCTGCCGGGCACCACGTTCACCGTCAGCGGATAGATGCCGGTGACGACGGTAATCCTCGGGGCGGCCGGACTGGTCACCTTCAGCGGGGATTCGGGCACGTCGATCTTGAAATTCAAAAGAGGCAGCTGGGTCTTTTTGCCGGTTTCGGAGATCAGCTGGGGAGACATCGTGATATCGGCGTAATCCAGATCGGATACGTTCAGGTCGAACCAGTCCGAATCGGCGATCTCCATGCGGGCCACGCCGCCGGAGACGGTCAGGGAACGTTTCATTTCGGGCAGATAGATCTGGTCGCCGTCCTTCCCGTAGAACACGATGGCATGGCCGGATCGCAGGTCTTCCATCTGAACGGCGGAGATGGTGGGGGTATAGGCGCCGCGGGTATACAGGCGGTTCAGCTGGTAATTGCCGATCCAGGTGACCAGCTTGTATACGCCCACGCACAGCGCCACGACGAAGGCGATGGACAGAAGAACGATGCCGACTTTCTGCATCGGCGTGCGCGGCTCGCGCGCGGCGGCGCGACGGGCGGCGCGCTCGTCTTTGGCCGCCTCGGTGGGCAGCGGCTGTTTACAGCTGGGGCAGTACAGCGCGTCGTCCGCGCATACGCTGCCGCAATAAGGACATTTCAAGATGGTTCCTCCCGATCCCCGGCATCCGATTAAAGCCGGGCGCGAAAACAAGATGGCAGGGCGAAAGCGCCGCCGACCCCGGCGAGCCGGGGCGGGCTTCTTCCGCCGACCCGTATATTATAGCACATCTGTGCAAGCCGCGCAAAGAAACTTTGGTCAAATTCTTGTTTTGGTATCGACATTCCTGAAAAATATGCTATAATTACAAAGAGTTTTTGTGCTCCGCGACCGGAGCGCCCGCCCTGAAAGGTGGTATGCTTCATGGATGATTTTCTGGAGATCTACGCCGTCCGCAGGCATCAGGCGCCGTTTACGGTGCTGTATTACCTGTGCTGGACGCTGATCATTGTGCTCGCGCTGGCCGCGGCGATTTCCGCTTCCGCCATCATCGGCGTGAACCCGGAGACGGGCGGCATCGTGTTCTCCTGGCAGAACCTGCTCGCCGCCATCGCGTTCGGCGGGCTGGCGTTCCTGCTGTGGCGCTGGTCCGATAATTGCCGCATCGAATACGATTATACCTTCACCAACGGCAACCTGGACGTCTCCCGGGTGCTGAACAACAAGCGCCGCCGCTATCTGACCGCGCTGGAGATGAAGGACGTCATCCGCTGCGGTCCCGCCGCCGGCCCGGCCTTCATGAAAACGCTGAACGAGCCGGATATCAAGCGCCACAACTTCTTCGTGAACCGCGACGCGCACCTGTATTTCTTCTATTTTCAGAAGAAGGGGCAGAAGCACGTCATCGTGGTGGAACTGAACCAGGAAATGGTGGACATGATCCGCAGCCGCAATTACCTGCCCCGCGGCGTGTGGTACGAGGCCGACGGCTCGCAGAAATATGGCAGCAGCATATCTTGACAACAGCGCCACCACGCGCCCCTGCCCGGCAGCCGTGGCGGCGATGAACGCATGCCTGACGGAGGATTTCTACAACCCTTCGTCCGTCTACAAGCCGGCGGTGGAGGCGTTCCGCCGCCTGCGCTCGGCGCGGGAAAACGTCCTTTCCGCCGTGAACGGCCAAGGCTGCGACGCGGTGTTCACCTCCGGCGGCACCGAGGGAAACAACCTGGCGATCATCGGCGCGGTGACGCGCATGCGCGGGCCGCAGATCGTGGCCGTCAGCGCGGTGGAGCACCCGTCGGTGCGCGCGGCGTTTGACGCCCTCGCCGAAATGGGCCACGACGTGCGCGTGATCGGCGTGGACGGGCGCGGCGAACTGGACTGGGCCGCGCTGGAGGCGG
>CACWVN010000054.1 GCA_902764285.1 uncultured Eubacteriales bacterium
AAGCGCAGGTATACGACCTGCTGAACAGCGACAAGAACGATAACATGGACACGGGGGAAAAGGACAAGCCGCTGGACTGACAGGTAGGGAAACAAGCCCTGGAGCACATCGCTCCAGGGCGCTTTTTGTTTTCGGCGGATGACGATCGGCGCGTGTCATGAAAAAGTAAATCGGTGTTCGATTGACGAACGAGTGTTCGATTATTATAATGGAAGTGAAGAGGTGACCCTGTATGCGAGCCGGGTATGACGGATGGGGCAGGGCGGCGTTGATGATGGTGCAAGGCACGCCGCGCGCGTTGGTGGCGGTTAAGGTGCGCGCGGATTTCATGCCGGACGGGGAGATCGTGCCGCTGTTGTTCAGACCGGAGCAGGGGAATGCGATGCGCATTGATCGGATATTGGAAAAAAGGCGCGAAGACCTGGCTGTGCTGGGTGCGCCTGCGATGCGGTATACCGTGCGGTGCGGGGAATATGTGTATGATCTTTATTTCGACAAGCACCGGCAGCCGCACTGGTTTGTGCTGTATGAGGTGGCGACGATCACAGAGATGATGGTAAGCGAGATTGACACGCCGTGAGGACGGAAACTGCCCCGGAGCACTTCGCTCCGGGGGTATTTTTTATGATAGCATAGAAGGTTCAATTCGTCGCACACGTTCTCCGCGAATTCCTCGCAGGGCGGCACCTGGCAGAAGCCGTAGGTGGAGGTGCAGTTGCCGATGTAAGAGCCGGACACGCAAATCGCGCTCACGAGGCTTTCCAGGGTGAAGGGGATGATGGAATCGTCGGGGATGCACAGCAGGATGTCCTTGTCCACCTGGATCGTGGTCTGGCCCATCCATTCCTGGCAGCGCTGGTCCACGAACAGCACGTCCAGCGGCACGTCCACGGTGCAGCGCACCCGGGCGAACTGCGGCCGGTCGGGCATGCGCTCGATGGACAGGTTGGAGATGCGGCCCGCCGTGGTGGAGGAGCGGCAGCTTTCAAACGTCCACGCGCCGCAGGGCCGGGGCAGCGGGCCGGGCGCGTTTTCGGCGTTTTCCACGGCCTCCTGGTGGCTGATGGGCGAATTGGGGTTCGGGCACGCGCAGTGGCAGCGGTTATCCTCGCAGGTGCAGCTGCACGGGCGGGCGTTCGGGTTCTGGCAGTCGGAACCGGGCAGCACCGGCACGATGTTTTCGATGGTCACGCGCTTGTCGTCCAGCTGTTCCTGCTGCATGCAGCTGTCGTAGATGTTCTTGACCTGCACGCAGACGCGCTGGTTCAGGCCGGTCAGTATGTTGCCGTTCACCACGCCCGGACAGGCGTCGGAATTGGCGTTCTTATAGCTGTAGAAAGACATGGTCATTCCCCCTTGACGTATTGGGGCGCGCCCTGTCGCGGCCCTCAGTGCATCATATTCCCCGCGCGAAAAACTGTGCGCACCGGGGACCGGACCGGCGAAATCTGTGTCGAACGCATTAAATTTGACGAAATTATGTAAAAATAAGACAGAATCATGCACAAATATGCAATTATGGCTTGATTTTGAAATAATTCTGTAATATAATAGCTGTAAATGATGTTTTTCCCTGGAGGCACAAGATGAGCAAGAACCTGACGATCAAACGCATTCTGGCATTCGCGATGGCCTGCGCGCTGCTGTTCGGCGGCGTCCAGGCGCTGGCGGATCAGGTCTATATCAACGGTTCCGCGACGGTATACGTCCAGCCCAGCGAGAGCGCCGAGGTGCTGGGCACGCTGAAATCCGGCACGAAGGTGGCCGTGGCCGCGGAAAAGGGCGGCTGGGCCATGCTGAAAAAGGGAAACGCCGTGGCCTACGTGAAATCCTCTGATCTGATCCGCGTGGAGAGCACCGGCAGCATCGCGGCCTACGCCGCGTCCGACGCGCCCATGTACCGGACGTTCAGTACCGGCTCGAAGCAGCTGGGCACCATTCCCGCCGGCGCGTCCGTGACCGTTACGGCCAAGGCCGGCGACATGGCCTATGTGAAATATGGAAAATACAAGGGCTTCGTGGCGGCCGCGAATCTCACCACCCAGGCGCCCGCGAAGTCCGAAGCGGCGGAGCAGTCCGCAGCGGCGGAGCAGTCCGCAGCCCCGTCCTATCGCACCGTATACGTGGCGAAGGACGGCGCGAAGGTGTACAGCGCCAGGGGCCGCGTCATCGGCACGCTGCCCGCGAATACCGAGCTGTCCCTGGCCGCCGTGAAGGGCGGCGTCTGCCAGGTGAAGAAGGGCGGCCGGACCGCCTATATGTTCCAGTCCGATCTCAGCGAAAGCCGGGTGACCGTGGAGCCCGCCCAGGAAAAGACCGAAGCGGAGCCGGCGGCCCAGACGGAGCAGTCGATCTGCGCCACGGCTTACGCGAACAAGGACGGCGCGAAGGTGTACAGCGCCAAAGGCCAGGTCATCGGCAGCCTGCCCGCGAATACCGCGGTGACCGTCACCGCCGTGAAGGGCGACATCTGCCGCGTGACCGCGAACGGCGCGACCGCCTATATGCTGAAGGGCGACCTGTCCTGCAACAAGGTGGAAACCGCGCAGGCGCAGCCTGCCCAGGCCGAGACGGCCATGGCTTCCGTGGCCTACGCCAACAAGGACGGCGCGAAGGTGTACAACGCCTCCGGCGATGAAATCGGCACGCTGGGGCTGAACGCCGCGGTGACCGTCACCGCCGTGAAGGGCGACGTCTGCCGCGTGACCGCGAACGGCGCGACCGCCTATATGAAGAAGGCCGACCTGTCCGCCTCGAAGACCGAAGCGCCCGCGGCCCAGGCCGCCGCCGAGCCCACCGGCGCGTCCACCGTTGCGCCCGCCCGGGGTCCGGGCAAGGAGATGGACTGGTGGACCAGTGATATCCAGAGCATTTTCGCCCGGGGCACCACCGCGCAGATCACCGACGTGGCCACCGGCATCGCCTGGCGCGAACAGCGCCGCGGCGGCACCAACCACGCCGACGTCCAGCCGCTGACCGCCGCCGATACCGCCGCGATGAAGAAGGCCTGCGGCAGCTGGTCCTGGTCGCGCCGCGCGATCATCGTGACCATCAACGGCGTCAACTACGCCGCCTCGATGAACTGCATGCCCCACGGCGGCGGCTCCATCACCGACAACAATTTCAACGGCCACCACTGCATCCATTTCACCAACAGCCGCACCCACGGCGGCAACAAGGTGTGCCCGCTGCACCAGGCGGCCATCAAAAAGGCCGCGGGACTGTCCAAGTGACGCCGGGCGCAAAAACGGGGCTGCCTCCCATGGGAGGCAGCCCCGCTTGTCTTCGAAATCGCCCGCGCCGGTCATTCCTCAACCGGCTTCGCGATGGGCGCGTTTTCGGGCGTCAGCGCCACGGGCTTCACGCGCTCGCCGCAGTGGGGGCACAGGTATTCACAGCCGTCGCCGTCCTCCAGCGAGGTAAAGAACATGCGGCTGCACTTGGGGCACAGGTTGCCTGCCAGCGCCTCGTCCCGGGAGGAGGCGGGCTCTGCCGGGCGCAGCAGGTGCAGCTTGTCCTCGCCGCCGAAGCCGTCGTCGAAATCCTCGCCGTCCTCTTCATCGAAGAAATCGCCGGCGTCCCCGTCGTGCTCGCCCTCCAGCTCGGCCAGGTCGTCGTCGATGCTCTCCACGTAGTCGTTCAGGTCGGCGATCAGCTCGTCGATGGCCTCCACGCGGTCGGAAAGATCGCCCAGCAGATCCACGATGCCCGCAATCAGCTTGCCGTTCAGCGACTCGCCGTCGAATTCCCCGCCTTCCATCAGGCCCTTCAGAAAGCCGGCCTTCTTGCCGAGATTCTCCATAGCAGCACCTCCTGTTCGCCAGACCATCCTTATGCGCGGGAACGATGAATCATTCGTCCGCGCCGGGGGAAAACCATCCGCACGATTTCCGGCGGATACCGAACAAGGCCAATGGGAAAGCCATCGGCCTTGAATTGCTGCGGCGGTGTTGCAGCCGCGCCCCAGCCGGCTTACGCGCGGCCCAGGTACATGCCGCCGTCGCGGGTGTCGATCTTCAGCACTTCGCCCACTTCGATGAACAGCGGCACCTGCAGCGTCAGGCCGGTTTCGAAGGTGGCGGGCTTGGTGGTGTTGGCGGCGGTGTCGCCCTTGAAGCCGGGCTCGGTGTTGGTCACTTCCAGCTCCACGAAGTTGGGCGCCTGCACGCTGAACGGCGCGCCCTTGAAGAAGCGCACGGTCACGTTCGTGTTCTCCTTCACGAAGGGGATGGCGTCCTCCACCTGGTCATGGGTCAGCATCAGATCGTCGTAGGTCTCCAAATCCATGAAGTGATAGAACTCGCCGTCGTTGTAGGTGTACTGCATCTCCTTGGTCTCGATATAGGCCTTGGGGAATTTTTCGGTGGGATTGAACGTGCGCTCGATGACGGCGCCGGTGACCACGTTCTTCAGCTTCGTGCGCACGAAGGCCGCGCCCTTGCCCGGCTTCACGTGCAGGAAGGACACGATGGTCCACACGCCGTTATCCATTTCGAAGGTGACGCCGTTTCTGAAATCGCTTGCGTTGATCATGGGGAATGTGCCTCCTCAAATAGTATTCGAAATTACAGCCGATGGACGGACGGGCAAAGCCGTCACAGTTCGATCAGTTCCTTCGGCGCGGCGATGGTGTTGATGATGCCGTCCGCGGTAATGATCACCGTGTCCTCGATGCGGCATCCGCCGACACTGGGGATATATACGCCGGGCTCCACCGTCACCGCGTGGCCGGGCCGAAGCACGGTTTCGCTGTTGGCGGCAACCCGGGGCTGTTCATGGATGAACAATCCGACGCCGTGGCCGGTGCTGTGGCCGAAGGAACCGGGATACCGGGCGTCGATGTATTCCCGGCAGGTCCTGTCCACGTCGCCGCACACCGCGCCGGGGCCGGCGGCGTCCAGGCCCAGCTGCTGGGCCGCGCGCACCGTTTCGTAGATGTCGCGCAGCTCGGGGCCGACCTTGCCGAAGCCCACCGTGCGCGTCATGTCGGAGCGGTAGCCGTCCACCGTGGCGCCGAAATCCAGCGTCAGCAGTTCGCCGCTCTGGATCGGCCGGTCGGAGGGCGTGGCGTGGGGCAGCGCGCCGTTCGGGCCGGCGGCCGCGATGGTATCGAAGGCGGGGCCTTCGCTGCCCAGTTCCAGCATCTCAAATTCCAGCAGCCGCTGCACCTGCTTCTCCGTCATACCCGCGTGAATCCGCGGCAGGATGCGCATGAAGGCTTCGCTGGCGATGGCCGCCGCGCGGCGGATGGACGCGATCTCGCTTTCATCCTTGATCTCGCGCAGCCGCTCGGGCACGCCCGCCATGGGCGTAAGCTCCGCGCCAGGCAGCGCCTCGGCCAGCTTCACGTAGGCGTCGTGGGTCAGGTAGTCGGTCTCCACCCACACCTGCCGCGCCCGGGCGGCTTCGACCTGTTCGCGGATCAGCGCCGGATAATTGCGTTCGCCGGAGACCTGGATCAGCTCCCACCCCGGGGCCTGGCGCTTCGCCTGTTCCACGTAGCGGAAATCGGTCAGCAGCGCGTGCGCGCCCTTCGACACGAACAGGCAGCCTTCGCCGGTATACCCGGCCAGCCAGCGCAGGTTTTCCGGGCGGTGCACCAGCGCCGCGTCGGCCTGCAGCGCGTTCAGGAACGCATCGAGGTGGTTCAAAGCCGTCGTCCTCCCGGGGCCCGTTCAGCCCCTGTTGGCAGTCATATATGGCAATTATACCACATTCCGGCGTGAATTACCATAGGAAAATGTATTTTTTCGGTAAATGCGCGCCCTCTTGCCAGGCGTGGTATAATGATTAGGCAACGGCCCCGAAGGGGCGGCACGTCGATAAACAGATAGACAAACGGCGTCCGGGTTTTCCGGGCGCGACGGGAACCGGGAGGCGAACCCATGATGCGGGCACTGGTATTGAACGGCGGTGGGAGCCGCGGCGCATACGAAGTCGGCGCGTGGCAGGCGCTGGACGCGCTGGGCGTGCGCTTTTCGGGCGTGTACGGCACGTCCATCGGCGCGCTGAACGCGGCGCTGGTGGCCCAGGGCGACCTGGACGGCGCGGTGGAGCTGTGGTCGAACATCCGCGTTTCCCAGATCATGGCCGTGGAGGACGAGGACGACTTTGCCATCGACAGCATGGTCTCCCGCAAGCGCGACGTGATCCCTTTCCTGGTGGAAAACGCCAAACGCCTGCGCATGGACATCACGCCGCTGGAGAATCTGGTGCGCGAGCACCTGGACGAAGCGCGCGTGCGCGCGTCCGGCATGCGCCTGGGCGTGATGACGTTTCGCGCGCCGCAGATGCAGGGCGTGCCCATGCGCCTGGAGGATATGGCCCCGGGCACGCTGGGCGACTGGGTGATCGCGTCGGCCTCCTGCTTTCCCATCTTCCCGGCGCGGCACATCGCCGGGCAGCGGTACATCGACGGCGGCTATTACGACAACCTGCCCGTCGACATGGCGCTGGCCGACGGCGCGGACGAGGTGGTGGCCGTCGAGGTGCACCCGGAGATCACGCACCCGGAATACGCGCGCATGCCGTGGCTGACCACCGTGAAGCCGCTGCGCAGCCTGGGCGGTTTTTTGGATTTCAACCCCCAGCTGCTGCGCCGCAGCCGGCTGCTGGGCTATTATGACACGCTGAAGCGCTGGGGCCGGCTGGACGGCTGGCTGTACGCGTTCCGGCCGGTGGACGCGCTGGCGGCTTCGGCGACCGCGCGGAAGTACATGCGGGCGCTGACGCGCTTCGACGGCGAAGTGATCCGCCGGGGCGTGATGCACGCGGGCCTGCCGGTGAACGCGCCGCTGCTGTCCGCGCTGGAGGCGGAGACCGAGGGCCGGCCGCTGCAATGGAAGGACGTGTGGCTGCGCGGGCTGGAGCTGGGCGCCCAGGCGATGGGCTATCGCGTGGATTCCGCCTACGATTCCGCCGCGATGATCGGCCAGATCCGCGCCTTCTGCGACGCGCAGGATTTCTCCGGCCGCTTTGACGACAGCGCGCTGGCGGCGGCCGAGGCCGCCGGAAGCCGGGCGCTGCTGGCGTATCTGTATCAGTGGCTGAAGCGCGACGGCGCGTTCCCCGAGGACCGCCTGCGCCGGCTGAGCACCCGGCCGGACGAAACCGCGGCGGCGCTGTTCCTGTGGGCGGTGACGGAATAATCATCTTTTCGACAAGTGAATAATTCCCGGCGAAAATGCCGACGATAGGAACAACTTCCCATGGAAACGGAGGGAACGGTTCTGAATCGTCGGTTTTTTTGCGCGCTGGTCCTGGCGCTGATGCTGGCCGCGGGCCTTGCGGAGGCGGCGAACCCGCCCCGGATCCCGGTTTCGGATTACGTGCGGCTGCACGTGGTGGCTGACGGCGATGACGCCGCCGCCCAGGCGCTGAAGCTGCAGGTGCGCGACGCCTGCCTGGATTGCGCCCGGACGCTGCTGGCGGACTGCGCGGACGCGGACGCGGCCTGGACGGCCGTGAACGAAAACCTGGACGCGCTTTCGACGGCGGCCTCGGAGCGGGCGCGCGCCTGCGGCTGGTACGGCGCCGTGCGGGCGGAGGCGGGCGTGTTCGATTTTCCCGACCGCTGGTACGGCGGCCGGCTGGTGCCCGCCGGGGAATACCGGGCGCTGCGGGTGGTGATCGGCTCCGGCGCGGGCCGCAACTGGTGGTGCGTGCTGTATCCGTCGCTGTGCATGCCCGAGGATTACGTCCCGGGCGAGCCGGTGCATTTCCATTCGACCGTCCTCCGCTGGCTGCGGCGCGTGCTGGGAGGCGGGGAAGGATGACCCGGACGCGATGGCTCGCGGCGCTGCTGGCCGCGGTGATGCTGGCCGCCGTCCTGGCGCCCTGCGCGCTGGCGGCGGTGCTGGAACTGGGTTCCAAGGGCAGCGACGTGACGAAGGTGCAGAAGAAGCTGATCCAGTGGGGCTATTTGAAGGGCAGCGCCGACGGCAGCTACGGGCCGAAGACGAAGGCGGCCGTGGAATCCTTCCAGCGCAAAAACGGCCTGGCGGTGGATGGGCGCGTGGGCCCGAAGACCGCCGCGGCCATGGGCGTGACGCTCTCGGGCGGCTCCGGCGGCGCGGTGGCGGCGTCGGCGGGCATCATCTCCGCCGACCACCGCCTGCTGGCCAGGCTGGTGTATGCCGAGGCCCGGGGCGAGACCTACAAGGGGCAGGTGGCCGTGGCGGCGGTGGTGCTGAACCGCGTGGCCAGCGCGTCCTTCCCCAATACCATCTCCGGCGTGATCTACCAGTCCGGCGCGTTCAGCTGCGTCAGCAACGGCTCCATCAACAAGACGCCCGACAGCACCGCCATCCGCGCGGCGCTGGACGCGCTGAACGGCTGGGACCCCACCGGCGGATGCCTGTATTACTATAACCCGAAGGCGACCAAGGACAAATGGATCCGCACGCGCACGGTCAAGACCGTGATCGGGAACCATTATTTCGCCGTTTAGCCGACCGGGCCGGTCCGGCTTCAAGACAACGGAGGTTTTTCCATGAACGAATCCTATTACGTGGCCAACGTGCGCGAGCGCGACTGGGGCCGGGTGCTGACGATCGCGCTGGCGGCGCTGCTGGCGGGCGTGCTGGCCTTTTCCGCCGCGCAGACGGCGAAGCTGAAAGCCGCCGATGCGCGCATCGCCGCCGTGGTGCAGAAGGCGTTTTACGAGACCTGCGAGCTGACCGAGGGCATGTCGGTGAACTTCCGCAAGCTGCTGGTGGCGGGCGAGCGCGGCCAGATGCAGGCGCTGCTGAACGACATCACGCTGCAGTCCCAGGGCGCGCTGTCGAACCTGGCGCTGCTGCCGCTGGGCCAGGAGACGGTGGCCGCCACGCTGAAATTCATCAACCAGGCCGGGGACTTTGCCGGCGCGCTGTCGGTGCGGCTGGGCAACGGCGAAATGCCGGAGGAATCGGATTTCGAGACGATGGAATCGCTGTCCCGGTCGGCGGCGGCGTTTTCCGTGGGCATGGGCCGCCTGCTGGAGCGGTACGAGCGCGGCGAGGCCGTGTTCGACGGCGAGGGCTTCGATCCTTCGAACGCCGAAAGCCTGTACCCGCTGACAAACCCCGCGGCGGAATACCCGGCGCTCCTCTACGACGGCCCGTTCTCCGACGGCCGCGCGGACGGCGAGTTCAAGGCGCTGGCGGGACTTAAGGAAGTGGACGAGGCCGAAGCGCGGCGGGCGCTGACCGCCTTCGTCGGCGCCCGGGGGCTTGAGAGCGTGGAATTCACCGGCGAGAGCGCGATCCCCGTGGACTGCTATGAATACGCGCTGCGGCTGGGTGATTACAGCCTGTCGGCAGGCGTGACGAAGGCCGGGGGCAAGGTGCTGTACCTGCTGTGCGACAGCGCCGTGACCCAGGCGAACCTGACCGACGCCCAGGCGGTGGACGCGGCGCGGGCGTTCCTGCTGTCCCGGGGCTTCGGCGACATGGAGATGAGCTATTCCAGCCGCTACGAGGGCATCCTGACGGTGAACTTCGCCGCGGTCCAGAACGGCGTGATCCTGTATCCGGACCTGGTGAAGGTGCAGGTTTCGCTGGCGGACGGCGCGATCATCGGGCTGGAGGCCGCGAACTGGCTGATGAACCACGTGCCGAGGACCATCGAGGTGCCCGCCCTGTCCGAGTCCGACGCCGTGGCCCGCATCGGCGGCGCGCTGACGCCCCGGGGCGCCCGGCTGTGCGTGATTCCCGAAAACGGCGGGGAATACCTGTGCTACGAGGTGAAGGCCGATTCCGGCAGCGATACCTTCCTGGCGTATATCGACGCCATCACCGGCGCGGAACGCCGCCTGATGCAGGTGATTTCCGATGAGAACGGGGATTTGGTGATGTAATTTGAAGGGGAGAAGCCGGCTCCCCTCCATTCCCGCCCATCCCGATCAAAGCCAACCCAACGGAGCGTAGCCATGATCACATCAACCACCCTTTCACCTCCGCGGCCCGGACCGCATAGCATACCGCACACGATGGATGCGGAGCGTGATAACATGATTTCCCGAGGCGATTTGTTCAGCGCCTGCCTGGACCCGGTGGTGGGGTCGGAGCAGGGCGGCATCCGCCCGGTGCTGGTGATCCAGAACGACGTGGGCAACCGCTACAGCCCCACCGTGATCGTGCTGGCCGTCACGGGTCAGCAGAACAAGGCGCGGCTGCCCACCCACGTGCCCGTCGCCTGCGAGGGCACGGGGCTGATGAAGGACAGCGTGGTGCTGGCGGAGCAGATCCGCACGCTGGACAAGCGCCGCCTGCGCGAGCGCATCGGGGCGCTGCGCCCCGAAGTGATGGCCCGCGTGGGCGAGGCGCTGAAGATTTCCCTGGGGTTCAGCACCCAGGCGCACTGAAAAGCGGCGGATTCCAAACGGAATCCGCCGCGCTTCATTTCGCGGCCGGCTATTTCCCGTTCTGCTGCTGGAGCCTGCGCATGCTCGCGTAATCGAACAGCACTTCGTTGCCCGCGCAGATCCGCTGTTCGCCCTTGGCGTCCTTGTACGCGTTCACGAACAGCCGCGAGATATCCTCGCTGCGGTCTTTGCCGGGCTTCTTCCCCAGCACGCTGGCGCGGGTCATGAGATCGGCCAGCAGCGCCAGCAGCCAGCGTAGCGCATAGAACCCGGCGATGACGGTGTTGATGATGGACCGGCCTTCGCTCTTCTGCCGGAACACGATGCCGATCACCGCCACCGCCACCAGCAGCCCCGCGAGGAGGGCCGTGAGGATGGTGTCCGCGCGGCGCGCCTTCCGCCAGCAGTCGGGGCAGAACCCGCCCACCTTGCTGCGGATGTTCGTATAATTCGTGGTGGTGGTCTTCACGTTCCTGCCGCCCTGCCAGTTGGACGAGCTGTACTGGCCCGCCACCTGGGCGATATAGTACACCGCCTGTTCCATCTCCTTGCCGCAGGTGGGGCAGGCGCAGCCGTTGAGGAACGAGTATTCCGGCTGCACGTACACGATGGGTTTCTTCGCTTCCTTTGCCATGATGGGGCCGCCTCCTTGTCCGTGGGTATCGTGCGTCAGCGGAAGGTGTCGATCCAGGCTTCGACTTCCTCCCGGTCGGCGCGGTTGACAAAGCTTCCGTCACCGGAATAGCTGTCGTAGGAATCCTGCAGCGGCTCGCCGTAAAAGGTCTTGTCGCCGAAGAACCGGCGGGATTCGATGTCGAACAGATAGACGCGCAGGCTCTCCTGATCGCCGCGGACGGTTTTGTCCCTGCTGTCCCGGTAGACCTTTGAACTGGCGTCCCGGGAGACCATGAACACCAGCGTGCCCTTCGTCATGGCGTCCGCATCGGTGAACTTGCCGCCTTCCGCCGATGCCGAGGAAAACCGGCCCGAGCCGGTGTCGTCGTACTGCATGCGGTAAACCGGCGCGCTGATTTTGATGCCCGTGGCGAGATCCCCGAATTGATAGTCCAAGGACAGGTAATCCGGCATATCCGCCCTGGAGAAGAACACCGGCCGCAGGCCGCTTCGCTCCAGGGCCTCCTCCGCTTCCTTCGTGGGATTGCCGCCGCAGCCGGCCAGCAGCACCAGCGCGGCGATCAGCGCCAGCGCCAGCAGCGCCCGCTTCTTCACGGGGAACACCTCCATCCCTCGAAAAACGTCATTTGCTGAACATGCTGCCGCCCAGCGCCAGCCCGACGAGCGCCGGCGCCAGCTGCAGCACGAACCCGAACAGCCGGCCGGGAATGGGGATAAAGCCGATGATGATCGTCGAGCGCTTGAATACCGCGGACCAGCCCGGGTCCTTGGAGATCCACAGCACCGTCAGCGCGATCCCGGCCAGTATGATGATGATGCCCAGCAGCTTTTTCATGGAGGAACTCTCCTTTCCGTTGTGAACGCGGGGCCGGGACCCGTCAGAACCTGTCCCGGATGGCTTCCCAGATCTCTTCGTCGGTGATTTCATCGCCATAGAGGATGCCCTGTCCCCTCAGCGGCGGGTGGCTGTACTTCCGGTACACCAGGGCGACGGTGCCGTCCTGCCCGCACAGGTAGACCTCGGCGACCCGGGCATAGGCCCTGCCCGTATAGTTTTTGGACACGTCCTCCGTCGAATCGGCCCGGAACAGCGCGTACTTCGCCTCGCGCCAGTCGGCCGTGCGGGATTCCACCGGCAGCCAGCGGTAGATGTTCTCCAGCAGCTGGTATTCCTTTTCCGAAACATAGCTGGCGGCGGTCAGCGGGATCACGCGCTCTCCGTCCTCCAGCAGCTTTGCGGGCGCTTCGGTCCAGTCCTCGGCGCCTTCAAAGGAGTCGGGCACCAGCTTCGTCGCATTCTGCATGAAGGGCGTGAGCGCGAAGCAGTCAAACGGTTCGATGTCGTGCGGCAGCGAAACGGATTCCAGGCTGCCGCAGTTATGGAAGGCGTATTTGCCGATCTCGCGCACCGAATCGGGGATCACGACCTCCTTCAGACTGCCGCAGTTCTGGAACGCCCGTTCGCCGATTTTGACCACCGAATCCGGGATGACGACGGATCTCAGACTGATGCAGTCCCGGAAGGCCTCGTCGCCGATCTCCGTCACGGTGTTCGGGATCACCACCGTTTCGATCGCGGTCCGGCCCTTGTACGCGGCGGTTCGGATCGTTGTCTTGCCGCTTTCGATGACCAGATCCCGAACCGGCTCGCCGCAGCCGGCCAGCAGCAGCGCGGCGATCAGCAGTGCCGCCAACGCTGGTTTCTTCATGGCGATGTACGCCTTCCTAATCCAGGTAGAGCTGTTTCTTCAGCGCGTCCTGCCGGCCGGGGTCCTGCACGCACTCCACCAGCTGCAGCATTTTCTGCGCAGGCCCATTCAGCGGTTCGCCGGCCTTCTGCCGCTGCTTCTGGATGGCGCGGTTGAAGCCATAGCCCCTGTACCATTCGATGAGTTTCATCAGGTGCGCGTCGTCCAGCCGCCGCGCGCCCGACAGCAACTGTTCCCGGGTGATTGCGCTGTACCAGCCCACCTTCGACGTCATGCTCTCCTTCACGGCCTTGTACAATCGGTCCTGGTCCGTCTCGTTTGCCATGGCGTCCAGCAGGGCGGCGTCCCGGGACTTCGATTCCTCGTCGCGCTTCTTCGCCCTCGCCAAGATGCGATTCGCGCTGCCCTGCAGGTGGGCCTCGGCGACGCGGTCGGTCATCCGGTTCAGCAGGATCCGCAGCGCGATGTACAGCGCGATGCCCACGACGATGGCCAGCACGTCGCCCGCATTCCCGCCGATCAGCCGGGTCAGCCCCATGGCGGCGGCGATGGCCGCGATCGCGACGAGGATGTTCCCGACGAAGGAAATTGCCGTCGCCAGCCAGCTGTCTTCGTATTTTTTCCAGATAAATAGCCACATAACGCGGATTCCCCTTTTCTCGCGAGATCAGTTTTGCCGGCTGCGCATATGATCGCGGCCCGCCGCAGCGTTCGCACCCTCCGCGCGGGCGGCCTTTTCAAAGGGCGTTGCGCGCACGCGGAGGGCGGGTTTGCCGTTGAGGCTGTGACCGGGGATCAGAACCCGTTCCAGTTCTCGTACGCGGAGCCCACGCCGGAGGCGTTGGGATCGGCTTCCTGCACGTTCACGGTGATAGTGGCGATGTAATTCCGCTTCAGCTGGACTTCCTGTTCGCCCTCGCCGAAGGTCATGATCTCGTAGCTGCCCTCGTTGCCGAAGGACTCTTCCTCGCCGTACCAGTTTTTGCCGGTGCCGTCCTTGATGATATAGGTGCCTGCGGGCAGGCTGGTCTTGGCCTTGCCGGTGCCGCCGATGAACAGCGTCCGCGCCAGCACGCCGTCGGTGGTGTAGATCTTCACCAGCATGGCGGTGTCCGGGTCGCTGTTGAATTTCACGACCAGCTCGGTGCTGCTGCCCTTCACGGCGCTGTTCTTGTACAGCTGGCCGGTCTTGGGCCAGGGCTGGACGCACGCGGCGGCGCGGGCTTCCCAGTCGCCGTAACTGCTGGATTCAAAGGCCAGCTTGGCGCTGTAGAATTTTCCCTGGGCGACCAGCGCGCAGCCCCGGGTGTATTCGTATTCCTGACCCATCGAACCGGAGAGCAGGTCGTAGGCCGCGCCCTCGTTCACGGCGATCAGCAGCCGCGGCAGCAGCCTGGCGTAGCCCTCCGCGTCCAGCGCCTCGGTCTGCTCCAGCCCGAAGGCCGCCTGCACGGCGTTCAGCGCGGCGATGGTCTTGGGGCCGACGCTGCCGTCGGCGGAGATATTCTGCCCGAAGGCGATCAGCGTCTCCTGCACGCCCTTGGCGACGTCGCCCTTGCTGCCCTTCTGGATGACCTCGCCCGCGCACAGCGCTTCGTATACCCCGCGATAGGGCCCTTCGCCCAGCGCGTTCAGCACGTCTTCCGTCGTGGCCTGGGGCGCGGGCGCCGGTTCCTCTGCGGGCGCGGGTTCCTCTGCGGGCGCGGGTTCCTCTGCGGGCGCCGGTTCCTCTGCGGGCGCGGGCTCTTCCACAGGCGCGGATGCCGCCAGCCCCGCGGGGTTCATCCACACTACGGGCCGGATGGAGTCGTCCGAGACGCCCACGCCCTCGCCCATGTATTTCACTTCCAGGTCGGGATACACGCCGCCGCAGAAGCCGGTGGAACTGACGACGGCGGCATAGGTCTGGTCCTTTCCGGGCGAACGCAGCCGCCACCAGCAGTTGCCGTTGCTGGAGCTGGTGTACGCGCCGTTATTCTTTGCGTAGGCCGTGGGCACCGTTATCCTGTCGGCTTCCACGGGAAGATACTGGTTCATTTCGTCGATGCTCAGCAGGAAGACCCTGTCCGTGGTATCGTTGCCGCCGTCGGTGCCGAATTCCCCGTTGTCGGCGTTTACGAGGTAGGTCTCCCGGATCCGGCCCTTTTCCTCGTCGGTGAACGCGCCGTTGTAGAATTCGTTGTTCAGCCAGGCGCGCACCGAGCAGGTTTCCCACGTGGCGGCGTCGCCGCCCTCGTTGTACGGCAGCGCGATCAGGCCGTATTTGGCAATCAGCATCCGGGCGTCCCCGTTCGCCGCCAGCACGATCCATTCGATGGGTTCGGGGCCGTTGAGCTCGTCGCCGTCCTGCTCCGTCCGGCCGAACGCGACGGTATCGCCCACGTTGAACCCGGTGATCTCCGCGGCGGCTTCCTGCGGGGCCTCGGGTGCGGGCGCGGGCTCTTCCACGGGCGCGGGTTCCTCTGCGGGCGCGGGCTCCGGCTCCGCGATCACTTTCTGGCACTCGGCGGTGTAGGAATAGCTGCCGCCGCCGGTGAAGGTGGAGGTGATGTCCAGCTTCAGCACGCCGCCCTCC
>CACWVN010000055.1 GCA_902764285.1 uncultured Eubacteriales bacterium
AGGCCGATATCCACAAAGGCGGCGTTCATGCCCGGCAGTACGTTTTCCACGCGGCCGAGATAGATGCCGCCGGCCTGGTTTTCCAAACCGGGCCGCTCGACGTACAGCTCGCACAGCGCGCCGTCCTCGATCACCGCGAGCCGCGTCTGCCCCATCACATTTTCCATCAAGAGCGTCTGTTTCATCCCGTTACAGCTCCATCAGCGGCTTTGGCTGCCCTTCCGCGTCCGTACCCAGCAGCATCGTCCGGTGAATGCGGCACTCCGGCGTCGCCACGCCCGCCATTTCTGCCAGCAGCGCGACCAGGAGGTCCGGCTTGATGGATTCCCGTTCCGTCAGCATCAGCCGCGCGGAAAAACCGTCCGGCAAAGGTTCCATCGCAATCACCAGCGGCCGGGCGTTGATCTCCTTTTCGCCGGACTTGGTCTTTTTGACCGCGGGGACATCCGCCTTCGCCATGAACGCCGGGATCTGCGCGATAACCGCGCCGGAGGTATCGCCCTCCAGGCGCACCCGGTAATCCGACATCTGCACCAGCGCCATCGGCGCGGGATGTTTGTCGTCCACCATGCGCACCTCCAGCACCGGCAGATCCTCCGGCAGCGCGGCGCGCACGGCGTCCTCGGTGCGCTTTCTGCCCATCGGCGCGCTCAATTTGATGTCGATAATCTCATATTCGCTGGTCCATCCCAGCGCCAGCGCCGAGCCGAAGGACATCACCGGATGCGGGTTGAAACCCTGGGTATAGGCGATCGGCAGCCCCGTGCGGTTCACGGCACGCTGGAAGAAGCGCTGCAGATCGAGATGGGATATGAAGCGCAGGCGCGGCTGCTTGCCGAAGCGAATCAATGCCCTCATACGCACGCTCCTTCATACCGCTTCATGCCGCAGCCGGTGCAGCCCTTGCGGCAGTCGCGGGTGCATTCGGCCCGCATGGCCTTCTCCCACTCGCTGCGCAGGTAGGCCTTGGTCACGCCGCAGTCCAGATGGTCCCAGGGAAACACCTCGTCCGCCGGGCGCTGGCGGGTCGCATAGAAATCGGGATCGACGCCCGTTTCCTCGAAGGCCTTCAGCCACAGGTCGTACCGGAACTGGTCGCTCCAGCCGTCGAAGCGGCAGCCCATGCGCCAGGCGCGCTCCATGGCCTCGCCCAACCGCCGGTCGCCCCGGGCGAAAACGGCCTCGATATAGCTGACGTCCGGCGCGTGGTACTTGAAATCCACGCCCTTGATGCGGTTCAGCGCCTGCTTCAACAGCTGCTGGCGGCGCACGACGTTTTCATAATCCAGCTGCGCGGCCCACTGAAACGGCGTGTCGTTCTTCGGCACGAACACCGAAGCGCTGACCGTAATGCGCAGGCCCGGCGCGCGGCGCTCCTTGGGAATGGAGAAATAACAGCGGCGCACCTTCTCCGCCAGGTCGGCGATGCCCAGCACGTCCTCGTCGGTCTCCGTCGGCAGTCCCAGCATGAAATACAGCTTCACCGCCGACCAGCCCTGATCGAAGGCGTCGGTCACTGAACGGATCAGATCGTCCTCTGTCACGCCCTTGTTGATCACGTCGCGAAGCCGCTGCGTGCCCGCCTCCGGGGCCAGCGTCAGCGCGGTCTTCTTCACCTTCTGCGTCTCCTTCAGCGTATCCGTCAGCACGTTGTCGATGCGCTGGGAGGGCAGCGCGATGCGCACGCGCCGGGCCGCGAACTTTTCGACCATGCGGTGGGCCAATTCCGGCAGACACGAATAATCGCCGCTGGACAGGCTCATCAGGGAAATTTCATCGTAGCCGGTGGACGAAACCAGCTTGTCCGCCATCTCCATCAGCCGGTCGATATTCCGCTCGCGCACCGGGCGGTAGATCATCCCCGCCTGGCAGAACCGGCAGCCGCGGGTGCAGCCGCGGAAGATCTCCAGCATGATGCGGTTGTGGACGATTTCGCCGTAGGGCACGATCAGCTTTTCAGGGTATGCCGCGTCGTCCAGGTTCTTTACCATGGCCTTGCGGACCACTTCGGGAGCTCCGCTGCCGGGCTTGGGCGTCATGGATTCGATGGTGCCGTCCGCGTTGTAGCTGACATCGTACAGCGACGGCACGTAGATGCCGGGGATTTCGGCCGCCATTTTCAGGTATGCCTCCCGCGGCAGGCCGGCGGCCTTCCATTTTTTGTACAGGTCGATGGTCTGCTGCGTCTCCTCTTCCCCGTCCCCGAGGGCCACCAGATCCACAAAGGGCGCCAGCGGCTCCGGATTGAACGCGCACGGACCGCCGCAGATGACGAACGGGCCCTCCGTCCGGTCCTCCCGGCGCAGCGGGATGCCCGCCAGGTCCAGCGCTTCGAGGATGTTGGTAAAGCTCATCTCGTATTGCAGCGTGATGCCCAGCAGGTCAAATTTCTTTATCGGCGTGCGCGATTCCAGCGAGAAAAGAGGGATATCGTTCTGCCGCATCAGATCGGCCATATCCACCCACGGGGAAAACACGCGCTCGCACCAGGCGTCGTCCCGGGCGTTGATGGAATGGTACAGGATCTTCATGCCCAGGTGCGACATGCCCACTTCATAGGTATCCGGGAACAGGAACGCATAGCGCACGTCCACCTTTGCCGGATCCTTCATCACGGCGTTGAATTCGCCGCCCATGTAGCGGACCGGCTTCTGCACGGACATGAACAGTTTTTCGATGCGGTCGGAAAGGGACAAGCGGGTTTCCTCCTAAGCAAACTTATACATGTATAACTTTATCACGAAAACAATAATTCTTCAACGGCTTAATGTTAAAGAATGTTTCCCTTCAAAAAAACAACGGGAAATCACTTGACGCAACCGCCCAAAGCGTCTATGATGTTCGTTGAATGGAGTGAATTTTTATGCAGAAGATGCCGTTTGTCAGCTGTGAAAAGCTGCAGGAGATCACCGCGAAGTATCCCACGCCCTTCCATCTGTACAATGAAGCGGGCATCCGGCGCACCGCGCGGGAATTGTCGGCCGCGTTTTCATGGAACGGCGGGTTCAGGGAGTACTTCGCCGTCAAGGCCTGCCCCAACCCCTTCATCCTGAAAATACTGAAGGAAGAGGGCTGCGGCGTGGACTGCGCGTCCATGGCGGAGCTTAAGCTGGCCGAGGCGCTGGGCTTCCACGGCGACGACATCATGTTTTCCTCCAACGAAACCCCCGCTGAGGAATACGAGTACGCCCGCAAGCTGGACGCGATCATCAACCTGGACGACATCACCCACATCGATTTTCTGGCCGAGCACGGCGGCATCCCGGAAAAGATCTGCCTGCGGTTCAATCCGGGCGGCGAATTGCTGATCGGTTCGGTATACATGGGCCAGCCGGACGTTTCAAAGTTCGGCATGACGCGCCAGCAGATCTTCGCAGCGGCCCAGCGGCTGATGCAGCTGGGCGTAAAGCAGTTCGGCCTGCACGCGCTGCTGGCCAGCAACGCCGCCGACAACAGCTATTATCCGGCGAACGCCATGATCCTGTTCGAGCTGGCCATCGAATTGCACGAAAAACTGGATGCGGAGATATTCATGGTCAACCTGTCCGGCGGCGTGGGTATCCCTTACAAGCCGGAACAGCGCATGCCGGATATCCGGAAAATCGGCGAATCCATCGAAACCGCGTTTCAGGACGTGATGATCCCCGCCGGCCTGGGTTCCGCCGCCATCACAACGGAGCTGGGCCGCTATATGACCGGTCCCCACGGCTGTCTGGTGGCGCGGGCCATTCACAAAAAGCACATCTACAAGGAATACATCGGCCTGGACGCCTGCGCGGTCAATCTGATGCGCCCTGCCATGTACGACGCCTACCATCACATCACCGTCGCCGGCAAGGAAAACGCGCTCTGCGATCACGTGTATGACGTCGTGGGTTCGCTGTGCGAAAACAACGATAAATTCGCCATCGACCGCGCGCTGCCGAAGATCGATGACGGCGACCTGGTGGTCATCCACGATACCGGCGCCCACGGCTATTCCATGGGATATAATTACAACGGCAAGCTGAAGAGCGCCGAGATCCTGCTGCACGAGGACGGCAGCTTTTCGCTGATTCGCCGCGCCGAAACGCTCAGCGATTACTTCGCCACCATTGATTTTACCGAGTATTACGACAAAATCGTCAAGTGACACCCGTTTCCTGCACAAAACAGACCGGATTCAAATTGAATCCGGTCTGTTTTAGCTCGTTTCCCCCGCGTTTTTCCGCATCCGCTTCAGGATCTTCGCCTCCATGCGCGAAACCTGCACCTGGGAGATGCCCATGTCCCGGGCGATACTGGACTGCGTGTGCGCGTGAAAATACCGCCTTATGATCAGCGTGCGCTCCTGCTCGGTCAAATCGCGAAGAAGCTTGTTCAGGACCAGCCTGCGATCCACCTGGGCCATGGGCTCCGTCCCCAGCACGTCCATCAGCCGAAGGTCTCCCTCTTCTTTGACGGGTTCATCCAGGGATCTAACCCGCGATCGGCTGTTCAGCGCCAGCAGCACATCCCCGCTGTCCAGCGATAGCGCCCGCGAAATTTCGCCGATGCTCGGCTCCCGCTGTTCCGATTGGCGGAACTGCCGGTTGAATTCCTCGATCCGGCGCGCCCGATCATGGATGGTCCGGGAGATGTGGATCGGCCCGTCGTCGCGCAGATACCGCCTGATCTCGCCCATGATGACCGGCACGGCGTAGGTCGAAAACTGCACCGGATAATCCGGATCGAACCGCTCGATCGCCTTCAAAAGCCCCATGCAGCCGTATTGGAACAGATCATCATATTCCGCGCCGCGGTTCAGATAGCGTTTTACGATGTATTTCACCAGCGGAATGTTTTCGCTCACCAGTTCTTCCCTGGCCAGCTGATCGCCGTTCTTTGCCCGGATCAGCTTTTCCCGCGCGCTTTGGTTGGCTGCAACCGTCAAGCGCGGCGCGGGACGGCGTCCGTCTCCCGCGCGCGCATGTGCTTCACAAGCCTTACAACCGTGCCCCTGCCGGCGGCGCTGCGCACATCCACTTCATCCATGAAGCTCTGCATGACGGTAAAGCCCATGCCGGAACGCTCGTCATCTGCCGACGTGGTGAAGAACGGCTGCATCGCCCGCTGGACATCTTCGATGCCGCGCCCGCGGTCGATGATCTCAACGGTGAACGTGCCGTCCGCCGCATAACCGGCCGCGAGGCGCACGATGCCCGGCCGGCCGCCGTAGCCGTGCACGATTGCGTTTGTGACCGCCTCGGAAACCGCCGTTTTGATATCCGCGAGCTCTTCCATCGTCGGATCCAGCGGCAGCAGGAAACCGCTGACCGCCAGGCGGGCGAAAGCCTCGTTCTGAGGCTGCGCAGTGAAATCAAGCCTCATTTCATTGATGTACGGCATCCCGCTGTCCCCCTTCCGCCTTCCGTTCCACCAATTGGTACACGCCGGCCATGTCGAATATCCGGTCGATCCGCGCGTTCGAACCGCATATGGCGACGCTGCCGCCGCGGCGCTTCATCATTTTGTATCTGCCGATTATCAGCCCGATCCCGCTGCTGTCCATGAAGCGCAGATCCCTCAAATCGAATACCAGGCGGCGGATCCCCCCTTCGGTGATCAGGCCGTCCAATTCAGCGCGCACCCGCATGGAAGCGCTGTGATCCAGTTCCCCGTTGAGGCGAACCAGCAGCGTATTCCGCTTTCTCTCATAAACAAGCATGGAACCTTCCTCCCGTGGCCGTCTTTCGCGGTGACGGGAGAATGATTCCATGCCGTTGATCGGATATCCTGCGTTGAAAAAAGTCTGCTTATGCCGACTGCTGTCTTTCGTTCGACAGCGCACGATCCACGATGGCCCTGGCCTGATCGCCGCTCAGCGATTCGGATTCCACGAGCGCTTTCCACAGGCTTTCGAGCGCTTCGATGTGCGCTTCCAGCAGCGAACAGGTTCGCGCGTACATGTCGGCCAGGATTTTCCTGCTGGCATCCGCGGAATTCCCGCCGCTGCCGCAGCATCTGTTCAGCGCCTTCAGCGATACCGCGGGCTCCCCCGCCATGCCCAGATCCATCGCCATGGCCGCCGCCAGTTCCGTCGCGCGGGCAATATCGCTGGAAGCGCCGGCGGTCAGCGCTTCCGAACCGTTGACGACCTGCTCGGCGGCGCGCCCGGCCAGGAGCACGCATATCTGGTTTTCGATCTCCTTCTTCCCCAGCATCACCCGTTCCGCCGGAATGCACAGGTTATAGCCCGCCGCGCCGCGGCCCGCCGGCAGTATGCTGACGCGCGCCAGCCGGTTTTCCGGCGCGAGGAGCAGGCTGGCCAGCGCATGGCCGGATTCGTGCACGGCGATGATCCGCCTCTCCTCCGGCGTCGCCGCCATCGGGCGGTCCGATCCGGCGATCGTCTTGTAGAAGGCGCACTGCAGATCCTGGCGCGTGATATCCCCCTGACCGCGTTTCGCGGCCAGGATCGCAGCTTCGTTCAGCAGGCATTCCAGGGACGCCCCGGAAAAACTGATCGTCTGCGCCGCAATCTCGTCCAGGCTCACGTCGCTGGCCATGGGCTTGTTTTTGCTGTGAAGGCGCAGTATGCTCAGCCGCTGTTCCCGACCCGGCAGGTCGACCTCGATCTGCCTGTCGAAGCGCCCCGGGCGCAGCAGCGCCGGATCCAGCGCGTCCAGCCTGTTGGTCGCGGCGATGACGATCACGCCGTCGCCGGTATAAAAGCCCGACATCTCGCTCAAAAGCGCGTTCAGCGTCTGGTCGCGCTCGTCGGAGGACGCTTCGTCGCGCCGTTTCCCCATGGCGTCGATTTCATCTATGAAGATCACGCAGCGCCCCGCGCGGCGCGCCTTCCGAAACAGTTCGCGGACGCGGCTCGCGCCGACGCCGACGAACTTTTCGACGAAATCAGAACCGGACAGCGCGAAGAAGGGCACGCCGGCCTCCCCGGCGAGCGCCCGGGCGAGCAGCGTCTTGCCCGTGCCCGGAGGTCCGTACAGCAGCACGCCGCGCGGCATGCGTGCGCCGTAGCGCGCGTATTTCTCCGGGGTTTCCAGGTAGTCCTTCAGTTCCATCAGGCTTTGAAGCGCCTGGTCATTGGCGGCGACATCCTTAAAGGTACAGGCCGAGCGAAACCGGTCGGACACGCCGCCCCGGCCCTTGCCGACGGCCTCCGCCTTTCTGGCGGCGGGACGCGCGATTGCCGCGATCGCAAATCCGACCAGTGACGCGACGATCAGCAGCCGGGAAACCAAACCGCCCGCGCTTTCAAATCCTCCGTCGGTAAAGGTTATGATTATTCCGCCCGCCGCCGCGGCCAGGGAGACCGCCGCCAGCGCGGCGTACCATTTCTTCATCCCAACACCCCGCAATTCCGCGCATTCTTTCACGTAAATGCGCCGTATGTGCGCTGTATCTATTGTAACGCCTGACTGGCGCCGTGTCCACGCACAACTTCTGGCACCAATGTCTAAATCAGGCGATACTGGGAAAGCTTAGATTGATAAACAGGATGGCGGGATGAAACGATGAAAAAAAGGATTGCGATGATCGCTCTGGCGACGGCTGTCGCGCTTTTCGGGCTGTTGATATGGCGGTTGGATATTCCCAACTGGAAAAAGCTGGACATTGGAAGGATAACGGGCATGCCCGCCGCGACGACGGTGTATGACGCTTCGGGCCAGCCCGCGGGCACGCTTTACGGCGGCGAAAACCGGATCTGGGTACCGCTTGAGCGCGTCCCGGAAAAGGTGCAGCTGGCTTTTATTGCGGCAGAGGATCTCAGGTTCTACAGACATCACGGCGTGGATATTCACCGCCTGTTCGGCGCACTGTGGCATGATATCCGCACGCTGAGCTATTCCCAGGGCGCTTCGACGATTACCCAGCAGCTGATCAAGCTGACCCACCTATCGCAGACCAAGACGCTCTCGCGAAAGGCGCAGGAGATGGTCCTCGCGCTGAAGCTGGAACGCACGATGGACAAGCGGCAGATCCTGGAAGCGTATCTGAACGCCGTGTATTTCGGCCACGGCGCGTACGGTATCGAATCAGCGTCGCGGATATACTTTGACAAGTCGGCCGAACAATTGACTCTGGCGGAGGGCGCCCTGCTGGCCGGCATCATCAAATCGCCCGCGAATTACGCGCCGCACCTGAACGCCGAAAAATCCATATCCCGGCGCGACAGGATACTCGGCATCATGGAGGAAAACGGTTTCATCACATCGGACGAACGGATATCCGCCCAAAAAGAACGGCTGAACCTGGCTTCAATGGAGGATCAACCCGTCGAATATGCCTGGTATATGGACGCCGTGCTCGCGGAAGCGGTCGAAATACTCGGGCAGCCGGCGGACGAGGTGATTTCCGGCGGGTATCACATCCATACGGGGTTGGATCCCAATATGCAGCAGCCGGCGGAGGCGCTCTTTGAAAGCGCCGACAACTTCCCGGATAACGCCGCGGACGGAACGCCGGTACAGGCGGCGCTGGTGGCGCTGGATACGGCCACGGGCGAAGTTCGCGCGATGGTCGGCGGGCGGTCCTATGACGTGCGGCGCGGATTGAACCGCGCCACGCAGGCGTGGCGACAGCCCGGCTCCGCATTCAAACCGGTCTCCACCTACGCCGCGGCCATCGATGCGTACGGATACCTGCCCACCTCCGTCATCGACGATACGCCGCGCGCGTTCAAAGGCGGCTATGCGCCGAGAAACGCCGGCGGCAAGAACTACGGCAAGGTGACGCTGCGCGAGGCACTGTCGCGCTCTCTGAACGTGGCCACGGTGGATTTGGCGGAAGATCTCGGCACGCCGGCGATCCGCGTCTACGCGGCCCGCTTCGGGCTGCCGCTGGCACCTCAGGACGCAAACCTTTCCATGGCGCTGGGATCGCTGACCAACGGCGTGACGCCAGCGCTGCTCGGCGGAGCTTACTGCGCGCTGGCCAACGGAGGGACGCGCGTGGACGTCCATCTGATCCGCTCGATCGAGGATTCCGAAGGCGCCGTCGTCTATCGCGCGCCGCAGCCGGCGGGTCGCGCCGCCAGCGCTGCGACGGCCTATATGGTTACGGACATGCTCAAAACCGCGGCCAGGAGCGGCAGCGCCCGGGCGCTGTCATCCTGCGGCCTGCCCGTGGCCGGAAAAACCGGCACCGTCGCGGACGCGGCCGGCGGCACGCGGGATATCTGGACCGTGGCCTACACCCCCGAAATGGCCGTGACCGTGTGGATGGGATTCGATACCCCCGACGCCGATCACATCCTGCCCGGTTCTGCCGGCGGGGGCGGATACCCGGCGCGGATGTGCGCCTCGTTTATCGGGGACGTTTCGGATTCGCTGAGCGGCCGGGACTTCGTTCGGCCGAAAGGCGTCAAGACCGCGCTGCTGGATTCCGTCGCCCTGGACGAGGACCGCGTTCCCCTGCTGAGCACGGAGCGCACGCCGGCGGGCTTTACGACGCTTGAGCTGTTTCACGAATACGATATGCCCACGGATTTCTCCGACAATTGGACGATTCCGACAGCCGTGGCCGATTTCAGGCTGCTTTCCGGAGATGGAGAGACGCCCGTGCTGGCGTTTACGGTTCAGGATAATTACGCGGAATACCAGCTTTCGCGCACGGAGGCGGGCATTACCCGGGAGATCGCCGTGCTGCGCGGCAGCGCGGGCCAGGAGTTACAATACGAGGATACCGGGCACGATCTCTCCCGCCCGTCGGATTACGCGCTGCTGCCCCGCAACGCTCTGCTGTATGAGCGCGGCACGCTGCTGATCGGGCCGCTGACCGAATCGGTCCATTACGCGCCGGGCGGACTGCTGAACGCAATAATGGGCGCGGACATGGCCGAAGCCACGCCCGCGCCCGCGGAGATCGAAGAAGTACAGAATCAGTCGCTGTTCGGCTGACCCGCGGCCACCAGTTCCCGCTGTTCCACCCTGGACAGCGGTTCGAAGGACAATTGACCTTCTGATTCGATGACCCGCACGCGATCGCCCAGGCGGATCTTGCCCAGCAGGATCTCTTCGCTGAGGGCATCCTCCACCATGCGCTGTATCGCCCGGCGCAGCGGCCGCGCGCCGTACTGGATGTCATAGCCCGACTTGCTGATCAGGTTGAGCGCGGAAGGATCCACCTCCAGTTCGATGCCCCGCTCCGAGAGCCGCTCGCAAACCTGCCGCAGCAGAAGCGCGGCGATTGCGTCGATTTCGGACTGCTCCAGCGCGTGGAAAACGATGATCTCGTCCACGCGGTTCAGGAATTCGGGCCGGAAGATGTTCTTCACCTCGCCCATGATGTTCTCCTTCATGGCTTCATAGGTGCGCTCGCCGTCCTCGGCGCCGCCGAAGCCCATGGTGCGCTGCTTCCTGATCGTGTGCGCACCGGCGTTGCTGGTCATCACGATGACCGTGTTCTTGAAATCCACGACGCGGCCCTGGCCGTCGGTCAGGCGGCCGTCCTCCATGATCTGCAGCAGGATGTTGAACACGTCCGGGTGGGCCTTTTCCACCTCGTCCAGCAGGATGACCGCGTAGGGCTTGCGGCGCACCTTTTCGGTCAGCTGGCCGCCCTCCTCGTGCCCCACATAGCCGGGCGGAGAGCCGATCATGCGGGATACAGAGTGCTTCTCCATGTATTCCGACATGTCGATGCGGATCATGCTGTTCTCATCGCCGAAAAGCGCCTCGGCCAGCGCCTTGCACAGCTCGGTCTTGCCCACGCCCGTAGGTCCCAGGAAGATGAACGAGCCGATCGGGCGGTTCGGATCCTTCAGCCCTGCCCTGGCGCGGCGGATGGCGCGCGCCACGGATTTAACGGCTTCCTCCTGGCCGATGACCCGCTCGTGCAGGATCGTCTCCAGGTTGATCAGGCGTTGGGATTCGTCCTCGGTGATTCGGGACACCGGGATGCCCGTCCACGCGCCGACGATCTGGGCGACCTCTTCCTCGCCCACGATCTCCACCTTGCTGTTGCGCCGCTGTTCCCAAGCGGAGCGCTTCTGCGCGATCTCGTTCTGCAGCGCCTTCTTGCGGTCGCGCAGGTGCGCGGCCTTTTCGAAATCCTCGTGCGCGACGGCCTCTTCCGTCTCCTTGTTCAGCGATTCCAGGCGCTCCTGCTGTTCCTTCATGTCCGGCGGCGCGGTAAACGCCTTGATGCGCACGCGGGACGCGGCCTCGTCGATCAGGTCGATGGCCTTGTCCGGCAGACTCCGGTCGGAAATATAGCGGTCGGAGAGGTACACAGCGGCGAGAATCGCCTCGTCCGTGATCTGCACGCGGTGATGCGCCTCGTAGCGGTCCCGCAGGCCCCGGAGTATCTCGACGGATTCCTCGCGGGTGGGTTCGCCCACCGTCACGGGCTGGAACCGGCGCTCCAGCGCAGCGTCCTTTTCGATGTGCTTGTGATACTCGTTCAGCGTCGTCGCGCCGATGCACTGCATTTCGCCGCGGGCCAGCGCCGGCTTCAAAATATTCGCCGCGTCGATGGCGCCTTCGGAAGCGCCCGCGCCGCAGATCGTATGCAGCTCGTCGATGAACAGCACAATGTTGCCGGCCTTCTTGATTTCGGCCATGGCGCTCTTCATCCGCTCCTCAAATTCGCCGCGGTATTTCGCGCCGGCCAGCATGCTGGCCAGATCCAGCGAAACCACGCGTTTGCCGCGCAGGATTTCGGGGATATTCCCCTCGACGATCAGCTGGGCCAGGCCTTCCACGATGGCGGATTTCCCCACGCCGGGCTCGCCGATCAATACGGGATTGTTCTTGCGCCGGCGGGACAGGATCTGCACGATCCGCTCGATTTCGCTGGCGCGCCCAACCACCGGGTCCAGCTCGCCGCTGCGGGCGCTGGCGGTCAGATCCCTGGAGAACTGGTTCAGTATCGGCGTGTTGGCGTTTTCGCCGTCTCCGGCGCTGTTTTCGTCATCGGCGCCCGTCAGGATGCGCAGCAGCTCTTCCCGCGCCTTGGACAGATCCAGGCCGAGCTTGATCAGCACGTGGGCGGCAACGCCCTCGCGCTCACGCATCAGCGCCAGCAGGATATGCTCGGTGCTGACGTAATTCTGCTTCAGATCGCGGGCCTCGCGGACGCTCTGCTCGATGACTTTCTTGGTGCGCGGCGTATAGACCATCTGTTTTCCATGGACGTCGTCATCGCCCCTGCCCAGGATCTGCACGACCTCCGCCCGGACCCGGTCCAGCGTGATGCCCTGCAGCACGGCGGACGCCCCGCCGGGCTCCGTCAGCACGCCCAGCAACAGGTGCTCGGTGCCCACATAGGTCCTGCCCAGCTGCGCGGCCTCGCTCTGGGCGGCGAGCAGCGCGCGCTGCCCGCGCTCAGTGAATTTCGCAAAATATGCCATGGATTACCTCCCAGTACGACGGTTAGATATGAATTGAACGATCACTCCGCGACCAGCTGCTGGAGCTCTTCCCGCAGGATCTTCGCCCGCAGGATCTCGGATTCCCGGCTGCTGATCAGCTTGCCGGCGCGAACGCCCAGCGAACCCGGCTGTACATCCATCATCAGCATGTCCAGGCCCGGCAGCGGCGCATGCAGATAGCCCATGCTGGCGGCGTATCGAATATCGGAATAGCGCTTCATAAATTCCTTGGCGTTCATGAGGCGCGCATACATCAAGTCTCCCCAGGACCGCATCAGCCTATCCTGCAGCTGCAGCATATCGCGCTTCTCCGCCGTTTCGCGCATCGAGCGCTCGTGCTCGGCGATCTGGCCGGTCGCGGCCGAAAGCGCGCGGATCACGTCTTCTTCGCTGCGGCCCAGCGTAGCCTGGTTGGACAGCTGGTAGAGATTGCCCCGAGCCTCGGTGCCTTCGCCGTACAGCCCGCGGATCGTCAGCCCCAGCTTGGCGATGGTCTGCATCACCGCGCCCATCTGGCCCGCGCTGGAAAGCGCCGGCAGGTGCAATATGACGCTGGCGCGCATGCCCGTGCCGGTGTTGGCCGGGCAGGCCGTCAGAAAGCCCCATTGATGATCGAAGGCGAACGGGTAACGCGCCTCAAGCGCTTCGTCAAGCTTCAGCGCCATTTCCGCGGAACGCTCCAGCTGCAAACCGGGCAGCAGGCCCTGGAACCGCACGTGGTCCTCCTCGTTCAGCATCACCGTTACGGTGCCGGCCGAAGAAACCATCGCCGCGGAACGGTTCACGTATTTCAGCAGATCATAGCTGATCAGGTGGTGTTCCACAAGGCGGGAACGCGCGTCCTCCTCCAGTTCGCTCATGCGCAACAGCGTGAACGCCGCGCCGTTTTCCGTATTGAACACGCCGTCCGCCGTGCGCTCGATGACTTCTTCGGCGTATTCCGGCGTCAGCTTCGGCGAAAAGGGCAGGTCTTCATAATTTCTCGACAGGCGGACGCGGCTGGATATGACCACATCCTGCTCCGGCGCGAGCACATAATCATACATTTTCGGACCCTCCCTTCGCCTCGCTGTCCTCCAGGCGCTCGGGCGGTTTGACCTTGATTTCGGACTCCTTACGCTCCAGCTGGGCGCTGAGCCCGCGGATGGCGTCGCGCAGCTTGGCGGCCTGCTCGTATTCCTCGTCCGCGATGGCCTTTTGCAGCTTCTGCTTCAGCCGGTCGATATTCATGCGGATGCTCGTGCCGCTGTGCACGCCGCCGGGGACGCGACCCGCGTGCTGGGTATTGCCGTGCACCCGCTGCAAAAGCGCGGTCAGCGGCGTCTTGAAAGCCTGATAGCAGTTGGCACAGCCCAGCATGCCGCATTTCTGGAACTCCAGATACGTCATGCCGCACTGTTCGCACGCGCAGTCTTCGTATTCCGCGTCCTGCCGGGGCTGCTCCTCGCTGTTCTTGTTTTCGAGGATGCTGTTCAGGATGCCGGCGAGGTTTGAAAAATCGATGCCGGGGATTTGCTTTTGCTGCCTGGCCATGCACGCCGGGCAAAGGTTGCGCTCGACGCGATCGCCGTTGATGATCGTCATCAGGTGGAATTTCGCGGGCCTGAGACCGCATTCTTCACACATCATCGCGTTTGCCCTCCTCATAGTTTCTGAACACCTGGATCAGCATATTCCTGAACACGGCGGCCCGCAGCACGTTCTTGGAGCTGACGGGCAGCGACAGCGCGCTCCTGGCGATCGCCGAGCGAATCAGCGCCGCCTCGTTGCCGGTGACCATGCCCTTTTCCGCCAGGTTCGAAATGATGGCGTTGGCCGTTTCTTCGCTGATGGAATTGCCGACGCGATTGAGCAGCATATCCAGAAAACCGGATTCGCTGCGCGTCTGCATGCGCACGATGCGCACATACCCGCCGCCGCCGCGCCGGGATTCGATGATATATCCGTGATCCACCGAAAAGCGCGTGGCGAGCACGTAGTTGATCTGGGACGGCGCGCAGCCGAAGTGCTGGGCCAGCTCGTTCCGTCGCAGGTCGACCCGCGCGTCTTCGTGCATCAGGTCTTTGATAAACTGCTCGATATTATCACTCAACTGAGCCATATTATCACCTTCTATATTGACCATCTTTGACTATTATAAACGACTTTTCGGAAAAA
>CACWVN010000056.1:0-26130 GCA_902764285.1 uncultured Eubacteriales bacterium
CCTCGTGAAGTTCGCGGAGCTGAAAAGATCACGTCTGGACGGTCTTGCCGCTCATGCCGTTTTTCCGATCAGCACAGGCAAACTGGAGGGCTTCAACAACAAAATCAAGGTGGCTAAGCGTATCGGCTACGGCTATAGAGACGATGAGTATTTCTTTACCCTCGTTCGCTATCTTGCTCTGCCTCTTGCTTGGCTTGAATCCCACAACTTTCCGTGAAGAGCCTTTTTATTCTATAGAATATCATATATCGTGTCTTTTTTCCAGCCTCGACTGCTCTTCTGTCATGCCTTTTCCCTATGAAAATGAGCACAACGTTTCCATGTGTGTGTTCATTTTCTTTTCCTGTATTTGTTCTGCCAATGCCGTTCCCTTCATATGGGTTTCCGACTTCTGTTGTTTTCAGACGCACAGGCGAAGATCAGCGTATCTGAACGGTAAAGAAATTGCCGCAGTCTGTACACGTATCATGCTACGGGCATACTGATTGACCCTTTATGAGTTTTTTGCTGCGCGTTCCCTGTTTAAGACTCTTCCTGCCTCCGCAATACCAAGGCCGGTAAAGAACCATGGCGCGTACTTCCCTGGATCCGAAATCATGTTTTTCTTTAATTCCGCCAAGGGAACATATCGAAGCTCAGCGATCTCCTCCGGATTCGGAGAAAGGATTCCCGCGTATTCTCCGACAAAGACATGATCCACTTCGAACTCTGTAAGCCCGCTTGGAAATACAGCCCGGTACACAAAACAACCGGCTTCATGTAAAGGCACTTCGCCAATCCCGCACTCCTCCATCAATCGCTGCGGTACTGCATCCAGCAGCGACTGCCCTGTGTGCGGATGAGAACAGCAGGTGTTTGCCCACAGCCCCGCGCAGTGATATTTTCCCGCAGCGCGCTGTTGGATCAGAAGACGGTTTTCATGGAACAAGAATACAGAGAAAGCTCTGTGAAGGAGGCCTTTCCGGTGCACTTCCATCTTTTCCCCGTATCCGATCTCCCGATCGTCCATATCCACCAGAATCAGATCGTTTTCCCGATTCATACTGCACATCCTTTTTCTCTCTAACGCAGCCAAAGCACTGACGACCCGGCTGTTTTCAGGGACCAATAGCAACGACTATGTATTCTACAGGAAGCGAAAGCAAATCTCCATCGTAACTTACTATTGGGACACGGCCAACGCACGAGTTGGGGTCACTGTCTCGACATATGGTCTGGTAAATATTTCAGTCTTCATATGATTCAGACATCGCCTTCAGGTTGATATAAGCCTTGGCGTCATGCGCAGACGCCCCCTCCTTAAAGCGCGCTTTAATAAAGCCAATATTGCCTGACAGGACAAAACGTCGTCTGTCGCCATCTCCGGAGCACAGTACTGCTGACACCTGAAAGAGCGAAGCCGCCAGCTTTTCCCAACGGTTATCTGCTATATCCCAGCGTTTCAAAAGCTCCATAACTTCACGCATGGATCCGCCATTCAGGGAAGCGGCCATCCTTCTGGCGCCGATATTTCCTGTGCACAGGCTGATCCCCAACATAGATCCAAGGCTGCCGTCTTCCATCACATCCAGCTGCACATCGACAGGATACGGAAAAGCAAAGAGCTCGCCCAGCCTGCCGCATGTCACGGATGAGAGCGGTGCCGGAAAGCCAAGACGCTGGAGGTCATGATCCAGAAGACGCATATCTTTGGTATAGCGCGACTTCGCCCGGCAATGCAAGGCGCAGCCGATGCGGAGCGGTTTTCCCGGCCTCCCTGTATGTATGCCCGTATACCAGGGGACCCATCCGTCCGGAAGCCGCTTCACTTTTTGCGCATACCTTGATGCGCTCTCTGCGTCACCGGCTTCACGGAAAAAACCGGTAAAATCCGGTGTATCGTCTGACAGCTTGAGATAAGCCATCGGCGGCACAGCGAGGCTTTCCCGAAAATCATACACCACATCCAGCCCATCGCCGCAGGAAGGCTCCCCGGCATACCATGAAAACAGCTCCCCATAGCCGTCATATAAATCCCGGTCATAGGGAGTCTGTTTTCGGATATTCTCCGCATCCTGCACAATATGCAGATCAAAACCCGCCCTGCCCGCAAGGGGAACCTCCAGGAACAGCTGGCTGAAACCGCGTCCGCAGAGCTTTTTATGGATGACTGCCTTTTCCCGTTCGGTATTTCCCAACAGTACCTCGTCCGCCCTGTCCTTTCCCATGCGTTTCAGCAGCTCGTCAAATATTTCTTCGGGTCTGAACATCTTCGTCTCCGTTTTTCATGAATGTTCCTCAAGGGTATATGAACGTGCAAAAAGATACCCTTTGGCAACAAAGGGTTTCCCCTGCCGGAAGCGCACCTTGACGGTATTGGGACGCACCAGGTCGGCCACAAGTCTTCGGCAGCCATTCTCCCGCACAACGCATTTCACAGCATAGCAGGCTTCAAACATCTGCCGCCAGCGTACGTCGGCCGTCCCCCAGCGCTCAAGCTCCAACATGACAGTCTCAGTCATGCTGCCTGCCAGATAGTCGGAAGTGTTTCTCGGATCAAACGTGCCAAATCCCAGCCCCAGGGAAACACCCAGGGCGTCCGAAAAGGAGCCGTCCGGATACAGGTCAAACTGTAAATCCCAGATCCTGCCCTGGGAAGCAAGGAACAGCAGCTTCTCACGCTCTTCCGTCGTCACGGGGAAGGTTCTGTACTCGTCCAGGTCATGTGTCAGAAGCTCCGGCCTCAGCGCATAGCGCTCCTGGCTGTCCGGCGGTATAAAGAATCCCAACCTGGCCGGTGCGCCGGGTCTGCCTTTCATATACCCCGCGTAGTAGGGCCGCCATGCGGAGGGCGCCGACGCGAAGGCATCCATCACCCGCGCTGTCCGCTCCTCCCCGCCGAGCCAGGAGAGCATCCTTGGTACATAGTCTGCGTTCGGATGCCCCAGGTTTGGCAAAAGATAGATGCCCGGGACCTCCGACGCCTCAGAAAGGTCAAAAGAAAACCCGCAGGAATAATCCGAAAGAGACGCGTCGATGGCACAGGCATCAAAAAATGATTGGAAGCCATATCCGTACCCATCCGCGAATATCACCGGGGAATGCAGCGCGGCGCACTTATACTCCATGAGCAGATCCATGCGCGGTCTCCCCGTAAAGGGCAACTCGAAATAGAAGCCTGCATTACCCGCGTCATGGATACTACCCCGGCGTACAGCTTCCAGCGCCTTTACCAGCGTATCTGCGCCAAACAGCGATTCACACCGCCCATTCGCCGCAGCCCTCATGAAAAGACGGGAAAAATCTGCCAGAATAAAAGAGTCAGAACCACTCATCAGCATCGGTCAGGCACAATCCCTGCCCGTTATGGCAGGAGAAGCCGCCCGCTGCCTTCTCAAGCTGTTCATCAGACAGCTCCACTTCGAGATTGTCGATTTCGGACAAAATCTTCTCCGCCTGTTCCGCGGAAATTTCCTTATCGTACTCTTTCGCCAGAGCGGTCACGTCTGCGACGGTCTTGCAGCCCATCGCTTTTTTGACAAAATCCTTATGCTGTTCTTCGGACATAGATTCAAAAATATTACTCACGTGATGATTCTCCTTTCAACTCTTGACCAGTGCCGTCGCAGAAGAAGACAAGCCGCATGTGCAAGTCCTTTCACGACAGTTCCTCAGTCATAGTACCAGCCGCAATCTCTGCCGCCTGCTACTTTGTTCAGCTGCTCGTCGGATAATTCGACTTCAAGATCGTTCAGTTCGGCAAAATACGCTGCTGCCTGCTCAGCCGTCAGCGCAATGTTGTTTTCCTTCGCCAGAGCAACCAGCTCTTCCGGCGTCTTGCACGCCTGGATCTTCTGGAGCAGCTCACCGGAGAGTTTCTTCGGGTCGAACTTGTTTTCCATTGGATGACCTCCCTTTCATAACGCATTTGTTCATTTTAACGGGCTGATTTGTCGGGGAGCGAACAACAGTCCGGTAAAACCAAAATCACAGATCCCAGGTGGTGGCAATCAGATAACCTTTTGAGAGATATGCGCCGGCGCGTTTCAGACGTACCTTGACGGCATTCAGCTGTATCGCATCCGCCACCCTGCGGCGCGCGATCGTGCCGGCGTTCGTCTTGTAGCCTGCTATGCGCTGTATGCCGCAGCATGCCTCGCCCATCCGATGCCACCTGTCATCTGCGCAGTTCCAGCCTTCCAGCAATTCCATGATTCTGCTGACGCGATCCTGCTCAAGGGTCCTCTTAGAATGCCATACATCGTTGTAACGGAATCCCATATCCGGTGTAATCCCCAGATGATCATCAAAACTGCCGTCGGCAAACAGGTTGAGCTGTATATCCCAGCACGCGCCTTCCTCCGTAGCCTTGGCCAGATCCATAAGCTGCTCGCAAACGACGCCGGGAACACCGCCGGGATAATAAACGCCAAAATCACGTGCGATCATTGCCCTGTCGGCAGCATAACAGCTGACAAGTCCCGTTCTGGTCACAAAACCCAATCGAATGGGAGCGCCTTCGCGCGTCTTCATCAGTCCCGCGTAATAAGGCTGCCACCCCGGCGGGGCTGCGGCAAAGGCCTGCATGGTCTTTTCCGTGCGCTTCTCTTCTCCCAAGAGCTGTAGCATCCTGGGAACATAATCGCAGTTTGCGCTTGCCAGCTTTGGCATCAGGTAGACGTTAGGCTGCTTCCTGCCCTCTGACAGGTCGAAAGCAAAAAAGCTCAGGTACTCCGCGAAGGATCGGTCCTCCGCCAGCCGGCCAAAGAACTGTTGATAACCAAACCCGTCGCCCTTCAGGAAGGAAGCGCCCGGCAGCAGGGATCCGCATTTGTATTGCACCATGATATCCAAACCGGGCCTGCCAATGAGCGGGAACTCGAAGTAGTAATGTATCCTGTCTGTATGCGCGAGTGAGCTTCTTCCCACCGCCTCCGCTGCGGCCGCTCCATAATCGTCCGCATTCCTGCCGAATAAAGCCTCGCCCCTGCCGTCAGCCGATGCTTTTTGGCAGAGACGGCAAAAATCCTCCGTCATCCTCTCTGCCTTCCGGAGCGCCTCATTCATAGGCCCACCTCTCCAATTCACGGCTGAGCAATGTCATATATACCTTCGCCAGGCACGCTCCGTCCGCGTTAAAGCGGATCTTGATCGCGTAGGGCTTCGAGACATCGGCAACGCGGACCCGATCGGCGTCGTCTCGAACGACGCGCTGGACGGCATAGCAGGCTTTGCCGATCAACTCCTGGCGTGCATCTGCCAGGCGCCACATCGTTGCCAGGTCAAGCAGAGTCTTCATCACCCCGCTCCCCATCATCTCCTCCGGTCTTCGCGGATCAAGGCGCTTAATACCGGGATCGAGCGTGACTCCGAAGCCGTCTCCAAAGGTACCGTCCGGGTAAATATTCAAATCCAGATCGCATGGCCTTTTTTCTCTGGCGAGCTGAGAAAGCTGCTCTGTCATGGTCTCTCCGAACGATCCTTTGCCATATACGGAAAGGTCTTTTTTCCAAAGCGATATATCCTCCGCATACTGGCACATGCGCTCCTGCGACACTTGAAAGCCAAAACGAACAGGGGAATCCGGACGCACTTCCATAAGGCCTGCGTAATAGGGTTTCCACCCCGGCGGCGCTGCCCTGAAGGCTGCCATGAGGGAATCTATCCGGTCCGTGCAGGCAAGTCGTTTAAGCATATTGGGGACATAGTCGACCGTGGCGGTGCGAAACGGAGGTATGAGATAGATGTTGGGCCGCTGCTGACCTTCCGAAAGGTCAAAGGCAAAATTCAACATATATTCATGCAAAGCTTCATCCCGCAAGCAGTTTTCAACGAAGGGCAGCCAGCCGTATCCGTCGCCTTCTGTAAACCGTACAGGCGCCCTGATGCGGCCGCATTTATATTCGACAAAGAGATCCATGCGCGGTTTTCCAAACAAAGGAATTTCCAGATGATAGAACAGCGGCAAGGTACCGGTGATCGAGGCTCTTTGGATGGCTCCTGCTGCCGCCTCCAGACTGCCGCTTCCAAACAGGGCTTCCTCCCTGCCGCCTTTTGCCGCGCGCATAAACAAGCGGCGAAAATCACGGACCTGTCTGGTCTCTTCAATCTTAACTGGCATCATAATAATTTCTCCATCTGGTTTTTCTGTCGCCAGAGAGAGTAACGTTTCAGCACAAAGCCATCTGGATCATACCTGACAGGCAGACAGGTGCGTCTTCCGGTCAGGCGCTTATGCGGACATCCGCCCTTGCAGATGGGAAACACCTTGCACTCCATGCACTCGCTGTCATTCTCGGGGAAGAGCGTCTCAAAATAAGCGTCCCATGCATTCATGTCTCCGCCGGATTCCTTCAGAATATCAAAGTCACGTACATTGCCGAAAGATATGGCATCGCGCCCCACCGCTTCCCAGCACTTATAAAGCGCTCCCCGTTCGTCGATGGCAAAACCGTTGATATTCTGCGCCATGCAAAAGATTGGGTTGATAAAGCTGTCCGACGTCGGATGATACGGAATCTCCTCCCAGGCGCCAACCTGGTGATGAAATTCATCCATATTCAGAGTCAGATCCCGGGTCTGACCGGAAGAAGCCTCATTGCCATCCATGCGTGCGGGATAGACCCGCACAGGGAAGCCGGCTTTCTCTGCCATTGCCTTTATTTTTTTCTTTAATACAGGAAAAAGCGCGGCATTATCCTTATTGACATTGCAGCGGATCATCACCTTGATCCTGTCCGTATGCAGGTGCTCCAGGTTTTCCATGATCCGAAGAAAGCTGGAGCCGCCATGCTTCTCCCGTCTCAGAGGATCATTGCTCTCGGGAGTTGGACCATCCAGCGTGATCTGCATCTCAATGACATTTACACGTTCCAGCAGTGACACGTTTTCCGGTGTGATGAACCAGCCGTTGGTGATCAGGCGGGCGTGATAGCCGCATCCCTTTTCTCCGGCCAGTTTTATCAGCTTTTGAGAAAGATCCTCTATGATATCCGGGCAGAGCAGCGGCTCGCCGCCGAACCAGGTAACAGAGATATCCGTACTCGGAAAATGCTCCAGATAACGCCGGGCAAAATTTACCACTGCTTCCCGGGTCTCCTCGCTCATGCGCCCGGTCCGCTGCTCCTCAAAGCAATACGGGCATGCGAAATTGCAGGCGAGGGTCGGACAGATTGTCAGCCCCAGTACGCGTCCGGAACCTGCGGCCAGAAAAGCCCGCGTACGCATATGCCGCATCTCATCATAGGAGACAAGAAAGCCTCCCCGCAGGAATTTCTGTACGATGCGGGTATGCTCATCCAGCTCAAGTGCGGCTTCAAACATGCTCTTTTGCAAAGGTGTCAGCCGCGCAAATGCTGCCGTACGGAAGTTCATCAGCGCATATGCATCTTCATCGGGTATTTTGATCAGGTGATTGTACTTTGAATAACGAAGCATAATATGCGCTCTTCCTCCTTTCCGGATGATCATGTCGGCATAGGTCGCAAAGGCAATTGAAGATTCTCCGTATTCCTTTTTGTTCGAAACAGTACTGACGATTGACATCACACTCGTACAGTCCATCCAAACAGCAGGTTATCTCCAAAATTTTTGTAAACGGCCTGAATACCTGGAAACACCGTGCAGGAGGTCACTTCACCCTTTCCGGTTTCCACTTCTATCCCGTAATGGGAAAACTCGCCTGCATTTTCAAGCTCCATCAGTCGTACAGCATAATGATTTTTCCAGTTATAACGATCCATCTGCAAAGCCTCCCGCCCTTCCGGATCCTTGGCTCCGGAACTACAAAAGGTGTGCTTCATTATATTATAATATAACGGATCCCTTGTCAAGACCACTCACGAATTAATATCGTGAACTGGGAACACCATTTGATATCGGAGGAAGCAGCATGATCCAGAGCACAGGGTCAGGGGAAGGGTGGAGATTTTCCTGACTATACGGATGTCAGGAAAAGGTGTATTCTATTATATTATAAAGACCTTGTATTTCACAATTACAATACTGACGCAACTACTCAAACTGGACACACTTTTTGTTGTTTTCCATGATTGTAGTGTTACAACTCACGGCATTTCCAATTGTCCTTCAATTTCAGCTCTGTGTGCCCAGAGGAAGGCATACGAGCTTTATTTCTGCTCTCAGGTTAAAACAGCGAAAGCTGCGGCGCGGTTTTTTCGTTCCGGCAAGGAAAGCTCCCGCAGGCTTGCCGGCGGCAAGTCAAGGGAGGTTGACGCTGCCAGGGCGGAAAAGTCACCCGCGGAATCGCTGGTTTAATCTGGGAGGAGTATAAGAAACATGTCGCAGACTGATCGATAGGTGTTTCACTAAATCTGCAAAAAAGGCCATGCTCTCCGCTGCAAAAGGAGAACATGGCCTGCGCTACAGTTGGACATCCGATGCTTTACGCAGCTTTTACAACCGGCGACTCCGGTATACTATGACTCTGCGTCCACGCGCTGCCGCGCCACCAGATCGGCAAAGAAGCCGCCCTTTTCAATCAAAGCATCGTAGCTGCCGTCCTCCACGATCGTCCCACCGTCCAGCACCAGGATGCGGTCGCAATGGCGGATGGTGGAGAGCCGGTGGGCGATGACCACACGGGTGCAGCCCATGGCGTCCAGCGCCTCGGAGACCTGCTTTTGCGTCTTGTTGTCCAGTGCGCTGGTGGCTTCGTCGAAGAACAGCAGCTTCGGCTTCGGCGCGATGGCGCGGGCGATCATCAGCCGCTGCTTTTGTCCGCCGGAGATGCCGCCTCCGCCCTCTGAGACCATGGTATACATCCCCATGGGCATGGCGCGGATATCGTCGGCGATCCCGGCCTTTTCCGCGGCGTCCCAGGCCTCGTCTATCGACAGGCTGGGGGCGGTGATGACGATGTTGGAATAGATATCGCCCTGAAAGAGACCGCTCTGCTGCATGACGGTGCCGATCTTCCGGCGCAAGGAACCGAGATCGAGACTCTCTATGTCCTTGCCGTCGTAGTAGACCGCGCCCATTTCCGGCCTTTCAAAGCCCAGCAGCAGCCGCATCAGCGTGGACTTGCCACAGCCTGTCCGGCCCACGATGGCCACGTATTCGCCGGGCTTTATCTTGAGGGACAGGTCGTTGAGGACGTACGGCGAGTCCTCGTCATAGCGGAAAGAGACATGGCTCAGCTCCAGGCCGCCGCCCAGGTTGGTGACGATTTCCTTCTTTGCCTGGGTCTCCGGCACGGTTTTGAGGAAGGGCTTCGCCATCTCCAAAATCGGCTGGATCTGCGCTGCGGTCATGGCCGTACCGGTCAGCGTGGAAAACGCGCCCATCAGCGAGCCATAAGCCGCCGTAAACGCGAAGTACGAGGAGGGTGTCAAGCCGCTTTTCACCGCGAGATAATAGAGAATGATCGTTGAAAACAGAGAAATGCCTGTGCTGATGGCGGCATTGGCCCGGAGAAACACCGGGGTATTGTAGGTCAGTTCCGCGCCTTCGGCGTAGAGATTCAGCCACTTGGCAAAGCTGCGCTTTTCCGCGCCGGCCAGCTTGATCTTCTGGATGCCGGAGATCATGGAATAGCTCATGCCGGATTCCTTTGCCGCGTGCTCCATTCTCTTGCGGTTGATTCCAATCTGCGCGAAGGTCGTGACTACGGAAAAGCCTACGGTCACCAGCACGATCAAAAGCGACGGGACAACCAGCTTCGGCGCAAAACGAAAGATCTGTGTGACGTATAAAAGAGACGTAAGGCTTGTCAACCCGGTCGTCATGACCATGCTCATCAGCATCGAACAGAGCTGATTGACCGACATGGAGCGGCTTTTCAGCTCGCCGGGGCTGTACTGCCGGAAGAAGCTGGCCGGCAGGGACATGAGGCGCATCATCATGGATGCCTGCACGCCCAGCGTGGTTTTGGCCTCCAGGCGGCTTGACGCCATGGCGCTGACCGAGGAGAAAAGCTGCATGGAGAGAGACACGCACACCAGGCAGATCGCAAGGCCGATCAGCGCGCTGCCGCGGCCGCTGGAGAGCACCGGGCCTGTCAGCGCCCTGGTCAGGCGCGGGATCAGCAGGCCTACACCGGACACCGAGATCGCCGCGAAAACGATCATGAAAATGTCGCTGGTGGAGACGCAGCGCTTCATGTATAGCAGCAGATCCGGGATGCCGAGCTTTTTCTGCGGCAGCGGTCGGTAAAAGCAGATCGCGTCCGGGGCAAAAAGCTGCTCTGTGTCGGCGCCCAGGCGGACGTTCTTTCCGGTGGCCGGGTCTTTGAAAAAATAGCCGCAGACCGTTCCCGGCAGCAGCGCCACGGGGCTTCCGTCCGCTTTGCGAAAGGCCAGGATCGGCCCGTAGGCATCCTTATACCAGCCCTTTTTCAGCTCCACGCTGCGGCGCATAATGCCGTGGGGACGCAGACAGTAGTCCAGCTGCTCGTCGGGGTCCGTGATGCTCTCCGGCAGCTCGGAGGGCTTATAGTGGTAGTATTTTAAGATCTCATCAATGGCGCTTTTCGTGATGATCCGTGCGTCGCCGATGCGCTGAGCATCCTTTTCACCCATGATCACGCCGGCGATGCGGAGAAAGGATTCCTCCAGGAGCTGTTGATCGGCGCTGCGCCGGTCCTGGATCTGATTTTCAAACCAACCCATTTGCTTCCTCCTACTCGTTCGCCACCAGGTCGGCGTAAGCGCCGCCCATGGACATCAGCTCGTCATGGGTGCCGCGCTCGACCACTCTGCCTTTGTCAAGCACGATGATCTCGTCACAGTCGCGCACAGTCGAGAGTCGGTGGGCGATCACGATGCAGGTGATGCCGCGATCGCGGATGGCGTTCACGACTTCGTACTCCGTCTTGGCGTCCAGCGCGCTGGTGGCCTCATCCAGAATGATGATGGTGGGATCCTGCGCCAGTACGCGGGCGATTTCCAGCCGCTGCCGCTGCCCGCCGGAGAGGTTTCGCCCGCCGGAAGTCAGCTTATGCCGGTAGCCGCCCGGCATCTGTACGATATCGTCGTGGATTTGCGCGTCTCTTGCGGCGAGGATCACTTCGAAATCCATGATGGTGTCGTCCCACATCTTGATGTTGTTTTCGATCGTGTCCTCAAAGAGGATGATGTCCTGATCCACCACGGCCAGCGAGCCGACCATCACGTCCCGCGGATAAGCGCTGCGGGGCTTGCCGTCAAATAAAATCTCACCGCTCCAGGGCTCATACATGCCGGAAACCAGCCTGGAGATTGTGGACTTGCCACAGCCGGAAGCGCCGACCAAGGCGATCCTGTCGCCGGTTTTCATGGACAGGGAAAAATCTTTGATCAAAGGTTCGGCCAGAGGGGAATAGCCGAAGGTGACGTTCTTCAGCTCTATCGCGCCGCTGATCTTCTCCAGCTTTGTCTCCGCGTCCGGGTTGTCCGCCACGTTTTTGTCCTCCGGATACTCCATGACGTCCTCCACGCGCTCCATCTGGGTGCGCATCTCCTGGATCGTCTGACCTGCGTTGACAAGCATCATGGCCGGGGACATGAAGGAACTGAGGAAGCCCTGAAACATCATGACTGCGCCGAGGCTGAATTTCCCCCGCATGGTCAGCCATACGCCGAGGAGTAGCACGGCATAGTTGGCGAGCGTTCCGATAAAAGCGGGCAGGACGCCGATGGTCTGCTGCGTTTTCGTCGCCTCCACGCTCTGGGAATTGACCGCCGCCTGGTGCCCGGCCCATTTCTGGAAGAAGCCGTTTTCCGCGCCGCTGGCCTTGATGGTCTCGATCATCTTGATGCCGGTGACCGTTGTGGCTTCCAGCATCCCGGCGTCGCGCATCTGTACACGAGCCACGTTCATACGCTTGTCCGAGATGATTTTGGATAAGACGGCGTTGAGAATCAGCGTGGAAATGCCGATCAGCGTCAAAAGCGGACTCTGCCGCAGCATCAGCACCAGGTAGAACACCATCATGACGGAATTGAGCAGCAGCGGCGCGAAGGTGTTCACCAGCGTTCCGGAGATGGAGCTGTTGAGCGAGAGACGGGACTGGATATCACCCGCCAGACGCTGGGAGTAAAACTCCATGGGCAGATGCAGCACCTTCCACATATAGCTGGTGCTCCCGATCACAGCCATCTTGCCGTTGATTTTCAGGGAATAGATCGCCTGCACCCATGCGACGGTGACCTGGATCACCGCCAGGGCGATCAGCACCGAAAGGAACGGGTAGAGCCAATCCGGGTTTTGCACGGTGAGCAGCCTGTCAAGAAAGATGCGCGCGGTCACGGAATTGACGATGCCGAACAGATAGGAGATCACCGTCGCCAGCATGACGAAGGCCACCGCCGCTCCCGCGCCGACCAGGCGTTTACGGGCGAAATCTATGGTGCTCCGGCGCTTTCCGTCCGGCTGGAAAGTCTCGGACGGCGTAGGGATAAGCACGATTCCGGTAAAGGAACTGTCGAACTCCTCCATCGTGATCTTGACCATGCCGCGAGCCGGGTCGTTGAGATAGGCGTACTTGCCCCGAAAGCCGTCCAGCACCACAAAGTGGTTCATGTTCCAGTGGAGGATGCAGGGAAACTGACCCTTTTTTTGGAGCGATTCCGGCGTCATGCGCATCGCCTTGACCCCGAAACCATAGTGCTGCGCTGCGAGTAAGATATTCTTCGCGTTGGAGCCGTCGCGGGAGACGCCGCAGGCCAGACGCACCTCCTCCAGCGGCACCCATTTGCCGTAATAGGCCATGAGCATCGTCAGAGAAGCCGCGCCGCATTCCAGCGCCTCCAGCTGCATGACCACCGGAACCTTGGCTACGCCCCTGGTCAGCGTGGGCGCAATCTTTTTCTTCGCCACGCGCCGTCACCTGCTCTCCAACAGAAATTCGATGGGGCGGGTCTGCCCCACAACAATGGTTGCGTCGTAGCTGCCGTCCGGCAGCGGTAACTCAGCATACGCTGCGGCCCGACCATATGCATCGTAGTTTACCGACGCTATGACGAACTCCTGCGAGGCGATCCGCAGCTGCATCCCGGCTTTCAGTTCTTCCGCTCCCTGGCCGGTTGCTACGATCTGTGCCGTGTGGTTCTGGATCACAGCGGTGGCGTCCACGGTCGTCTCCAACGTGCCCACCGCGGCCCACGCAAAAAGTCCCGCCAGCAGGATGATGACAGCCGCCAGAATGATCCACATACCGGGACTCGTCACGCGCATGTAGCTGGTGAGATCCTCGGGAGAGGAAATGCGGTTCATGGCTTTTTTGCGGAATATTGTCTGATTGTTTTCGGACATCATATTGTCCTTCCTTTCGCGGCATAATCATATGAAGCTTCAGGGCCGATTGGACAGATGAAATGTGGATATCGGACCTCCGCGCTTCAATTGCCTTTGTGACCGTTCGATGGCTGCGGTGCCTTTCTGACGGATTGCTCGGTTTGCATAATCAGGCGTTATCCCGAGCATGTTTACGAACGGCGCCTTCGTTATCCTGGCTTCAATTCACACGGCTCAATATCGATTTCGGTATTATTTTACCATGGTATTCACCTTTTCGGCCAGGAAAGCAGCCTGTTTGAGCTGGTGTAATTATAGCATACATAGCGGCAATTTTCCAGTCTGCGGCTTCAAAAACCGCCGTGTGGGCTTTCGATCCTTGTCAATGGATTTTCATTGATCTGACGAAGTGCTTCTGTCGCGAGCTTATCAAGGCTTTCAGACGCTTTTTTCGATGCTTTCAGCTCGAAAACCAGGCCGGGCAGGCCTTTCTCCAGGGGGCACAGCTGGATGTCGAATCGCCCGAGGCCGGATTCCCGGTTCGAGCGCACGGTGTAGCGATTGTTGAGGATGGCGCACAGGCCGATCATCAGCCCCTGATAGAAGGCCTCGCTGCCGGTGTCATAGACGCTGATGGTCTCCATCAGGTAGGCGGAAATGTGCTTCTGCAGGGCTTCGGTATTCCGCTCGAAGATTGCCTGTTGGATCGCGGCCGCCGTGGATTCGCCGCGCTCTGGAAACAGTCGGGAGATGATCTCCTTCGCATAGACGAAAGCGATCTCCTTGTTGGGGATCGAGACCCGACACATGAAGTTGCCATCGTTCTGGGGAATGATCTCCGTACAGCGCAGGTACCCAGTCACCAGCAGAAAGCTGTAGATACTGGTCGGGTTCTTCTTCACCTCCGGATAGATCACGCCCGTGTCCACGTAGGTGGTCACGGTCTCGCCCTGCATCAGCTTGCGCAGGTTCTCCGTGATCTCCGGTGTCGCGGCGGCGAGGATGTCGCCGATGATCTCGTTGCTGCCGGTGGACTGCCAGAACGCCTTGGGATAACAATTCTCATCCACGTAGTTGATGACCGACCAGGGATTATAGATCTCCGAGCTGCCGAACTGATAGCCGTCGTACCATTCGCAGACCTCCGCCAGCTTGTCCGCGTGACCATAGTGGGCCAGCATCTGCGCGACTTCCTCTTTGGAGAAGCCGAAATACGCGCTGTAGCGGTCGTCCATGATGGTGTTGACCTTCAAATTGTTCATGCCGCTGAAGATTGTCCTTGAACGCGCCGGAGAACAGGTTGCGCACGAAGGCAACGACCTGGTCGTAGTAGCCGCTGGCATAGCCCTGCTGAATTGGCGTATCGTATTCGTCAATGATGATGACGGTCTCGATGCCGTAATGCTTGCACAGCATGGCCGAGAGCAGCGAAAGCGAGCGGGAAAGCGCTACTTCATCCGCCTGATCGTCGATGATCGCCCGGAAAGCCTGCTTCTCCACCGTATTGCATGCCGGGCTGTCCAGCAGCTCGCCGTGACGGGCATACTCGCTGCGGATGATGGCGGCGATGTCCTTGAGGGCGTTCTCCCACGAAGCGTATTTCACGTCCTTGAAAGACAGGTAGATCACGGGGTATTTGCCCTGGAAGGAGCGATAGTAGTCGCCACAGGCCCAGATGGCCTTGTCCTGGAAATAGACGGAGGTGTCCTGCTCGCTGCGCTCAAAGAACACGCGCAGCATGTCCATGTTCAACGTCTTGCCGAAGCGGCGCGGACGGGAGAACAGCGAGACCTTCGGCAGCGCGTCGATGAAGTCGCGGATCAGCAGGGTCTTGTCGATGTAGTAATACCGCGTGACCGCCTCCACATAGCCGGAGTGCCCACAGGCAGAGGAAGGGTGTGCGGCCTTTCAACGGCCCTTGCTCGCACGGGTGACTGCGCCTGAGCCGGAATCCGCCAGGAACGGCCTTCCTTCACAGCGCCGTCGATCTCGCCGCTCTTGCACAGCTGCTGGACGCGCCGGGAAGAAACGGCCCATTGCTCCGCCGCTTGCTGAATGCTCAAATACTTCATAGCCGACGCCTCGGTTCGCTTGTTCGCGAAATCATCATAGCATATTTCGCGAAATAATGCAAAGCGATTTCGTTTTGCGTTTCGGATGGAAGACTATGCTGTTAAACGCTGAATCGGGGGTTGCTGGAAGGATAGCGACGTCAATTTGAAATCCGATTTGCGGGGGTTTGAATCTCGTCCTGCAAATTTGAAGCCGGAGATTCGCCAAATTCAATCCTGTCCGGGAAAAGCGAACCTTTGAAAACTTGATGGAGCAAGAGAATGTTAATGTGTCGTTAACTATTGTTCGTTCTAATTTGTGCAATATTAGTGTAGAAACACGGACTTTTATGATCAATTTGTGCAATTCATACCCGGAGTGTCATTGGTTCGAATCCGATCGCCGGTACCAGAAGATCCGTGAGGTTTGCGAAAGCCTCACGGATTGTTTTTTGCGCGGATCGCGTCCCTGCCGGCCGCTTTCCGCGGGATTGCCGGAATGACTTGAAGGAGGAAAAACCATGAAAAAGCTCGCCTGCATTATGATCGTTTTCGCGCTGGCGGTCACCGCCGTGGCCGCGCTGGCCGAATCCGCCACCTACACCGACCGTTCCGAGGACTTCACCTTCACCTATGACACCGACGCCTTCGAAATCACCTGCGAGGATTACCAGGACGACGACGATGACGACCTGGTGCTGGTGCTGACCGGCAAGGACGCCGCCTGGGGCGAAGTGTTCATCCGGATGACCCGGACCGAGCTGGACCCCGACGACGAAGCGGAAGCCGCCGCCTACAAGGCCGCCGAGGAAGAGCTCATCTCCAGCTTCGGCGCGACGAAGGGCGAGTGGAACGGCTTCTACGAGGTGCTGATGTACACCTTCGAGGACGACGAGGCCCTCGAGCAGACTTTCGTCATCCCCTGCACCGACGACGAGACGCTGGCCATCCTGGTCCACGTCGACAAGATTGAAGACGAAGAGGCCGCCATGGCCCGCGACGACCAGATCAGCGCCGTGCTGGACAGCCTGGAGTTCATCGAGGATTTCAATGACTGATCCTCATTCTTCAATCACCGCGCGCCGGCGCCCCGGAGGAAACCGCTTCCCCGGGGCGCCGCGTGCGTGCGGAGGAAACCGGGTTCCCTTGGCCGCGGAGCGATCCGCACCGGCGGCCGGATATCCATGTGCCGTATGGGTCGACTAACCGCGCGGGCAGATAGTAAAATGGGCCCTGTTCATGGGGGAGTAGCGGACATCTGCGGATGCAGCAAGTCAACATACTGGCTTTCCGGCCTGGCTTGCTTTAAACAGCGAGACTCATGTATAACTGCCAAGCTATACATGGTCCGCAGCATCGGAGAACTGACCAGGGTATGGCGAAGGCCGGCCCTGTTTTTTGTTGTACATCGGAGGAATACAATGGATATCGTATTTTTCATTAACAGCGCCCTGCTTGGAGTGGGGCTGGCGATGGACGCCTTCTCCGTATCCCTCGCCAACGGGCTGAACGAGCCCGGAATGCGCGGGCGCAGAATCTGCGGCATCGCCGGCGTGTTCGCCGGGTTCCAGGCGCTGATGCCCATGATCGGCTGGATATGCGTCCATACGATCGTCCAGTATTTCAAATCCTTCGAAAGGTGGATACCGTGGATCGCGCTGATCCTGCTTCTGTACATCGGCGGAAAGATGCTGATCGACGGCGTCAGGAGAAGGGCGGGGACGTCGAAAAGCCCAGGGTCGGCCTGTACGCGCTGCTCGTCCAGGGCGTCGCCACTTCGATCGACGCGCTTTCCGTCGGGTTCACGATCGCGGAATACGGCTTCCTGACGGCCCTGGTCTGCGCCCTTATCATCGCGGCGGTCACCTTCGCCATCTGCGTCGGCGGGCTGATCATCGGCAGGAAATTCGGGACAAGGCTGGCGGGAAAGGCCTCCATACTCGGCGGCATCATACTGATCGCCATCGGAATAGAGATATCTGTGTCGGGAGTGTTCTGAAAAAGCGCCCGACGCTCAGGTTTTCAACCTTCAAGCCGGCGCGGCAGACAAAAAACGCTTCCCCGGATTTCCGCTGGGAAGCGTTTTTGTCTGCGCGTTTTTGGAAGTTCATCACGGAAAGCCGCGGGATTCAATACACCTCATCCGGCTTCGCTTTGCTCAGCCACCTTCCCCTCAAGGGGAAGGCTTCCCCCAAGGGGGAAGCTGTCACCAAGGCGATGAACCCAACGGGTTCATCGGTCTGCCCGTCGGGCAGACTGCCGACATCTCAATCCGAAGGATTGTGATGCGGCACCGCAGGTGACTGATGAGGGGAAGTTAGCCGCAATTTTCCCAAAAGAGCCGTTTTTTGTCTGCGGGTTTTTCGCCCCGGTCAGATGACCTCGACCTTGATGAGATTCGTGTTGCCGGATTTGCCGTTGATGACGCCGCCGGTGATCACGATCTTGTCGCCCGGCTTCAGTCCCAGCTTCTCCCGCGCCAGCCGCGTGGCGACGAAGAACAGCACGTCGGTGGACGTGTATTCCTCGCTCAGCGCGGGCACCACGCCCCAGGACAGCGCCAGCTTGCGCATGGCGGCCTCGCTGGTGGTGACGCCCAGGATATCCACCGGGGCGCGGAAGCGCGAGATCATCCGCACCGTGCTGCCCGACAGCGAGCAGACCACGATGGCTTTCGCGCCCACGTCGATGGCCATCGCGCACACGGCGTGGCTGATGGCGTCCACGGTGTTGTGGATGCGGAAGGCGGCGTCGTGGAACCGCTGGGCGTAGTCGATCTTTTCCTCGGTGGCCTCGGCGATCTTCGCCATCACCTTCACGGCCTCCACCGGGTATTTGCCCGCGGCGGTCTCGCCGGAGAGCATGATGGCGCTGGTGCCGTCGTACACGGCGTTGGCCACGTCGGAGATCTCCGCGCGGGTGGGCCGGACGTTGTGGATCATCGATTCCAGCATCTCCGTGGCGGTGATCACGCGCTTGCCGATCAGGCGGCACTTGGTGATCAGCGCCTTCTGCACGGCGGGCAGCTCCTCGTAGGGGATCTCCACGCCCATGTCGCCGCGGCCGATCATGATGCCCTCGCAGGCCTCGCAGATCTCCTCGATGTTATCGATGCCCGGCTGGTTTTCCAGCTTGGCGATCAGGCTGATCTGCCCGCCGCCGTGGTCGTCCAGGAACCGGCGCACGTCCAGCAGGTCCTGCTTGCGGGAGACGAACGAGCACGCCACGTAATCCACGCCGTTTTCGATGCCGAACAGCAGGTCGGCCTTGTCGGCCTCGGAGAGGTAGATCTGGTTCAGCACCTTTCCGGGGAACGACATGCTCTTGCGGTCGGACAGCTCGCCGCCGGTGACGACGGCGCACCGGATCTCGCCGCCTTCGATCTCCGCGACCTCCAGCGCCAGCAGCCCGTTGGCCAGCAGCACCCGGTCGCCGGGCGCCAGGTCGTCGGCCAGGCCTCCGTAGTTGACGGACACGCCGTGCTCGTCGCCGGGGCGGTCGTCCACGAACAGGGAAAACGCATCGCCTTCCTTCAGCGTCACGGGTCCGTTCCGGAAGGTCTTGATGCGGTATTCCGGCCCCTTGGTGTCCAGCATGATGGCGATGGGCAGGCCCAGCTTTTCCCGCACGCGCTTAACGGTTTCGATCTTCTTCAGATGCTCCGGATGGGTGCCGTGGGAGAAATTGATGCGGGCGATGTTCATGCCCGCCCGGCACATCTCGGTCAACACCTGTTCCGATTCGCTGGCCGGCCCGATGGTGCAGATGATCTTCGTCTTTCTCATGGGAATACCTCCTCCACAGGCAGCTTCGAAAAACCCTGCATTTGCGGGCTTTGGCCATTCGGGAAGCCTTGTTTTGCAGGGTTTTTCGAAATTAGATTGCGGTAAAGCTGTTTTTTCGAGGTCCGCCGGATCCGGAAATGCCCTCTGTATGTATTATAGCACATCCAAACGGTTTCGCAAAGGGGGCGCGGCGTCAGTGGGTGATGTAATAATCCACGCCGCGCAGGTAGTAATCGGCGGTGCTGTCGTCCACGCGCTGCAGGTTGGAATGGGCGTATTCCCCGCGGTGCAGGTCGTAGCTGTCGTAGAAGCCCGTCTCCGCGCGGTACACCTCCTGGGTATCCGGGTCGTACAGCCGCTCGTAGCCCAGCGTGGCGTCGCTGTATTTCTGCGACTGCACGTCATAGCTGGTCTGGCGCTGCGACCAGGCGGAATTGTAGGCGTCGTAGGCCGCCTGCATGCTCTGGCTCATCGAAAGCAGCGCGCTGGTCTCCTCCGCCGCGGCCTGCTGCGCCGCCCGCAGATAGGAATCGGTGTACGTGAAGCTGTTCAGGCATTGGGTCAGAATCGGCTCCAGCTCCGCCATCTCGCCCACGGGCGCGGTCACGCTCATGAAATTGTACACCGTGTAGGGCCAGACGTCCACGCCGCCGGTATCGTAATTGTAATCGCCCGTCCAGGTGGGCTGGGCCGTCACCAGCCCTTCGCAGGCCGCGCCGCGCTCGGAAGTGAACGCGATGCGGGCGAACCGGTTGTCGCCGCAGGAGGGCGCAGCGGGGATGCCGCTGGGCATGGTCTCCAGGATCTGCAGGTCGTAGAACACCGGCACCACGGCCGGATCCAGCGCCGCGCCGGAGGCGTGATATTTCTGGCACAGGGCCTTCACGTCGCCCAGCTGCTGCAGGAAGCAGGGCAGCGTCAGCTCTTCCATGACCGGGCAGTTGCCCAGCATCACGTAATAATCGCCGCCCAGCGGGCCCATCTGCTGATACCAGTTCTTCGCCGCCTGGCTCTTCAGGAACGGCTGCATTTTGTTGAAGAACACGATGCAGCGGTCCGGCGCGTCCGGATCCCACGCCCTGAAGGAGAAATCGGCGTATTCGCCGGTGGTCAGGATCTGCCAGCCCAGGGGCAGGTCGATAGAGAACCGCCCGTCGCTGTAATTTGCCGTGCCGGTGACGATGGGCCGGCTGGGCGTGACGGTATAGCCCTGCAGCCCGCCGGCATCCGCGCCGCCCGCGGACGGCTGAGTGCCGGGCTCCGTCTGGACAAAGTAGCCCACGTTGCCGCCCCAGCGCAGGTCGAACAGCCGCAGCATCACCACGGGCACGTCCTGCACCAGGTAGACGTACGCCTGGCCGGGCATCTCCACGTCCGCCACGGTGTACATCTGGTATTCGCCGATCTCGATCAGCCGGTCGCCGTATTCCGCCTTCATCTGCGGGGTGAGCTCGTCGGCGAAGTAGCCCTCGGGGTTGCTGCTGCCGCCGTCCCTGGTCCAGTAGATCAGCACATAGGGGATCTTGCCATACGATTCCGGATAGATGGCGATGCCGGTGTCGTCGTTCCATTCCCAGCTGTAATTCGCGTCGCACAGCGTGGAAAAGCCCTGCTGGGGGCATGAGATGACGCTCGCTCCGGCGTCCGCCTGCGCGCCGCCCATCGGCAGCGCCGCCAGCAGGACGGCCAGCGCGAGCAGGCCGATAAAGGATCGCTTCACGTCGGTTTCCTCCCTGTCATGTGGTCGGTCGCGCTCTCTGCCGTCGCTTCATTCGATGGTGTACATGCCGTCCCGGCCCACCAGGAGCCCCCGGTAGAACTCGACGGAGCCCAGCCAATTCCCCGCCGCGTCGTAGAATGAAAAGGTGTGGGTGCCGCCGGTGGTCATCGTGGCGCTGGCCTTGCCGGTAATCGTGCCGTTCAGCACCCGGTCCCGGACCGCCGCGGCATCCGCCGCGTCCATCTCCAGCGCGCTGGGGCCGGCCTCGCAGTCGTTGTACGCGCCGCGGATTTCGGCGTCCGCCAGCGCGGCGGGGTCCAGCCCGCAAAATTCGCACAGCGGCACCGGCTGGAAGCCGGCGGGCCCCATGCCCTCCGTGCCGAACCAGCTGTGCACGCCCGGGAACGCCTTCCGCAGCCACAGGTACAGCGCCTGGGCGTCGGGATCGGCGTTTTCGTACATATCGTCGCCGGACATGCCCAGCCGAACGATCTCCGGCGCGTCGTCCGCGTACCGCACGGCGCAGCTGATCTCCGTGCCCGCGTCGCAGGCGGCCGGCGACGGCTTGCCCTCATCCGCGTCCACGGAGGCGATCAGGCCCTTCAGGTCGAACAGCGCTTCGAAATCCAGCTCGCCCGCCTTCACCAGCCGGTCGGATTTTTGCAGGAACGCCAGCTGCCCGGCCCGATCCCCGGGCCAGCCCAGCGCCGCGGCTTCGCCGGACAGCGTCCACAGGCCGCCGTTCTCATCGACAAAGCCCGCCTCCAGCAGGTCGCCCCAGCCCACCTGGTGGTAGACGGTGAACAGGATGATCGGCGGGGTTTCCGCGCAGGCGGCGGCCAGCGCGGCAATCATCAGCGCCAGTATCAGGCATACGGCCGTTTTCTTCATAATCGGTTCCTCCCTCGCCAGATCGTCGGTCGTCCGCGCCCTTCGGGGCGCCCGTCATTCAGACGCCCGGTGGCCCGAATCGGTTCCGTTTTCTGGAAAGAACTTTCCCAAAACGGATTTCGGCTCCGCCCGCGCGCGGCGGACAGGGCCGGAACCGGTCATGTCTATGGGATCAATAGTGGTTGAAGGCGGCTCTCCCGGCCACGGCGTCCTTCAGATCTTCCTCCAGCTTCGCCGTCAGCGGGTGCTGCAGGTAGGCCGCCAGCCGGTTCTCGTCGTCCAGCTCGATCACGGCCATCAGGTCGAAATCCGAGTGCGCGTCCATGCAGCCGCGATAGATGACCGGGTGGTTCAGCCAGTCCAGCTCTTCATCCAGCTTCTGAAAGGTCTTCCAGACCTTGTGCTGCGCCTTTTCCGCGTCCGCGCCCGGCGCCAGCTTCAACAGCACACAATGCTTCACGGTTTCTTCTCCCTTCCACGCGCCCCGCGGCGCGGTTTTTCTGCCTGTATTATACCACCGCGGCGCCCGCGCCGCAAGCGTCACGGCGCGAGAGCGTATTTCCGCACGTCGATGGAAACCCTGCCGTCGGCGAAGAACGCGATGCCGTCGGCGGCGAGGTCGGTGTACAGCGTGGCGGACATCACCTTTTCGCCGTCGTTCACGAACACCTCGGCGCTGAACCGGTCCAGGATCAGCCGCAGCTTCAGCCGCCCGTTGTCGTGGTTCACCTTGGCCCGGCGCTGGTGGATGATGGCCCGGCGGGAGCCGGAGAACTTGCGGTCGATCTTCAGCACCGATTCGTGGGGCCGGAAGCTGACGGTGGTGTGGTAATCGACGTTTTTCGCGAAGCGCACGGCGAAGCGGCCGTAGTCGCCGCCCGCGGGCGCGATGTCGATCTCCATATCGACCATGCGCCCGGATACGCCCGGCAGCGCGATCTCGTCGTTTTCGATGACCACGTTCCGGTGCACCACCTCGTCCCGGCGCAGCGCGTCCAGCTCGCGCACGGGCCGCTGGTACAGCACGCCGTTCCGGAGGAACAGCTCCCGCGGCAGCGACATCTGGCCGAACCATGGCGTGGACGGCGTGTGCAGGTTGCAGGTGTCCCAGTTCTGCATCCATCCGATCATCACCCGCCGGCCGTCCGGCGTCAGGATGGTCTGCGGCGCGTAGAAATCGATGCCGTAGTCCGCCGCGTGGTCGGATTCCTCGTCGAAGCGGCCCGTCTGCGGGTCGTAATCGCCCAGCAGGTAGAAGGTGCCGTTGCCGTTGTGGTATTCAAAGCCCCGGGGCAGCATGTCCTGGGCGCTGCCCAGCAGCACGTATTTGCCGTCCAGTTCGAAGAAATCCGGGCACTCCCACATCCGGCCCAGGCGGCCGCGGTTCTCGGCCAGCACGCCCGCGAACCGCCAGCGCAGCCCGTCGTCGCTGCGGTACAGCAGCATCCGCCCGCCCTGGCCCGGCAGGTCGTTGGCGACCAGCGCCCGGAAGCTGCCGTCGGCCTCGCGCCAGATCCTGGGATCGCGGAAATCATAGCGGCTGCCGCCCTCCGGCAGGTCCGCGGCGGCGATCACCGGGTTGCCCGGATACTTTTCGTAATCCATGCCGTCGCCGAAGGCCAGGTTCTGGGTCTGCACGTGGCGCAGCGCGCCGTCCGGGCCCATCTCCCGGGACACGCCGGTGTACATCAGCATGTGCCGGCCGTCCGGCAGTTCCAGCGCGCTGCCGGAGAAGCAGCCGTCATGGTCAAACGGCATGTCCGGCGCCAGCGCCGCGGGCAGGTATTCCCAGTGCAGCAGGTCGCCGCTGACGGCGTGGCCCCAGTGCATCGGGCCCCAGTGGGAATCGTAGGGATGGTACTGGTAGAACAGGTGGTACTTCCCGCCGTACCGGCCGAAGCCGTTGGGATCGTTCATCCAGCCCGTGCGGGCGGACAGGTGAAAGCCGGGCCGCGCCCCGTCGGGGATGAGACCCGCCTTTTCTTCTTCGTATCTCCGCGCGTCGCGCAGCGCCTGACTCATACGGACACTCCTTGTCAGAGTTCAGAGTTCAGATTGGTTGGCCGTTCCCCCGCCATCTTCTCTCAACTCTGAACGCTTATCTCTTAACGCTCATCTTTCATCCTTCATGCTGTCTTCCAGCGCGTCCACGATGGTGGGCACCACCTTGGTGGCGCGGCGCTGCAGCGATTCCGGCGCGTAGGGGAAGGTGTAGGAGACGTCGCTGGCCTCGATCAGCGGCAGGTCGTTGATGGAATCGCCGATGCCGTACAGCACGCAGTCGCCCAGGGTGTGCTTCATGTAATCCAGCAGCGCCTGCACGCCCTTGCCCTTGGAGCAGCCCCGCGGCGCGATGTCGATCTCCACCACGTTCTGGAAGGCCTCGACGTAATCGCCGTAGCGGGCGTTGATGTCGGCGCTGACGGCGGCGGCCTCGTCCAGGCTCTCGGTGTGGATGCTGACCTGGTGGATCAGCCCCTGGGGCGCGTCGTCCACGCCGGTGATCACATAATACTTGCCGGGATAATCCATGGGCGCGAACACGCAGATCTCGCCCTCCACGTCCAGCGTCAGCCGATAGCCCCGGGGCAGCATCTCCTTCACGATGGCGTCGGCCACGGCGCGGTCCACGCCGCGCTTCAATATCGGCCGGAACTGGCCGTCCACGATGTTCGAGCCGCTGCTGGTGATGTAGAAATCCGGCGCCACCAGCCCGGTGATGAACGGCGTCAGCCCGCCCACCTGCCGGCCGGTGCACAGCCCGAACAGGTGGCCGGCGGCCTGGTATTCCCGAATCTTTTCCACGTTTTCCGGGGGCAGCTTCACATCGGCCTTGTAGAAGTACAGCGTGCCGTCAAAGTCACTGGCGAAAACCTTTTTCTTCATGGGTCGTTCCCCCCTGATATCGAAAAATCGGCCCGCGCCGGCGGCAGCCGCGCGGGTCGATTCCATGATACCAGAAATACGGGAATACATCAAGCAAAACTTGTTTGCCGCGCCGGTTTTCGCGGATCAGGCGGCGTCCTCCACCAGCTCGCGCAGGAAATCCAGATACTCGTCCTGGGTGGGGAACACCATGCGCCGGCCGTCCGGCAGGAAACCGGTGAAGCCCTGGAAAGTCGTATAGCCGCTGGGATGGAACATGGAAATCGCCTCCTAAATCATCATCAGTTCGCTCATCGAAAACGGGCGGTTGCGCAGCCGCCGCCAGTTGCGCTCGTCCACGTGCGCGGTGCGCACCTTCCACACCGTGTAGGGAATGCCGAACCAGCCGCGCTTGTTGATCCTGGAAATGTAGCGGATTTTATGCATGGATAAACCCTCCTCCACGTCGCTCGCCCTCGCTTACAGTTCCAGTTTATCAGCCGACGTGTCCGAAAAAACGCGCTTCCGGCGCCGGAAGCGGTTCGATCGAGTCCCAAAAAACGCCCTTTGAAGCGATTGTGTCCCTCCCGGCCAGTTCAATTCCTCATTCCACTTCCGGCGGGCAGCGCATCGCTCCTGCGACGGATTCCTCATAAAAAAAGTCCGCGCCGTCATCCTGACGGTCGCGGGCACGGCCCTTGCGGGTATAGCGTTTTTTGCTCTCCACCCGCTTCGTGGCGGGCGGCACGCTCCACAGCACGCGCTTTTCGGCGTCGCGGCGCTTGCGCAGCTTCTTGGAGAGCTTCCGGCGCGGTATGAACCTTTCCACGGGTTCCTCCTTTCCGGCGGGTTACTCGCCCTTCAGGTACTGGGCGTTCAGCCGGTGCACGTGTTCGCGCATCTGGCTGACCACCGATTCCGGCGCGGTGATGCGGATGCCCTCGCCCAGGCCGATGATCCATCCGAAGAACTGCGGGCTGACGCTGGCCTCCACCCGGGCCACGAACCGGCCCTCGCCGGCGGGCATGATCCAGATGTCCTTGCCGAACCGGTCGATCAGCACGCCGGCCATGCGATTTTCGCCCTCCAGCGACACCGTCACGCGCTCGCCGCCGAACATGCCGAACAACCCCTTGGTGTAGTGGGACACGTCGAATTCCCGGAACCGCTGGCGGCCGTCGCGGGGCTCGCCGGTCACGGCGATGCGCAGCATCTTGTCCACGCGGAAATGCTTGATGCGGTCGTCCGCGGCGTCGTAGGCGACCAGGTAGTAATATTCGTCGTCCCACGTCAGGCACCAGGGGCTCAGCTGGTACCACGCGCCGTCGCGGCGCAGCTCCATTTCGCCGGCGATGTTCCACTGGAAATACTGGAACCGGATCTGCGAATCGGAATTGATGGCCTCGTGCAGCTTGTCCACGTTGTAATAGATGCTCTCGTTCATGGTCTTCACGCGCCCGGCGATCACCACCTGCCGGTGCAGCTGGCTGGCCTGGTGCCGGCTGACCAGCCCCTCCAGCTTGCGGATCAGGTCCCGAGACTTGCGGTCGGTGATGAACTTCGCCGCCTGCACCGAATCCACCAGCAGCTTCAGCTCCGGCAGCTC
>CACWVN010000056.1:26155-29039 GCA_902764285.1 uncultured Eubacteriales bacterium
GGTACAGCGTCTTGCGGTCGGCGTTCACATCGTAGGCGGCCAGCTTTTCGGCGATCTGCTGCAGCGTCAGCGCGTTGTCCTCGTCCGTCTCCTGGGCGAAGATCCGCGCCAGGTACAGCATCTTCAGTTTCTGGTTGTTTCCCTTGGCCATGTTCGCCCTCCCCGGATCAGCCGCGCTCGCCGCGCATTTCGTCCACGGTCCGCTCCCTGACGCGCACCGCGCCGCGATACCCCTCCCGGGTGGGGATCAGGTTCCCCGCGGCCAGGCGCGCCTTCGCCCCGGCGATGGCCGCCGCGTACTGGGGCAGCCACTTCTCCTGGGCCACCAGCATCTCGTCCACCATCTGCCACACCTCCGGCGGATCGCACACCGCGCCGGTCAGCGGGTCCATCAGCGCCGCCTGCTTCAGCAGCTCAACGTCGCCGGAGACCGCCGCCTCCACCGCCAGCCGCTGCACCCAGGCCGACTGGCTGCACACCGCCGCGCAGCCCAGCGGCAGCTCGCCCACCCGGGGCACGCTGATGCCGCTGCCGTCCACGTAGCACGGCACCTCCACCACGCACTCGTCCGGCAGGTTGGCGATCGCGCCGCGGTTCATCACGTTGAAATGGCCGCGGTACGTCCGCCCGGTCTCCAGCGCCTCGATGATGTAGCTGCCGTGCTCGCTGCTGCGCTCGCCGCGGTCGTAATCCTTCGGCGGCTCGGCCATCAGCCGCGGGAACTCGGTCTCGAACCAGTTGCGGCTCTCCCGGGTCTCGCGCAGGTAGCCGCCGGTCTCGCCGTTGATCCAGCTGGACAGGTCGATCCATTTTTCGATCTCGTCCGGGCGCTTGCGGTACCAGGCCACGTATTCGGACAGGTGGCCGTTGGATTCGGTGGAATAATGGCCGAACCGGCGCAGCACGTCGATGCGCACCTTCTCGGTTCGGCTGAACTCGGGGTGTTTCTCAAAGGCCTCCAGCAGCTTCCCGGTCATCTCCTCGCCGCGGTGCTTCACGGACAGGTACCAGGTCTGGTGGTTCAGCCCCGCGCAGACGACGTCCAGCTCGTGCCGGTCCTTCAACCCCAGCACCTGCGCGATCTGCGTCTCGCCGTGGATCTCGCCGTGGCACAGGCCCAGCGTGCGCACGCCGCCGTACTTGATGCAGGCCCAGGTCAGCATCGCCATGGGGTTGGAATAGTTGAGCAGCAGCGCGCCCGGGTGTCGCCCACGCACTGGTCCACGCCGTACTTCAGCGGGATGTCGATGTCCGTCTCGAAGGCCTCCAGCCCGCCGACGCGCACGCAGTTGACGATGTAGCGCGCGCCCCTCAGCGCCTCGCGCCGGTCGGCTGTGGCGGTGATCTTCGTCGGGATGCCGTTGGCCTCCAGGTCGCGCTGGCACAGCCGCGTCACCATGTCCAGGTTGCGCGGGTTGATGTCGGTAAACGCCACCTCGATGCCGCGCAGCTCCGGCACGCACATGATGTCGGTGAACAGCGTGCGCGCGAACGTCAGGCTGCCCGCGCCGATGATCGTCAGCTTGAACGCCATGGCTTTCTCCTCCTATTCCTCGCCGTTCAGGAAATCCCGTTCCGCCGGGCGGCGGCGGAAATCCGGGTCGTCCTCGTCGATCCAGTAGACCGGCGGCGGGGACACCTCCGCCGGGTCCACGTCAAACCAGCCCTCCGGCACGACGGGCCGGAATCCCCCGCGGGAGAGGATCAGCCGCGCGAAGTCCTTCGGCCCCTCCAGCCGCGCGTCCGTCTCCACGCCCATCGCCAGCGCCGGGTCCACCCGCTGCCAGCAGTGGTTGTCGCTGCCGGCGGTCACCGGGAAGCCGTACATCCGGGCGTAGTTCCGGGCGCAGACATCGTTCCAGCGGTGGTTGAAGGTGTTGGCCACCTCAATGCCGTCGCAGTACTTCGGGCCCAGCAGGATGTACTTGATGTAATCCCGGTCCCGGAAGGGATGGGCCTGGATCACCGCGCCGCCGGCCCGGTGGACCTCCTCCAGCTGGCGTCGGCGCGTCCAGTGCTCCACGTCCGGGTGCGCCAGCAGCCAGGCCTTGTCCGGGCCGTAGACCAGGTATTCGTCGCCGTCGAAGTTCTGCTCCCACGCGAAGAACACGTCCAGGCCGATCTTCTCGCCCTCGATCCGCGCGTCCTCCCAGCCCGAGCAGAACCGGTCGATCCGCTCCTTCCAGGGCAGTTCCCGGGGCACGGCGGTGTTGCCGCCGGTGAAATGATCGGTGACGAAGATGCCCGTGTAGCCCAGGTCCCTGTAGAACCGCGCCTGCTCCGCGCCGGTGGACACGCCGCAGGCGCTGCCCTGGCAGGTGTGCATGTGGGTCTCATAGCGATATCCCATGTCCGTCGCCTCCCGCGTCAGTCTTCCCCGCCGGGGGCATAGAAGCGGATGTGCAGGCCGTCGGCCTCCTGGCTGCCCTCGCCCACGATGCCCGGCCGGTTCAGCTGCTCCGCCAGCCGCGGGCTGTCGGTAACGAACGCGGGCACGGTGTGGAACGGCCACTCCAGCTCGCCGCCGGTGTACCAGCCGTTGTTCTCCACGAAGATCCGCGCGGGGTTCCCCTCGGCGTCCGCGCCCGTCAGCATGTACCGGGCGGACAGGTGGCGCACGCCGGCGGCGTCCACCCGCTGGGTGTCCACGCCGCAGGGTTCCACCGCGCCGCGGAACAGCGGGCCCTCCACCGTGCCCGCGAAGGGGATCATCGTCACCTCGCCGCCCGCGCCGTTCAGGCTGACGATCTCGCCGTTGAACACCACGTGCACATCCATCAGAAGCTGTCTTGCCATGTCGGTTCCTCCTTAATCCTCCAGCCTGCGCACCCGGATCGCCATGTAGGGCCGGCCCGGCAGCGCCACGCGGCACGCGCCGCGGAAT
>CACWVN010000057.1 GCA_902764285.1 uncultured Eubacteriales bacterium
TTGTGACATTCGCCGTTCGCCTCCTTTCAAGGGCGATATTAGCACATGACGCAGCGTCACGAGCAATACCTGACGCAGGGGGATTTTTTTGAAAAAGCGCGGAGAGCGGAGATTTTAGAGTTTAGATAAGGTTACCGGCCGGGTAATCAGTCCTCCTCACTCATTCACTCCCCACTTTTTTGAGGAACCTCAGTTCGCCGGTTTCACCGTTCAGCACGCGGTGCAGGTCCAGTATAAATTCGCCGGTATCGGCGGCGGCCTGGTACAGCGAGCGGTCGGTGGTCCAGACGTTCCCCTCGCGCACGGCCCGGAAGTCCGCGAACAGCGGGCTTTTTTGGATCAGCGCGCCGACGCTGTCCAGCGGATCGTCGATGGACCCGTTGTAGATCAGCGCGTCCGCGTCCGCGGCGGCGGCGAAGAACGCCTCCATGGTCACGGACACCGACGCCCGCCCGCCGGGCAGGTCGCCCTCCCGGAAGGCGTAGCGCCCGCCGGCCAGCTCGATCATCCGCGGGATGTAGTCGCCGGGCGCGCGCACCACGGCGCGGCCGTCGGTGCTGAGATAGAAGAAGGCCACCTTTTTTTCGGTGTTCGGGAAGCCGGAGAGCGCCTCCACGGCGGCGGCCTGCCGGTCGAAAAAGGCGGCGGCCTGCTCCTCCCGGTCCAGCAGCGCGCCGTACAGCCGGATCCACTCGGCGCGGCCCAGCGGGTGGCTCTCGTAGGCGGAATGTTCGACGAACACCGGGATGCCCAGCCGCTCGATCATCTCGCGCACCTTCGGCGTGTGCAGGATCATGGTGGATTCGACGGCCAGGCCGCAGCCGCTGTCCACCAGCAGCTCGTAATCCGGCGCGCTGTACTTGCCCGCGTAGCGCATGTCGCCCCGGGCCATGGCCTCGGCGGCGGCGGCGACGGTCCAGTCGGCCTCGCGCAGGCTGGACAGCGTCACGGCGTCCAGCGCGCCCAGCGCGTCGAACAGCGACATCGCCGCCGTGGCCGCCAGGTAGATGTTCTTTACCGGCCGGCGGATCACGCGGATCTCCGGGTCCAGCCCCTCGGGCGGGTCCTCGCCCTCCGGCGCCAGCAGGTAGCGCTCGCTGCCCGAAACGGTCAGCAGCTTCCATCCGCCGGCGTAGTAATCCACGGAAAACTCCCGGGCGTACTTCAGCGGCATCGTCCGCTGCCATTCCAGCCCGGGGATTTCGCGGGCGGCCAGCGCGGCGCACACCGCCGGCGCGGGCGCTTCGATCTCCACCTCCGGCGCCCAGCCGGCGTCCGGCCCGGCGGCGTCCAGGTGGATGTGCAGCGCGTATTCGACGTCGTGGGGCGCGGACATCGCCGTGGTGGTGGCGACGACGGTGAAATCGGCGTTCAGCGGCGCGGGCACGCGAAACCGGGTGGTGTCGCCGTCGTGCTCGGCGGCGTATTCCGTTCCGTCCAGCACCAGCCGGGTGTAATTGGGGCTGGAGAACGCCAGATCGGCCACGGCGGCGCCGCCGGAGACCATCACCCGCGGGCAGGTGATCTCCACGCGGCCGCTGCCGCCGGAGAAGCTGAAGCCGTCCGGCGCGTATTCGCCGTCGGGCAGCGCGGCCTCCGCGCCGGCCGCGGCGATCATCAGCGCCAGCAGCAGGCACACGGCTCGGGCGATGTTTCGCACGGGGATCCCTCCTTCGCGGGGTTATGGATCCATTATACCGCATGGGCGGCGATTGTCAATCCGCGCGCGGGAACGGCGCCGCGGCAATCAAAAGGGCCGGAGCAAACGCTCCGGCCCTTGCGGTGTCCGGCGGATCAGGCCTTCCTGAACTCGCCCTTTTCGATCCGGTACAGCTTCCATTCGCCTTCATCGTCGAAGAAGGTGTACCGCTCGTAGCTCTTTTCGCCGCCGCGGTCGATGATCAGCTCGATGCCGACGCTCTCATGTTCCGCCTTGTCCACGACGATCAGCCGCGGCAGGAACAGCCGGTCGATCAGCTTTTCGCGCTCGGCCTTCTCGGCGTCGCTCATCTCGGCCAGGCGCGTTTCCACGTCCGCCAGCAGCGCCTTCGCGTCGTCGCTCATCTCGTCCTTGGGGTCCTCCGGCTTCACGCCGAAGCCCAGCACGCGCTGGAACACCAGCATGCGGTCCTTCACGGTCAGGCGGTTGAAGCGCGCCATCTCCTCGGGATCCAGCAGCTGGTCGGCGTTCTTGAACGTCACGATCACGACTACGCTGTCCGCGCCGTTCCCGCCAGCGGCCGCGCCGTCGGCGATCTCCTTATCCAGCGAATTGCCTATGATGATCAGGGCCTCCGTCATGCCCAGCCGGTCGGCGGCCTTCACGCCGTTCACGGCGACGTTGTCATCCACGGGGGTATATACCAGCGTCCAGGACGAATTGTCCTCTTCTTCGTCCTCTTCGTCCTCTTCCTCGGGAACGAGCATCGGAATAATGACTTCCGTGCGGCTCAGCTCTGCGTTGCAGACCGTGCAGTACACCACGGAATCATATTTCCCTTCGGAAGTTTCGGTGGCGGGCACCACATTTTCCTTCACCGGGTTACCGGGGGTATGGCCGGTGGGATCGATGGTGCCGGGGGTGGTGTTCAGCTTTTCGTTGCACACCGTGCAGTACACCACGTTGTTGCAGCTGCCCGCTTCGGTGCAGGTGGCGGGCACCACGTCTTCCTGCTTGGCTTCGCCGGGCGTATGGGTCAGCAGCTTGTCGATCACCAGGCCGGTTTCGGTCTTTTCCTCGCCGCAGATGGAACAGGCGTATACCTGGTCATAGCTGCCGGCCGCGGCGCAGGTGGCGGGCACCACGTTGATCCTTTCCTTCGGCTGGTAATCGTGCTTGTGGGTCTTCAGACCCAGCATCATCGCGCCGCCGCGCGCCATCTTCAACAGCAGGTTTTCGCCGTCCTTCACCAGACCGCCGTTGGCGATCGTCAGCAGGTTGGTCTGGCCCTCGTCGTAGAAGATGCCGTCGAGCGCTTCATCCTCGCCCAGCGCGCCGTCGGCGAGCGTCACCGTGACGGAATCCTCTTCGTGGGCCACCACGAAGCGATAATCTTCATTGATTTCGAAGGTTTCGTTGAGCGATTCGGAAACCGTCAGTTTTTCCTTGCTGTCGTCGGCGACCCTGACGATGTAGGAGATGGCGGCCTTCAGAGCGGCGGCGGCCTTTTCGTCCTCCTTATCGGTCACGACGGGTTTGGTCGGCGGATTGTCGGCGCCAACGGCATTCCTGGTGTAAAGGCCAGGGCCGTCATGGGAGACAGCGATCGCGATCTGGGCGACGGAATCGGTCTCGCCGGCGGTGTTCGCGGCCCAGGTGACCAGCTTCGATTTGTTCAGGTTGTAGCAGCCCTTCGTGTCGTCATAATAGCCTGCGAATTCGACCGCCTTGCCCTCGCCGGAAACCGTGCCGTTGACGAACACGATCGTGTTTTCTTCCGGGATCGAGGCCGCGCTGTCCTCCGTCAGGACGGTCTTTGCCCGTGGCGGTGACGTCGCCCTTCTTGCCGTTTTCCTCGTCGCCCATCACGCCGACGCCGGTGAGTTCTCCGCTGCGGTTGCCGGCCTGTATGCCGTAGACCGCGTTCGAAGAATCGCCCGTGCCCTTTGCGGTGACGTCGCCGTGCACCTCAACGATGGTCATGCCGGCATTACGGGCCGTCGCATCCACGCCTGTGGCCGAGGCGTATTTGCCTTTTGCTTCGGCGGAAATGTCGCCGCCTGCCACGATATACATGAGGCCTTCTTCCGAATTGGCATCGACGGCGCAGGCTTCCGCCTTGTCGTCGGCGCTTTCGGCACCGGCGGATACGCTTCCCGACTGGATGAACACGGGGCCGTTGTGATCGCTACAAGTATCAACGCCATAGGCACTGGCGCCGCCGTCGGCGGCGTTCTTCGCCGTCGCGGTGATGCTGTCGGTTTGGATGAAGACGGTTTTTTCGCTGTCAGAATCGGAATCGGAATCGACGCGGAGGCCCTTGGTTTCTGCGGAATAGCTGCCTGTGGCCGTCGCCGCGGCGGTCAGCTTGCCGGCGTCGATCTTCACATCGCCGCCGCGGGTATAGACAAAAGCGCTTGTGGCATTGGCATCGGCGCCCTCGCTGGTGGCGGTGATGTCTTCCGACGTTAAGTCGATATCGGCGCAAGTATTATAGTCGCTGTAAAAGCCGTAGGCATAGGCATCGGTCCCGCCTGTGGCGGTAGCGGAGATGTTACCCTTTATCGCAAATTTGGCGCTGCCATCTTTGATTCCGGTATAGACGCCGTAAGAATAAGCAGACCCATTTTCGTTGGTGGCGGTGGCGGCGACGCCGCCTTCCGTCGTCGCAATGGTGGCGCTGCCTTCTTCGTCAACATTGACGGCGACGCCGGTGATGCGGGTCTCTCCCTTGACGTCGATGCCGCCTTTGACGTCGACCGTGACGTCGGTCACACAGGTGTCGACTTTTACGCCGGTGGCGTCTTCTTCCGCCGCCTCCGTAACGCTGTCGGCGGCGACTTCCACGGCGGTCGGGGCGGGCGTGGGAAGATCTTCCACGGTGGGCGGATTTTCGCCCTTATCCACGCTTATAGTCCCAGATCCAGCGTCTACGTCCACTTGAATGCCGGTGCCGCAGGAGCCGTTTACTTCTCCTGCATCGTAGGAATAGGTTGTGTCTTGTTCCGCCAGCGCGGCCACGCTGCCCAGCAGCAGGCACAGCACCAGCAGCAACGCCATCCATTTACGCATATCGCGCACCACCTCAACGTTATTTGATCGCGGCTATGCACACGCTCTCATACTGCCATTTTACACCAATTTAATGGGAAAAGCAAGGAGGTTTGTCCAAACGGTCGAAATACTTGCGCGAACGGGGATAAAACGGAGCTTCCGGGGCCGCCCGTCCATTCCCCGGAGGCACGACAAAACCCCCCGGGCGTTGCCGGGGGGTTCGGATGCGGGGCGGTCAGTTGTCCAGCACTTCCAGGGTCACTTCGATGTCCAGGGTGGTGAAACCGCCGGACACCACCAGCGTGCCGCTGCCGCTGTTGCCGTAATAGTTGTTGTTATTGTCGCCGCCGTTGCCGTAGCCGTAGCCATAGCCGTAGCCGCCGAAGCCGAAGCCGAACGGATAGCCGTAATAGCCGTTGTTGTAGTTGTTGTTCACGATGCCGGCATTGTTATAGCGGACCACGGAGACGGTGACGGTATCGCCGGGCTGGAACTGGTCCAGGATGGTGGTCAGCTCGCGCAGGCTGGTCACGCGTTCGCCGTTGACGGCGGTGATGAAGTCATACTGGTGGATGCCGGCCTTTTGGGCGGGGCTGCCGTCCAGCACGGAATACACGCACACGCTGGCGGGCGCATATTCGTTCATCGGCTCGTCCGGGCCTTCATAGCTGGCCACGGTCACGCCCATCTGCGGCCGGATGACCTTGCCGTTTTCGATCAGCTGCTGGGCGATGGGATAGGCGGTCTCCACGGGGATGGCGAAGCCCAGGCCCTCGTAGGTGCCGGTGGAATAATAGCTGCCGCCGTATTTCAGCGTGTTGATGCCGATCAGGTTGCCCTCGTAATCGAACAGGCCGCCGCCGGAGTTGCCGCTGCTGATGGCGGCGTCATGCTGGATGTAGTTGACGTTGCGCGTGGTGTTGCTGCTGTTCACGCTGCTGCGCTGCAGCGCGGAGATGATGCCCTGGGTGACGGTGTTGGCCAGGATCTCGCCGCCGGGGTTGCCGATGGCGATCACCGTGGAGCCCACCTTCAGGTTATCGCTGCTGCCGATGGAAACAGGCACCAGCTTGTCCGCGTCCTGTTCCACCTTCAGCACCGCCAGGTCCAGCGAGGAATCCGATCCGGCCAGCGTGGCGTCCACCTTGCTGCCGTCGGGGAGCAGCACCTGATAGGCGCTGCCGTCCTGGATCACGTGGTAGTTCGTCAGAACGTAGCCGCCTTCGGCGATCACCACGCCGCTGCCCTGGGACACCGTGGTGTTCTGCACGCCGGTGCTGCGGTCCCAGCCCTGGGCGTTGGTGATGATGCCCACCACGGAATTGGCGTTCTTCTCCGCCACGTAGATGGCGGGGCTGGTATCGATGGTGGGGTTCGGCACGGAGGCCGGCGCGTCCGCCTCGGCCGAGGCCGTGCGCGCCGTCGGCAGTGCGCCGATGGCAAAGCCGCCGCCGATGGCCAGCGCAAACACCAGCGCCAGCGCCGTCAGCAGCATCGCGCCGGAATTCCTGCGCGCCATTCTGCGATTATTTCTCGTCGTCTTCATCGTCGTTTCCTCCTTTGATAATAACCTATGATATCATGCTGTAGGATGCGTTATTCGTCGCCGCGGCTTCTCAACCGCTTGCAGATACATTATAGGTTTGATGGTCAGGAAAGTCAATAAACAAACTTTGCACGATTTGTGAACGAATTGAAAACCCGGAAGGGGAAAAGAGAGGAGTGAGGAGAGAGGAATACAGTTACCCGTCAAATCGAACCCGGGTAACTGTATTCCTCTCTCCTCACTTTTTCACGCTTCACTTTTTTCCCGTCTATTCCCCGTTCCTCGGCGCGTCCTGGGAGAACAGCCTTTCCTGGGTGGGGATGTCCGCGGCGCCCGTAGCCGCCATGCCGAGGCGGGCCTGGAACGCGCTCAGCGCGGCGGCGGTGCCGCTGCCGAACACGCCGTCGGCGCTGCCCTCGGGCAGGTAGCCCAGGTTGATCAGCCGGCGCTGCACCAGGTTGGTGGCCCAGGTGCAGTCCTCGGTCTTCATGAAGTAGAAGGGCACGTTGTGGTTGCGCAGCTCGGGCATGGTCTCCGACAGCAGCGATCCCCGCACCTCGCGGGTCTCGTTGGGGTCATAGCCGAACAGCTCGTTCAGCGTCACCATCTGATAACCCTGCAGCCGGGCCTCTTCCATCAGCGCGCGCATGTTGGTCAGGTCGTTTTCGCAGGTGCGGAAATAATAGATGTTGCCGGGCTGCAGGTTGTTGCCGATGCGCGTCAGATCCATGCGGCTGCCGTTGATCGTCCAGCCGGCGATGCCCTTGTAGCCCTCCTGGATCAGGTACATGTGGGTGCGCAGGTCGTTTTCGCCGTCGCCGCCGTACAGCCGCAGGAAATGGGGCTGGTATTTGATGCCCAGCACGTAGCTGACGGCGATGGACTGCTTCCATATTTCGGCGGCCATCATGGAATCGTTGATCTGGTACAGCCGCGCGGTGCCGGAATAACAGCGGTTTTCGATTTCAAAGCCCAGGCGGTAGTAGCAGTTTTTCAGCACTTCGCCCAAGCCCTTTTTCATCACGTTTTCGCCCGTGGGGAACAGCGTCAGCTTCGCGCCGTAATCGTAGGCGGCGCGGGCAAATTCCTTGGTGATGGCCGCGCCGGAGCATTCGTCCACCGTGATGGCGATCTGCCGCGCTTCGGTGTTGGCCTTTTCGAATATGGGCAGATAGCCCTCCCCGATGGGCTGCGGCCGCACGAGGGCATAGGGCTCGTCGGGGTTGAACGTCGGCTCGGCCGTGGGTTCGGGCGTGGGGGGCATGGTCACGGCGGCGGCGCCCTCGGGAGCCGCGGTCTGGTTCTTGCCGTACGAATCCGCCTTCAGCACCAGCTGGTGCTCCTGCGCGGCGTTGCCGGTGGCATCCACGTACTCGCCGGTGCCCTGGGGGACGGGCGCGGGTTCGTTGCGCGGCCCCAGCCGGTTCGTGATGATGATGGCCGCGACCAGCACCAGCGCCGCCACCGCCAGCGTGGCGATGACGGTCGTCAGGCAGCCGCCCTGGGCGCGCCTGCGGCGGGTTTCTCTTCTGGGCATGGTTTATCCTCGTTTCTGTGTATCGGGAACCAGGGCCGGGGATTATTCCGCGTCGCCCTCCGGGTCGTCTCCCTTAAGATGCAGCGTGAAGCTGAATTCGGTGCCTTCGCCCTTTTCGCTGGTCACCCAGATCTCCTCGTCCATGCGCTTCAGCAGCTCCTTGGCGATGGAGAGCCCCAGGCCGCTGCCCTTGCCGCTGTGGGCCTTGTCCACCTTGTAGAAGCGGTCGAACACGTAGGGCAGGTCCGCTTCCTCGATGCCGATGCCGGTGTCCTTCACGTGCAGCGTCACCTTTTCGTCGTCCCAGTCGGCGGACACCGCCACCGACCCCTGCTCGGTGTACTTGATGGCGTTGTCCAGCAGGATGATCAGCATCTGCTCCACGCGGTCGGCGTTGGCGAACACGGGGGGACACTGGCTGAAATCGGTGTCCACGCGCAGCGTCAGGCCCTGCTCCGCGGCGATGGTGTTGTAGCGGTCGCACACGTCGTAGACCAGGTCGTCCAGGCGCATCACGCTCTTTTCGATGGACAGCGTGCCGCTCTGCAGCCGGGACAGCTCCAATTGATCGTTGATCAGCCGGGACAGCCGCATGATCTCGCGCAGGATGATGTCGTAATAGCGCATGCGGTCGGCCTCGGCGGTGACCATGCCTTCCTTCAGCGGCTCGATCAGCGCGCGCATGGCCGTCAGCGGGGTGCGCAGCTCATGGGAGACGTTGGACACGTAATCGCGCCGGGTCTTCTCCAGGCGCTCCTGCTGGGTGATGTCAGAGAACAGGCCCACCGCGCCGGCGATGGTGCCGATCTCGTCCACGATGGGCGTGATCGTCAGCCGCAGGATCATGTCCTTCGATTCCAGGTTGCGGGTCATCGGCTCGCCGGACCGGATCACGCCGTCCAGGTCCTCCCACACGGATTTGTCGGGGATGACCTTCATGCGCGGGTCGGGCAGGTGCAGCGCCAGCTTCTGCCGGGTGAAGAACTTTTCCAGCGCCGGGTTGGTGTGGGTGATCTGCCCCTCCCGGTCGATGGCCACGATGCCCTCCGACAGGCCGTTGAGCATGTTCTTCAGGCGGTTGCGCTCCACGATCAGCATGTACATATTCCGGGAGAGCTGGTCGGCCATGTGGTTGACGGCCTTGCCCAGCTCGCCCAGCTCGCCGTCGGCCTCTTCGTTGGCGCGGGTCTCCAGGTCGCCTTCGGACATGGCCACCGCGGCGTCGCGCAGCTGGGCGATGGGCCGGATGGCGGGCTGCATGACCCGGCGGATCAGCAGCGCGGCCGCGGCCACGGCCAGCGCCAGCGCCAGCGCGGCGGCGCCCAGAGCCGCGGGCAGCGCGGATTGCACCGGCAGCGCGGCGGTCACGGCCCCGGCGGCCACGCCGCCGAACGAAACCGGCGCGACGGCCCAGGCGCAGCGCCTGCCGCCGATGCGGGCGAAGCCGGAAAATTCCTTGCCGCCAAAGACGTCGTCGAGGCGCTCGGCCACGAAATCCGGGAACGCGGAATCGTCGGTCAGACTGGCGGTGTCGCGTTCGGTGCCCGTCAGCCACACGGTGCCGCCGGAGAGCGCAAAAAGATCGACCTCGCCCTTCAGGAGGGCGGAGCCGTTCTTCGCGTCGGCGGCTGCCGCGTCGGCCAGATGCCTGGCCTGGGGCAGCAGCTGCGCGCGCGCTGCGCCGTCCGTCTGCAATCGGTCGATGATCCCGAAGGCAGCCAGACCCGCGGCGACCAGCACCAGCAGCACGATCGCCGTGAATAACGCAGCGCGCCGAATCAGCACGCTGCTTTTTTTCATGAGTTGACCTCGAACCTGTAGCCCACGCCGTACACCGTCTTCAGCGCCCAGGGCACGTTCTCCTGGGGCAGCTTCTGGCGGATGCGCTTGATGTGCGCGTCCACGGTGCGGGTATCGCCGAAGTAATCATAGCCCCACACCCGGGAGAGGATCTGTTCCCGGCTGAACACCTGGCCCACGTTGCTGGTCAGCATGTGCAGGATCTCCACTTCCTTGGGCGTGCAGGGGATCACCTTGCCGGCCACTTTGACCTGGTAGTTTTCCAGGCTGATCTCCAGCTGGGGCAGGCGGATGATGCTGCTGTCCTCCTCGCTGCTCTTTTCGGAGAAGCGGCGCAGCACGGCCTTGATGCGGGCCAGCACTTCGCGCGGGGAGAACGGCTTTACGATGTAATCGTCGGCGCCCAGCTCCAGGCCCAGGATACGGTCGATTTCCTCGCCCTTGGCCGTGAGCATGATGATGGGCAGCGAACTGGTCTGGCGAATGGTGCGGCACACATCGATGCCGGAAACCCGGGGCATCATCAGATCCAGCACCACCATGTCGGGGTGCAGGCTCTCCACCATTTCCAACGCCTGCTGGCCGTCATAGGCGCTCTGGTGCTCATAGCCCTCGGAACCGAGATACAGGCCCAGCGATTCATGAACCACCGGATCGTCGTCGGCGATCAGAATTAGCGGATACATTGACATTAATATCACCCCGAATATCACATTTGTATATTTATTATATACATTCCTTCATCTTAGTGCAACCGAATCCGAAAGAAGCCTATTTTTTATCATATTTTGAAGGCGGAGAGGAGAGAAGAGTGAGGAGTGAGGAGTGAGTAATACCGGTTACCCGCCGGCACAAAGCCGTCCTGTACTCCTCGCTCATCACTTTCCCACTCCTCACCCGCTTTCCGGGCATTTTCCTGCTCCCTGCTCCCTGCTCCCTGCTCCCTAACCTCAATTCTCCAAAAACGCCTTCTGCCGGTCGATGACCTCGTTCTGCTGAACGACGAACTGGCTGGCCAGACCCCGGGCGCGGGGATCGGCGCCGCCGTAGGTGTTCAGCGACTTGGTCATTTCGATCACGCCCATGGTGGCGCCCTGGATCATGATCTCGGCGATGTGGGCGTCGGATCGGTCCAGCAGCGTTTCCCCCTCCAGCCCCAGCCGCATGCCCGCCTTCGCGAGCGCGCCGGTGGGCTCGGGCTGGCCGCCGGCGTCGGAGAGCGCCTGTTCGCCGTCCCGGGCGGCGGCGAGATACTGCTCCCGCTCCTTTGCCAGCTCGTCGCGCATATCCGCGCCCCCGGATTTCTTCATCAGCGTTTCCACCGCGTCCAGACCCGTGCGCGCGTTGCGCACCACGTCCTGGAGCAGCTGTATGGTTTCATTCATAAAAAACCAGCCTCCCGCAAAAAATTTTCAAGGCTATTATGCGCGGGAGGCCGGGCTTTGATGGTGTCAATTGCTGGCTGGATTTCACGATTCGCGAAGATACCGGTCGAACAGCGCCGGGGTGGACAGTTCCTGACGAACGGCGTCCAGCCGGCCTTCCAGATTCAGGCTGCGGAATTGTCCGCCGCCCGTCAGCACGCAGTCGATGATGTGCACGTCCAGCGCCGTCAGCGTATGCGATATGGCGTGAATCTGCGAAATTTCAAAATCGGTGAAGGACGACGCGTCGTCCAGGAACCGCACGAAAACCGTGCAGCGCGCGCCGGAGGAAACGGCTTCGGAGGCGAGCCGGCGGACGTTGACCGGCGTCCACCAGTCCTTGTCCCCGCCCAGCCGGTCATGGGAGATCAGGTTGAATCCGAAATCGAGGAACAGCGCCCACATGCCGGTTTCATCGCCGGGGCGCCAGGTTTCCAGAAAGCGCCGGATATCCCCGAAACAACCCAGCCGCAGCCCGTCCTCTTCCACCGCGTCGCAGTAGGCGCGCAGCAGCTCCCCGGTCACGCAGATCCACCTGGCCAAGGTTTCGGTCATGCCGGGGCACTCCGCCAGCGCTTCCGGCGGCGCATCGAACACGTCCCGCAGGGAGCCGAAGCGATCCACCAGCGTCCGGGCCAGGCCGGAAAGGTCCTGCCGGGGCAATATGGGATAGAGCGCCAGCTCCAGCATTTCATGGGGCCGCAGCGCGTCCCAGCCTTCTTTTTCCATGCGGACGCGCAGCCGGCGCCGGTGCCCGCTGGGGTCGTGGTCGTCCCCGGGAAGATCAGTCGAGCAGATCGATCTTATCTCGTCCGAAAACATCATAGGATTGATTGATGACCTCCCTGGCGATATCGGAAACCGGCTTTGCAGCGGCGCCCTCCGCGCCCATCACGATGCTCACCGGCGCGCCGAAGGCGTCGGAAAGGGCGCCGTCGATCAGATCCTTTTTGCGCTCCAGCAGCTTCAGGTGCATCAGATCCTTCCGGCTGAATTCCGCGAACGCGCGGCTGCCGTCGAAGCGGATGAACCGCATGGAATCCAGCGGCTTGCGGATGGACGGGTTTTCTTCCCTCAGCCGCGCCATCGCGGCCAGGTACGGCTCCGGCGGCTCTTCCGCGGGCGTGACCGCGGGCTGGGGCCTGGCGGCGGGCTTTTCCGCGGGCTGGGGCCTGGCGGCGGGCGCCGCGGCCTTCGCGGGCCGCGCCGGGGCGCCGCTCTCGATCAGCTTCTCCACCCGCTGCAGCCGCTCGCCCAGCGCGGCGTCCGGTTCGCGCTCCGGGCGGCAGGCGCGCACCGCGGCCAGCTCCAGGATCGTGCGCGGGCGCGTGGCCCACTTGGTGTCCGGCTCGGCCCGCATGAACAGGTCCAGCATGCGGTTCAGCCCGTCGGCGTCCGCCCGATTCGCCTGTGCGGCCAGGCGCTCGGCGTCCTCGGGCGTCACTTCCAGCAGGTCGGCCGCGCCGTCCTTCACGGCCCCGGCCAGCATCACCGCGCGCAGGTGCGCCACGACGTCGCGGATGAACACCTGCGGATCGCCGCCGCGGCGCATCACGGCGTCGATCTGCGTCAGCGCGCGCCCGGAATCGCCGTCGAACAGCGCGTCGGTGAAATCGAACATCGCGCCGCGGCCCGCCGTGCCCAGTACGTCCCGGGCCAGCTGGCCGGTCACCTCGCCGTCGGTATAGGAAAGGCACACGTCCAGCAGGCTCAGCGCGTCGCGCATCGCGCCCTCGGCGGCCCGGGCGATCTCGGAAAGCGCCTCGTCGGAGGCCGACCGGCCGATGCCCGCCAGCACCACCCGCAGCCGCGCCTCGATCACGTCCAGCGAGATCCGGTGGAAATCGAACCGCTGGCAGCGGGACAGGATCGTGGCCGGCAGGCGCTGGGGCTCGGTGGTGGCCAGTATGAACACGGCGTGCTTCGGCGGCTCCTCCAGCGTCTTCAGGAGCGCGTTGAACGCGCCGGTGGACAGCATGTGCACCTCGTCGATGATGTACACCTTGTACTTCGTCACCGCCGGCGGATACTTGATCTTCTCCCGCAGGTCGCGGATCTCGTCCACGCCGTTGTTGCTGGCGGCGTCGATCTCCACCACGTCCATGCAGGTCTCCGCCTTCAGCGCGCGGCAGATCTCGCATTCGCCGCAGGGATCGCCCTCCCGGGGATCCAGGCAGTTGATGGCCCGGGACAGCACCTTGGCCGCGGACGTCTTGCCGGTGCCGCGGGTGCCGCAGAACAGATAGGCGTGGGCCACGCGCCCGGACATCACCTGGTGCTTCAGCGTGCGGGTGACGGCGTCCTGGCCGCAGATCTCGGAAAACGTGTCCGGCCGCCACGCGCGGTAGAGGGCCTGGTAGCTCATCGAAGGCCTCCTTTGGGGAGTGAGGAATGCGGAACGGAGAATGCCCATTCGCTTTCCTATATTGTACCCTATTTTGGCGGGATTGGAAAGGGGGAATGAAAAAATGATTCCCGGCGCGGCGCCTATCCGCACCGGACAAATCCGGCACGATTTTTACCTCATTTTTTAACCCCAAGCTAAAAGCAAATCAAAAGTTGACCGCTATAATGCATAAATGAGCATAAGCTGCTCGACCATGGCCTTGACCTGGAGGACCGTTCATGAAGAAGATCGTTTTGACCGGCGGCGGCACCGCGGGTCATGTGACGCCGAATCTGGCGCTGATTCCCCGCCTGCTGCAGGACGGGTGGGAGATCCACTATATCGGCGCGGCCAACAGCGCCGAGCAGGAACTGGTCGGCCGCGTGCCCGAGGTCACCTTCCACACGGTGTCCGTGGGCAAGCTTCGCCGCTATTTCGATCCCCGGAACTTCACCGATCCCTTCCGCGTGGTCAAGGGCGTGTTCCAGGCGGCGGGCATCATCCGCAAACTGAAGCCCAACGTGGTGTTCTCCAAGGGCGGGTTCGTGTCCGTGCCGGTGGTATACGGCGCGAAGCTGAACGGCGTGCCGGTGGTGACCCACGAATCCGACATGACGCCCGGCCTGGCCAACAAGCTGTGCATGCCCTTCGCGAAGGCGCAGTGCTGCACGTTCCCCGAGGCCGTGAAATACGCCCGGGGCAAGGGCGTCCACACGGGCACGCCCATTCGCCCGGAGGTGCTGAACGGCGACAGGAACCAGGCGCGCCGGCGCTTCGGATTCATTGAGGGGCTGCCGGTGCTGATGGCCGTGGGCGGCAGCAGCGGCGCGCAGGCCATCAACCAGGTGATCTGGCAGGCGCTGCCCCAGCTGACGGAGAGCTTCCAGGTGCTGCACCTGTGCGGCAAGGGCAACCTGAACGGCGCCTACGAGGGCACGCCCCGCTACGTGCAGGTGGAATACCTGAACGAGGAGATGGCCGACGCCTACGCCTGCGCCGACGTGCTGGTTTCCCGCGCGGGCTCCAACGCGCTGTGCGAGATCCTGGCGGCCCGCAAGCCCGCGCTGCTGATCCCCTATCCCAAGGGCGCCAGCCGCGGCGACCAGCTGCTGAACGCCGAATCCTTCCGCAGCCGCGGGCTGAGCCGCGTGCTGCTGCAGGAGGACATGACGCCCGACAGCCTGGTGGCGGCCGTCACCCAGCTGTACCACGACCGCGGCGCGCTGTACGAGGCTATGGCCGCCGAGCCCACCGCCAACGGCATCGACAACGTGCTGGAGCAGATCTACAAATACGCGAAGCCGTAATAATATAGGAAGCGCATCGCCCGCCCCATGAACGTGGGGCGGGCGATGCGCATATCGCGCGTAGGGGCGGCGATGCGGAGGAATTGCCGGTTATTCGTAGGGGCGGCCAATGGCCGCCCGCCCCATTCTGCACGGGGCGGGCGGATGGTAGAAAGTGCGGCAGCAGATGGTTCCCGGCACTGCCGGGCGGGCCCCGCCCGCCGGGTTACAGCAGCAGGATCCCGTGTTCCGCGCAGACGCGCTGGGTCTCCTCGTCCCACAGCCCGCACTGCACCTCGCCGATGTGGGCGTTGCCCATCATCAGCATGCACAGGCGGCTCTGGCCGATGCCGCCGCCGATGGTCAGCGGCAGCTCGCCGTTCAGCAGCATCCGGTGGAACGGCAGGCTCCGGCGGTCGTCGCAGCCGGCCAGCGTCAGCTGGCGGTCCAGCGATTCCTCGTCCACGCGGATGCCCATGCTGGAGATCTCGAAGGACCGGCCCAGCACGTCGTTCCAGAACAGGATGTCGCCGTTCAGCTGCCAGTCGTCATAGTCGGGCGCGCGGCCGTCGTGGGGGATGCCGGACTTCAGCTTGCCGCCGATCTGCATGATCAGCGCGGTGCGGTGCTCCTTCAGGAAGGCGTCCTCGCGCTGCTTCGGCGTCAGGTCGGGGTACATGTCCTCCAGCTCCTGGGTGGTGACGACGGCCATCCGGCGGCTCAGCTTCACGTGGATGCTGGGGAACTCCCGGCGCAGCCGGTCGCTGACGTCCACCACACAGTGCACGATCTCCCGGGCGATGCGCTGGAGGAATTCCAGCGTGCGGTCCTCGCGGCGGATGATCCGCTCCCAGTCCCACTGGTCCACGTAGATGGAATGGAGGTTGTCCAGCTCCTCGTCGCGGCGGATGGCGTTCATATCGGTGTACAGCCCGCGGCCCTCGTGGAAATCGTAGCGCTTCAGCGCCAGCCGCTTCCACTTCGCCAGCGAATGGACCACCTCGCCCTCGGCGCCCACGGCGGGCACGTCGAAGCGCACCGGCCGCTCCACGCCGTTCAGGTTGTCATTCAGGCCCGATTCCCGCTGCACGAACAGCGGCGCGGACACCCGGCGCAGGTTCAGCGCGTGGGTCAGCTCGATCTGGAAATTGTGCTTGATGAATTCGATGGCCAGCTGGGTGTCAAAGGTGTTCAGCGGCGGACGATAGCCCTCGGGGATGCAGATGCGGTTCATGGTCGCGCCTCCTGCCGTTCATTCAATATGGGAAAGATTATACTCCTCGCGCCGCGCAAACGCAAGATGAATTTTTTTAATTTTGAAAATTCATCTTGCGAAAAACGCCGGACGCCGGATATAGCCCGGCGGAAGCATATTATTTCATAAATGATAGATATACCTGCATATTCCGCGCGAAAGTGAATTTATATGCAGGCCACAAATTCATAATTTCCAAAAAGTCACATTTGGAAATGCAATTTAACAGAGAATAATATTGCAAATTAAACCGCGGCCCGCTATAATATTTCCATCCGACCGGGGTGGTTGGAATTCCCGGATTCGAAAACTGCATATCGATTTGTTAAGGGGGACGAGGCAATGGCGCTGAAAAATGCATATTTGGTTGACCTGATGGAGCGCGTGGAGAAGCGCAACCCGAACGACAAGCAGTTCCTGATCACCGTTCGCAGCGTGCTGGAATCCATCGAGCCCGTGGTGGAGAGGCATCCCGAGTACGTGAAGGCCGGCGTGCTGGAGCTGTTCGTGGAGCAGGAGCGCGTGATCAAGTTCCGCGTGCCGTGGATCGACGACGCGGGCAACGTGCGGGTGAACCGCGGCTACCGCGTGCAGGGCAACAGCGCCATCGGCCCCTACAAGGGCGGCCTGCGCCTGCATCCCTCCGTCACCGAGGATACCGTGAAATTCCTGGCCTTTGAACAGACGCTGAAGAACAGCCTGACCGGCCTGCCCATCGGCGGCGGTAAGGGCGGCAGCGATTTCGATCCCAAGGGCAAGAGCGATTTCGAAGTGATGCGCTTCTGCCAGAGCTTCATGACCGAGCTGTACAAGTACATCGGCGCCGACATCGACGTGCCGGCGGGCGACATCGGCGTGGGCGCGCGGGAGATCGGCTATCTGTACGGCCAGTACAAGCGCATCACCAACAAGTACGAAGGCGTGCTGACCGGCAAGGGCCTCAGCTACGGCGGCAGCCTGGTGCGCACCCAGGCCACCGGCTACGGCCTGTGCTATTTCACCGAAGAGATGCTCAACGCCGCGGGCAAGAGCTTCAAGGGCCAGACGGTCGTGATCTCCGGCTCCGGCAACGTGGCCATCTACGCCAACGAAAAGGCCACCCAGCTGGGCGCGAAGGTCGTGGCCATGTCCGATTCCAACGGCTATATCTACGACAAGGACGGCATCGACCTGGCCTGCGTCAAGCAGATCAAGGAGGTCCGCCGCGGCCGCATCAAGGAGTACGTCGACACCCATCCCAACGCCGAATACCACGAGGGCTGCTCCGGCATCTGGACCATCAAGTGCGACATCGCGCTGCCCTGCGCCACCCAGAACGAGATCAGCCTCGACAGCTGCAAGGCGCTGGTCGCCAACGGCTGCTACTGCGTGTCCGAGGGCGCGAACATGCCCACCGTCATCGAGGGCATCGAGTACCTGCAGGCCAACGGCGTGCTGTTCGGGCCCGCGAAGGCCGCCAACGCCGGCGGCGTGGCCACCTCCGCCCTGGAGATGAGCCAGAACTCCGAGCGCCTGAGCTGGACCGCCGAGGAGGTCGACGCCAAGCTGAAGGGCATCATGGTCGGCATCTACCACAACATCGAGAGCGCCGCCAAGGAATACGGCTTCGGCAACAACTTCGAAGCCGGCGCGAACATCGCGGGCTTCCTGAAGGTCGCCAACGCCATGTACGCCCAGGGCGTCGTCTAAGCGCGGTGCGCTTAACCCCGATTGCTGCCGCACTTTCTACCATCCGCCCGCCCCGTGCAGAATAGGGCGGGCGTCTGTGTATGTGGTTATTGATTTGGCGGGCGGCCATTGGCCGCCCCTATGATTTCCGCGAACCTCTATCGCTCATCCCATCAAAACGCGGCATAATCCGGTTGAATCTCCCTTTTTCCGCTACGCCTCCGCCGGCTTCATCTTCCGGTAGCACCGGAAATAGTAAAGG
>CACWVN010000058.1 GCA_902764285.1 uncultured Eubacteriales bacterium
CGTTTGTGCGAAACCATCCGCACTCTGACCTGTGAGTTGGTTCGCAGCATCACTTCCAGACAGTGGATCATTGATGCGTTTTTAGAGTAGGAATAGTATCAGTTTCTCCCTTATCAGAATGTGTGCTCGCGCAGCCACTCATAGGCGCGATAGACCTCGTCCGTCACGTCCTCGCCATTGGAGGTGACCAGCGTCTGCCGAGGCAGGTCCTCCTTGAAGTCGCGGTGGTATTCCTCGGCCACGGCGTTGAGCAGATAGTTGTTGTCGTCGGAGAAGCCGGGATCGGGCTGGAGCTGACACACGCTGTAGCCCTCCATGATGGCCGTCACCGGCACGCCGTAGAGCGTCAGTCCCTCGTACTTTGACAGCTCCGGCACGGGCCCCTGGGCGCGGTAGAGGCGATTGACATCTTCGCGGAGCCATTTCATGTCGGCTTCGCTCAGCGGATCGAGGGTCTGATAGCTGTGGATGTTGTCCTTCACCTGCTCCAGCGTGCTCATGCCGCTCAAAACGCAAAGTAGCCCGTCCAGCGTGCCCCCGAAGCGGATCGCCCAGGAGGCCACGGAGCGCTCGGGGGCCTTGGCTTTCAGCGCATGCGCCACTGCCTCCGGCACCATGGCCAGGCCGCCGCCCTTCACGGGCTCCATCATGATGACCTGTTTGCCGTGCCTGCGGATGACCTCGTAGCAGGGGCCAGCCTGCACCAGCTGGGAGTTCCAGTCCACATAGTTGGCGGCAATCTGTACGAATTCAAACTCCGGGTGCTCCGTCAGTATGCGGTCCAGCAGCTTCGCGGAGGAATGGAACGAGAAGCCCAGGTGTTTGATCTTCCCCTGCGCCTTCCACTTCAGCGCGTGCTCGATCAAATGCTCGGACTGTATGACGCCGCCTTTGCCGTCATAGCCATCGTACCAGCGGGTCTGGAAGTTGTGCAGCAGGTAGTAATCCACATAGTCCACGCCCAGCCGGTCCAACTGTTCCTGAAAGATGTCCTCGATCTTGTCCTCGTCGCCGGGCTGCAGGTTGAAGGTGGGAAACTTGGTGGCGATGCGGATGGATTCGCGGGGGTGGCGCTTCATCACGGCCTCGCGCACGGCCTCCTCACTCCTGCCGTTGTGGTAGACGTAGGAGGTGTCGAAGTAGTTGTAGCCCGCCGCCAGGTAGGTGTCCACCATTTCATTCAGCTGTTCATAGTCGAAATCCGTCGGGTCGCCGTTCTTCACGGGCAGGCGCATCATGCCAAAGCCCAAAGTTGATTTCAGTGCCATTGTTCTTCCTCCTTGTCCTGATGGAATATCGCCTGTCATTCAGTCCTGCCGGTTTGCCTGGATGATTTCCTTCAACGCGATGTGAGGATTGCGGTAGCGCGCGTCGGGATTGGGCTCCTTCACTGTGATAAACTGGATCGCCTTTGCGGGGCACGCCTGAATGCAGGCCATGCAGTTTGCGCAGCGAGAGTAATCCCAGACCGGTCTTTTATCCTCCAGGTGAATGCAGCCCCGGGGACAGACGCGCGTGCAGGTGCCGCAGCCCACGCAACTGTCCGTTACCCTGTACAGCGGAAAGGCGTACATGGGGCCGGTCCGCTTGATCCATGCCACGAAATTCTGGTAGAAGTCGATCTCATCCGCGGGCGCCTGCTGGACCATCGCCCTCTTCGCGGCGATGTCGCTCCTGATGGCGTCGATATGCGCGTCCACCTGCTTTTCGGCCTCGATGCTCCGCTGCTGATCCATGTCGAACACGATCAGGGCGTTGTCGTGCATGATGATGGTGTTGATGTAATCCGCCGCCTTGCCGACGGACTGGAGCCACGCCTGTGTGCGCTCGGCCACGCCGCCGTGGTGCATGCCGTAGGTGACGACGAGGTAGAAGTACCCGGCCTCAAATTCGGAATCCCGGATGAAGTCCTTCACCAGGGACGGGATTTCAAACTCGAACAGCGGACAGACGATGCCGATCCTTTCAGCCTTGTAGTGCCGGTTTTCCTTGTTCATCTCCTGGGGAATACTTAGCCGTTCCTCGTCCAGCTGCTTGGCGACATACAGACTGTTGCCGGTTGCTGTAAAGTAAAAGACCATTGCTCTCCACCTCTCTCAGCCCTGATTGCTCTGTACAAATTGTATCACATCATCCCTGACTTCGTCAAAGGGATCGCTGGCTATGGCCATGCCCTTGCGCACGTCGGCGTTCGGCTGCAATGCCTGCACGACCTCCATCGCGTCGGACATGCCGCTGCCGCAATGCGTCGTGAAAACATAGACTGTCTTGCCGGACAGGTCGACGCTTTCCAGGAATGACCGCACTGGCAGGCAGACGCTGTAGGCCCAGATGGGCGTCACCAGCCAAACGGTATCGTAACCTGTCATGTCCTCCGGGATCGCGGCCATCCGTGGATGGACACGATCCTTTTCCTGACCCTCGATTACGGTAACCGTATCCCAGAACGCTTCAGGATAGGCGCAGGCCGTCTGAATGGGGAACACGTCGCCGCCCGTTTCATCCGCAATCCATCCGGCCACTATCTGCGCGGTGCCAACCAGCTTTTCGCCCTCCGTCACGTTCTGTGACGCGTAGGACACCGCGTCCACTTCCTCCGGGAACGCCGTGTTTCCCACGCGGGAAAAGTACAGCACCAGCGTATTGTGGTTCTCACCAGGCACCAGGCCGATGGGCGCATTTTCAACCGGCGTATAGTCGAAATACCTTGTATAGTTCTCCGCTTCCTGATCGCCTTCCGCAAAGGCACAGGCAACAGCCATAAAGGCAAGCAGCAACAGGATGCTGAGTATTTTCTTCATTGCGTCATTCCTCCCGATCGGCATCGACCTCTACGATTGTCCCATCCTCGGCCCTGGCAAAGTGCCTGAGGAAATCCCAGGCGTATCGGGCATTGCAGCTGTGGGGAATGTGGTCAGCGCCTTCTACCAGAATCAGTTCTGCCAGAGGCTGCGAATAGTCCGGATGATAATACCGGCTGATCTCCCACTTCACATCCCCACAGTGGACGGCATGTGAAAAGATATCCCGATAATCCGGGTATTCCACAAGAACCTCGTCCGCGGGATAGCCCCAGTAGGGGGTCTGATTGTAGTCGGGAATCTGTTCCCCTGAAAACAAACCGTTGCGGGCAAACAGGTCGCTCAGCGCGCCTTCCTCGTCCTCCATGACCGCCATCGAGCCGGAGGATGTCTGGCGGAGGGTCCGCTCCCAGCGGGTGAATTCATCCGTCCCCTGAATCAGCAGGAAGGGAAGCCTGCTGTGGTTGCCCATTTTTCCCAAAGGGATCATCCATCCCATCGCTGAAATGCCCGCCAGCAAATCGGGATAGGTTGCGGCCAGCGCCCCGGACAGCGCCCCGCCGTTGGAAAAGCCGGTGGCGTAAATGCGGCCTGGTTCTACTGGATACCGGCTGACGGCATCGTCGATCACAGACTTGATGTAGCCCGTTTCGGACCAGGTGGCATAATCGTTGTAGGTGGGGGCAACCACGATGACGTCATCTTCCCGGACAACCGCGTCCCAGCCATTGCCCGTCACCTCTCCCTGTGGATCGCCCGTGGTACAATTCAGCGCAATGACCAGCGGATAGCGTTTCCCTTCCTCCATCTCCTCTGGCAGATAAGCATATACAGGCCCATGCTGGTCAAGGGTATAGGCCTCCATCCGCATTTCCTCCGCCATGGCATTCATCAATGGCTGTACCGCACAGCAAAGCAGCCATGCGGTCAGCAGAATCCTATATCTCTTCATTTTATCGACAGCGTGATCGTCACGTCTCCGCTGCCCAACAGTACCTTCATCTGCTCCGGTGTCTGATCGGTGATGTGCCCCAGCCGGGTGTAGGCCCAGGAATTGCTGCCATAGAACACCACCAGCTGATTGCCGGAATAGAGCACGATGTCGCCGGAGGTGGTGGTCGTCTGCTGATCGTCCCGGGGCAGGCTCTGGCCGATGGAGCCGACCTGCTCGAACCCGCCGTACATGGACATATCGATCCTCAGTCCCTCTTCCGCCAGCATTTTCAGCGCCTCCACGGAGGCGTTGTCCTCCCAGGCCACCGTCACCGGGGTTTCACCGATCATCATCTGCATGTCATTGTCTCCTTCTTGCACAGTCGTGTTCTCCGCCGACGCGGCCAATCCCGCCAGGCAAAGCATCAGCGCGCACAGCAGCGCGGCCAATTTCTTCAGCTTCATGAAATGCATCTCCTTACTTGTCCAGTTCGATCACCACGTCATAGCTGCCTTCCAGCGCCGCGATGTCCGCAAGCGGGCAGGTAATGACGCCGATGTTCACCTGATTGCCGTAGATCTCGGACTCATCCTGGTCCTCAAAGAGGATGGTGAAGTAGGGCGCGTCGGTGGCATAGTCGATGTCGCCGTTCAACCAGCCGTAGTGCTCCTCGTCCGCGTTGTAGGGCAGGTTCTCCGTCACGCCGCAGAAGTCGTGGGAGTAGCGGCTCATGTGCTGGGTATAGGGCAGCTTGGCGATGAGCGCCTGTGCGGTCTCGCTGTCGTTCAGCACGCCGGGAATCACAGTATCGCCAAAGTGCAGCAGGATCTTCGTGCCGCCCTCCATGGGAACGCGGGTCGGCATAGTGGGGTCATCCGTCTGCATCTGAGCGCCATCCTTCGCCACGCGATGATCGCCTTCGGCAAGGGCCAGGCTCAGGACGAGAGAAAGAGTCAGCAGGGAAACCATCAGGATCATTACAATGCGCTTCATACGTTTTTCCTCCTCGTTAATGAATCGTTTTGTTGACATATTCCATGACTGCGTCGTGATGCTTCGCCGCGTCGTTGCCCGGCACGGCCAGCGCGGCGACGACATTGGCCTCCGGCTCCATTTCCTGGACGCGCTCCGGCACGTCCGCAAAGCCGCTGCCTCGATGGGTAGTGACCACGTAGACCGTCTTGCCGGAGAGGTCAGTCTCGTTCAGGAATACCCGGAGCGGCGTGCAGATGGTGTAGTGCCAGACGGGCGCTACCAGCCAAACCGTATCGTAGCCGCTGACATCCTCCAGATGCGCTGCCAGCTCAGGCTCCAGTTGGTCGATGTCCTGACCTTCCCCCACTTCCACGGTCTGGTCGTAGTCTGAGGGGTAGGTGTAAGCCGTCTGGATCGGGAACACGTCTGCTCCGGTCTCCTCCGCGATCCACCCGGCGATCATCTGCGCGTTGCCGAGCATCTCGCCGTCATCACCGATCTGCAGGCTGGCGGTGGTGACGACATCCACGTCCGGATCGAATACCGTGTTGCCCACTCTTGAGAACCAGGCCACGAGAATATTGTGGTTATCTCCAGGAATCAATCCGACGGGCTCGACCTTCTGTGGCACATAGTCGGTATAGCGGGTGTACTTCTCCGTCTCCGCATGCGCTGCGCATATCGTCAGCAGGAAAACCATCAGAATTGCCACAAGTCTTTTCATAGCACTCCCATTCCTTTCTCCTATGCGTCCCGGAGTTTGAACAGCAGATAGTCCAGACAGTCCAGCTTCGCCTGGTCCGCGTGCAGCGCGTCCAGCAGTGCCTTTCGATAAGGCGTCAGCAGTCGGATCAGCGCTGGGCCACACGACCCATTATCTGCTGCGATCTCACGATACCGTTCGATCATCCCTTCGTCGCAGCCCGCGTCCATTAGGTTCTCCAGCATACTCGCGTCAATCGTCATCTGCTTCGCCCTCCCTGTTACAAGCCTATCTTACCGCACTTCTTCTGAAATGTCCAATATCCATTTTGAATCCATATTCATGCTTTACAGGCATAACAAGAGGCGGTATAATGGGACCAGCAGGAGGTCGTAGTATATGGATATTCGCGTTTTACGGTATTTTCTGGTGGTGGCTCGGGAGGAGAGCTTTTCCCGGGCTGCAGACGCACTGTACCTTTCCCAGCCAACACTGTCCAGGCAGATTCGAGAGATGGAGGAAGAGCTGGGCGTGCAGCTGCTGACGCGCACCAACCGAAACGTGCGGCTGACCCAGGAGGGTATGCGGTTGCGGCGGCGCGCCCAGGAGATCGTGGATCTGATGGACAAGACGAAGGACGAGTTCTCACACCGGGAGGACGAGGTCTCCGGCGATATCTTCATTGGCTGCGGAGAGACGCAGATCATGCGCCAAATCGCCCGGGTGATGATCCCGCTGCAAAAGGAACACCCCGGCATTCGCTTCCACCTGTACAGCGCCAACGCCGACGAAGTGACAGAGAAGCTGGACCGGGGCCTGTTGGATTTCGGCCTGATGATCGAGCCGTTCAACATGAAACAGTACGAATCCATCCCCTTGCCGGACGAGGATACCTTTGGCTTCCTGCTCAGGCGGGACCACCCGCTGGCGCAAAAGGCGGAGTTGACCATCGATGACGTGGAACGCGAACCGCTGATCATTCCCAGCCAGGGCAGCGCGGTGTCAGTGAATCTGCCCACGGACATCTTCGGTCTGGAGCCCGCGCGGGCCAACATCGTCTGCCAGTACAACCTGCTGTTCAACGCCGCCATCATGGTGGAGGAGGGCATGGGCATCGCCCTGTGCCTGGACCGACTGGCGGACACATCTGAACACAGCAACCTCACCTTCCGCCCTCTTGCGCCGCGACGACAGTATCGCTTCCGCTTTGTCTGGAAAAAGTATCAAGTACTTACCCCGGCAACAGAAGTGTTTTTACAGAAAATCAGGCTAACCTTCTCTTCGTAATGAAACCGGAGTCAGACCGTGACCTTCGCACAGGTCCATATCAATTACTCATTCATAAAGAAGGCACTTGGATATGAGTAAGTTCTTAAAACGCAGTTCGGCCCTAGGACTAAGCATAGCTACAACGGTTCTGACATTCGTACCAGATTCAATCATTGGATCAGTGAAAATCTCCGATAAATGGACGGATGAAAAGAACCTCCTTATTGACAGAATAGGAATCCTTGTTGTAGCTTTCCTCCTGTCTGTAATATTAATTGGAATATTTAATCTAATCAGGAGCAAAGCCAAAGTCAAGGGAAAAGGGTACTGTATTCAGGTCGAGTACGGAAATTTGTTCAAATGCAAGAATTGCCAGAGAGTTATACCCTTTGATGAGTGCTTTACAACAACGATTGGCAACGCCCCACATGAAATAAAAGCCACTTCGATTTGTGGGCAATACTTAATGAACAACACAAATCTAAATGTACAGGAGCTAATAGCGAATGCAAGACTAGAACCAGATGAGGATAAATCGAAATATAACGATCAGATTAAGTATAGATCGGGTTCATTAGTACCGAATGGCGACGATTTGTTATTGGCATTTGCTAAGCTGGATGGTAATGGGAGAGGATATTTTCCAACCCGTGAAGCATATCTGAACTCTCTTACTGTTATGTGGTCAGAGATTCACAAGTACTACCGGCAAAAGGACGTATGTATTCCTGTCTTAGGTGGTGGAATAACGAGTATTGGCGAAACTACCCCGACGCAGCAAGAGCTTGTCGATCTCATCATAGAATCGTATAGGTTGTTCTCACAAAAAATACAGAATCCCCAGAAGTTGAGAATAGTATGCCGACGGAAGGATGACATTTCGTTAAGTCGAATTGGCGAGGCGATTTGAGGACATTGACTCACGTAAGGTGGACAAAACGCTCGGAGTGATGTACAATGCCATCATCGGGGCCGCGCATCTGAAAAAAGAACGAAACACGGCAAGAAGGAAACGCGCACAAGCCGGCCTTCAAAATGCACCGAAGGTGCACAATTACACGATTGCACTGGGGGCCGGTGCATTGTATCAAAATTGCCGTCTTTTTTCAAACGGCAATCTGGTCAAATCCCCGGCATCGGGATTTTCGTCCTCAGCGACGGGCTGTTCGGGATCTATGCCAGATTGGACGCAGGGGGCCATCCGTGAGGATGGACCCTGTTTTTGCTGTTTATTCCAGCCCGGGCGCCTCGCACGCGGGCGGGGCGCCGTCATCTTTATGCGTTGAATCGGTTTCCCCGGGACGCGGTTGAAAACGTTCCGTTCGCCTGATATACTGGATATATCCGTTACAACCACAAAGCGCCGCGCGCGAAACAGGGGAGGTCGGCCTATGCCGCTTGAAATCATTCGCAACGACATCACCAGGATGAAGGTGGACGCCATCGTCAACGCCGCGAACAACAGCCTGCTGGGCGGGGGCGGCGTGGACGGCGCGATACACCGCGCGGCGGGGCCGGAGCTGCTGGCCGAATGCCGCACCCTCGGCGGCTGCGGGACCGGCGGGGCGAAGATCACGCGGGGATACCGGCTGCCAGCGAAATACGTGATTCATACCGTGGGGCCGATCTGGCACGGCGGGGGACACGGCGAGCGCGATCTCCTGGCGGCGTGCTATCGAAATTCGCTGAACCTGGCGCTGGAACACGGCTGCGAGACCGTGGCGTTTCCGCTGATCTCCGCCGGGGCGTACGGCTATCCCAAGGATCAGGCGATGTCGGTGGCCGTGGAAACCATCGCCGGATTCTTGTTCGAGCACGACATGATGGTGTACCTGGTGGTGTTCGGGCACACGGAGTTTTTGACGGGCAAGAAGCTGTTCCGGGACGTGCAGGAGTACATCGACGACGTCTACGCGGCCGCGCACGTCGAGAAAAACATCGAGTACTCCCGCGAGATGCTGTGGCACCGCGACGCTGCCGCGGCCGCGCAGCTGGATCGGGAACTGGGCGCCTCTCTCGGCGGTGCCGTCTATGAATCCGCGGAATCCGCGCCGCGAGAAGCGCCGGCCGCGCCGATGCCCGACTGGGACGAGATGCTGAAGCGGACGGACGAGGGCTTTTCCGAGGCGCTGCTGCGGCTGATCGACGAAAAGGGCATCACCGACGCGCAGTGCTACAAGCGGGCGAACGTCGATCGCAAGCTGTTCAGCAAGATCCGATCCAACCCCGCCTACAGGCCCAGCAAGCCCACCGTGTTCGCCTTCGCCGTCGCGCTGGAGCTGTCGCTGCCCGAGGCGGAAAGGTTGCTCGGGAAGGCGGGCTTCGCCCTGTCCCACAGCAGCAAGTTCGATATCATCCTGGAATACTTTATCAAGGCGCGCCGCTTCGATGTCTATGAGATCAACGAAGTGCTGTTCCAGTTCGACATGCCGCTGCTGGGTTCCGGAACGAACGGATGACCGGAAATCCCGCGTTCGCCGCCCGATAATGTCGCCTGCCGGGCGACCCTGTCCCTCTCGTTTTCGTGTACGATAATACCGCAGGGGAGAAACCGAGCCCTGCGAGCGACACAGACGGGAGGGATTTCAAATGAAAAAGAATCTGACGGAAATGGTGTTTATCCTGGATAAGAGCGGTTCCATGGCGGGGCTGGAGGCCGATACCATCGGCGGCTTCAACGGCATGATCGAGCGCCAGAAGAAGGCGGAGGGCGAAGCCCTGGTCTCCACGGTGCTGTTTTCCGACGGGAGCACCGTCATCCACGACCGCGTGGATCTGCGGAAGATCGAGCCCATGACGGACCGGCAGTATTTCGTGGGCGGCTGCACGGCGCTGATCGACGCCATCGGCGGCGCCATTCACCACATCGGCAACGTGCACAAATACGCCCGGGAGGAGGACCGGCCCGAGCGCACCGTGTTCGTGATCACGACGGACGGCATGGAAAACGCCAGCCGCCTGTACACCGGCGATGAAGTGAAGGCCATGGTACGGCGGCAGAAGGAGAAGTACGGCTGGGAATTTCTGTTTCTCGGCGCGAACATCGACGCCGTGGAGACCGCGGCCCGCTACGGCATCGGCGCGGACAGGGCCGTCACCTACAGAAATGATTCCCGCGGTCAGAAGCTGAACTATGACGTCGTGGGGAAGGCCGTTCTTCACATGAGGACGTGCGCGGAACCTATGGGCGCATCCTGGAAGGATGAGATCGAAGAGGATGTAAGAATGCGGGGGAGGTAATCTGAATGAGCATCTGGAAATCCGGCATCATGGGCGTCGTGGTCGGCGACGCCCTCGGATGCCCGGTGCAGTTTGAAACGCGCGAGGAAGTGGCCCGGCACCCGGTCGCGGGGATGCGCGGGTACGGCACCTTCAACCTGCCCGCGGGATCCTGGACGGACGACAGCTCGCTGACGCTGGCGCTGCTGGAGAGCATCCGGCGCACCGGCGGCATCGACTGCGCCGACATCATGGAAAACTTCGTCAAGTGGCTGGACGACGGCGCCTTTACGCCCTACGGCTATGCCTACGATATCGGGCGCGGCACGATGAACGCCATCTGCCGGTACAAGCGCGACCGCAAGCCGCACAGTGCCGGCGGCCGCGATGAAAGCGACAACGGCAACGGCAGCCTGATGCGCATCATGCCGGCGGTGCTGTACTGCTGCGAATCCGCGCTGCCCGCGGCGCAGGCCGTCGACGTCGTCCACAGGGTCGGCAGCCTGACCCACGCCCACATCCGGGCCAATATCGCCTGCGGGCTGTATTACTTCATGGCGTCGTCCATACTGGCCGCGGATGGAACCCTGGCGGAGCGGCTGCAGGCGGGACTGGACGCGGGCTTCGCGTTCTATGAAAAATATCTGGCCGACCACGCGGATCTGGAATACTATCGCCGCCTGCGCGATCTCGGCGGCTTTGCCGCGCTGCCCGATGGGCAGATCCGCAGCAGCGGATATGTGGTCGACGCCCTCGAGGCGGCGGTGTGGTCGCTGACGAACGCGAACGGTTTCGCCGATACGCTGCTGAAGGCCGTCAACCTGGGCGACGACACGGACACGGTCGGCGCGATCGCCGGCGGCCTCGCGGGCCTGTATTACGGCTATGAGGCCATACCGGCGGACTGGCTGGCCGCGCTGCAGCGGCGCGCGTGGATCGAAGACCTGGTCGCGCGCGCGTGACGACAAAAAAAGCGCCGGCTTTTTGCCGGCGCTATTTGATTACGTCGCAGTCATGAATGCCATAGTATTCCAGCCGTTCGACGGTCTCCGCGTCGATGCGCTCGCCGGGCATGGCGACGGGCACGCAGGGCGGGCAGCTGGCGGCGATATCCGCCAGCACGCGGCCCGCGCAGTCCCGCACCGGCAGCGTTTCCCGCGCGGCCAGCATGGCTTCGCGGACGGACGTCGCCGCCTCCGGCACATGGTAGGCCGGCGGCACGGCGCCGGCGGGATCGCGGCGGGGGATCGCCAGCAGCGCCTCCTCCAGCCGCGGCAGGTCGGCGGCATTCTCCGGCGTCAGCATCAGCGTCACGAAATCCGGTTCGTGGAACTCGCAGAAGATGTTCTTTCCCGCCAGCGCCTCCGCCAGCGCGTCGCCGCTGTACCCGAACGCCGCCGCGTCGACGGTGATCTTCAGCGGCTCGTCGCCGATGAGGGCAAATCCGCACGCCGCCAGCCGGCCCTTCAGCGCTTCCAATCGCGGCAGGAACGCCGCCAGCCGGGCGGGATAGTTTTCCAGATACCGGTTGCAGGCGTCCAGCGACTGCAGCACCAGCCACGACGGGCTGGACGAGCCGAACAGCGCCAGCGCGGATTTTGCTCCCGCCGCCCGGTTTTCCGGGTCGTCCGGGCGGAGGTGCAGGTACGCGCCGCCGGTGATCGCCGGCAGCGTCTTGTGGGCCGAATCGCAGCACATGTCCGCGCCCAGGTCGATGGGGTGGCGGGACGGGGACAGGAACTTCAGGTACGCGCCGTGGGCGCCGTCCACCAGCAGCGGCACGCGCCGTTTTTGGCATTCGGCCGCGATGCCGGCGACGTCCGCCACGTGGCCCAGGTAGTCCGGGCTGGTCAGGTATACGGCGTCGTAATGCCCGGCGTCCAGCGCTGCGGCGATGTCGGCGGGTTCGACGGTGCAGGAATGATAGGCGTCGCCCGGCTTCGGGTGCAGCCAGTCCACGTCGAAGCCCAGCAGTGCCGCCGCGCTCAAAAACGCCCGGTGGGCGTTGCGCCCCGCCAGCACCCGCGGATGCTTTTTTCCCCGCAGCGCCAGGCACAGCATCGCGCGGATGGCCAGCGAGCTGCCCTCGGCGGAATAGAACGTGCGCGCGCCGAACAGCCCGGAGGCGTTGGCTTCGCTCCCGGCGATGATCCCGCCCGCTTCGTACAGGCTGCCCGCGCCGTCGATCTCGGTGATGTCCAGCGCCTCAATGCCCAGCGGACCCTTGCCCTTGTGGCCGGGCATGTGCAGCCGCGCGGGGTCCTTCGCGGCGTATTCGCGCACAAAATCGCAGATCGGCGTGGAAATCATGCGTCGTCCCCCAGCTGGCGGTCGATCTCGGCCATGATGGCGCACTCCATGCGCTTTTTGAACAGCTCGCAGCCGGTCCTGTATACGCCGCGGACGCTGCCGGTGGCGTGCCAGGCGTTGGCCGCGCAGCCGCCGGAACAGTACAGCCGCGCCCAGCAGTCCCGGCATTCCTGCCGGGCATAGACGTTGCAGGCGGCGAATTCGGCCTGGGTCTCAAGGTTGGTGACGCCGTTCCAGATATCGCCCAGCCGGAACGCCTCCTCGCCCACGAACTGGTGGCAGGGGTACAGGTCGCCCCAGGGCGTGACAGCCATGTATTCGGTGCCGGAGCCGCAGCCGGACACGCGCTTGTAGATGCAGGGCCCGCCGGTCAGGTCGATCATGTAATGGTAGAAGGTGAACGGCCGGCCCTCGCGGCGGCGCCGGATCATCAGCTCCGCCAGCTCCTCGTACTGCCGCATCACCACGGGCAGGTCCTCCGCCGTCAGCGCGGCGGGATCGCCCTCGGCGGCCACCACCGGCTCCATGCTCAGCTCCGTGAAGCCCAGGTCCAGCATCACCTTGATGTCCTCCAGGAAATCCGGGTTGGCGTGGGTGAACGTGCCGCGCATGTAATAGCCCTTGCCGCCGCGCGCCGCCACCAGCTTCTGGAACTTCGGCACGATGCGGTCCCAACTGCCGTTTCCGGCGTAATCCACGCGATAAGCGTCGTGGATCGCCTTGCGGCCGTCCAGGCTCAGCACCACGTTGTGGCATTCGCGGTTGCAGAAATCGATCACGTCGTCGTCGATCAGCATGCCGTTGGTGGTCAGCGTGAACCGGAAGCGCTTGCCCTTTTCTTCTTCGATGGACCGCGCGTAGGCCACCAGGCGCTTCACCACGTCGAAGTTCATCAGCGGCTCGCCGCCGAAGAAGTCGACCTCCAGGTTACGCCGGGTGCCGGAGTGCTCCACCAGGAAATCCAGCGCGCGCCTGCCGACCTCGAAGGACATCACGGCGCGGTCGCCGTGGTACTTGCCCTGGCTGGCGAAGCAGTAGGCGCAGTTCAGGTTGCAGGTGTGCGCCACGTGCAGGCACAGCGCCTTCACCACGCCGGAGGACCGGGCCTTCAATTCGCCGGCCATTGGCGCGAAGGTGTCCGGCGCGAACAGCCGGCCCTGCTGCTTCAGCGCGGTCACCTGGTCATAGCATTCCCCGATCTCCGCCGCGGGCGCGTCGGGGTACTTTTCCGCCATCCGGGCGAGGATCTCTTCGCGGCCATGCGCTTCGTACAGCGATATGATGTCGTAGGCGACCTCGTCCACCGCGTGGACGGAGCCGGAGCAGACGTCCAGCACGATGTTCCAGCCGCCGAGCTTGTATTGATGGATCATGTTCATTTCTCCCGTAAAAGAAAGCCGCCCCGGAAGGCGGCGTTTCCCATGGTTTCCTGCGATTACTTGTCCTGCTTCTTTTCGCACTGCTGGTTGGCGATGCCGCAGCTGGTCTTGCACGCGGACTGGCAGGAGGTCTGGCACTCGCCGCAGCCGCCGTTCTTGGCGCTGTCGCACAGGTTGCGGGTTTCGATGGTCTTGATATGCGTCATTTTGGTTTCCTCCACATCGATTGATAGATATATGATAGCAGACGCCGGGCGGATTGTCAATATTCTGATTCGACGGGGCGAATCGGAACAGAGTTGAGAGTTTAGGGTTGAGAGTTCAGATTGATTTGCCCGTTTGCCGTAAGGCCATTCAGCTCTGAACTCTTCACTCTGAACTCTCCATTCTCAGAGCCTGCACTCCAGCTTCGCCAATTCGTCCGTGACGTATTTCACGATGAAATCCTCGGCCTGGTCTTCGGGCACGATCTCCTTCATGCTCTTGTCGCGGGCGGCGATCTCGATGGTGCCGTTCTTCAGGCCCTTCGGGCTGACGACCACGCGCAGCGGCACGCCGAACAGGTCGGCGTCGGAGAACATCACGCCGGCGGAGACGCTGCGCTCGTCCCACAGCACCTCGATGCCGCAGGCGGTCAGCGCGTCGTACAGCTTCTGGCTGGCCTCGATGACCTCCGGCTGGTCGGCGCGCAGCGAGCAGATCTGCACGTGCCAGGGCGCGATGCTCATGGGCCAGATGGGGCCGTAATCGTCGCGGTGCGCTTCGCA
>CACWVN010000059.1 GCA_902764285.1 uncultured Eubacteriales bacterium
TCCGGCTCCGCGATCACTTTCTGGCACTCGGCGGTGTAGGAATAGCTGCCGCCGCCGGTGAAGGTGGAGGTGATGTCCAGCTTCAGCACGCCGCCCTCCAGCGCCCACGTGCCGTTCACGCTGCCCAGCTGGCTGGTGGCCGGGATATCCACGGAGAAGCTGCTGTCGTCGTTCGAAAGGGAGAAGGGATAGCTCTCGTGATAATCCCCCTGGTCAAAGGCATATTCGCCGGTGCCGTCGGCGTTGATGAAAACGGTCAGGTTGATGGCGGGACCGCCGTTCTTCGGCGTGCCCACGCCGCGCCATTCGCCCACCAGTTCGGCGGGGATGTTCGCGCCTTCCGCGCCGCCGTCCGGTTCGCCGGCGGAATCGCCCGCCGTCCAGAGCAGAACCTTCTCCGCGTCCGTATCATAGGGCTGCACCCAGATCTCGTCCGGCATGTCCGAACGCTCGAATTCGAATTCGAACGGGCCGCCCACGTTGATGTGCACGGTGGAGAAGGACACGATCTCATCGCCGTAATGCGCCTCGGGGATGCCGGCGATCATCGGGCCGTTCGAGCCCATGCGCAGCGTGCTTCCAAAGCCCTCGAGCACGGCGACCAGCTTGCCGTCCACGATGCTTACGCTGTTCAGCGTCAGGTGGTAGGGGTTGCCCTCCATGACGACGTCCGCCGCGCCGTGATCGGCCAGGGCGGGCATCGCGCACAGCAGGGACAGGGTCAGCAGGATCGCGAGTATTTTTTTCATGGGAAAGCTCCTTTCGCGGTTGGTTTTATCAAATGCCGCCTGTGGCGGGCGTTATCGGGGTTTCGGCGCGGAACGGTTCCGCTTCATTCCGCAAACCAGGCGTCCTCGGCGCCCGGCGTCCATTCCTTAAAGGCGTCGCCGGTGTGATCCAGATTCTCCGCGACCGTGGAACCGGCGGGCGCGTAGATGACGGCTTTTTCGCAGGAGAGTACCGCCTGGAAGTGGAAATCGGTCACCGAGGCCGGCATGAACACGGCTTCCAGCGACGGGCAACCGTCGATCGTCCAGCCTTCGATCCGGCGCACGGTGTCCGGGAACAGGATGGCGCGCAGCGCGTCGAGGTCGCAGAAGCTGTCTTCGCAGACGACGGTCACCGGGCAGCCGCCCAGCGTATCGGGTATGCGGACGCAAGCCGCGTCGCCGTTGTATGCCACGATCACCGCTTCGCCCGCGACGATCGCGTATTTGAACCCGTCCTGCTCGGCGTATTCGGGCTTCGGCATCTCTTCGGCGCTGGCGCAGGGCACCCAGTCGTAGCTCTCGCGCGACGCCCAGCGCGCGGCCGGGCTGTCCTCGGGGGTGAACACGCGGACGCCGCCGTAGTCGAACAGGTCGCTGCCGAAGCTCGTCACGCTGGCGGGCACATAGGCGCACACGACCCATCCCGCGTCCATCAGGAAGTAATCCGGCAGCGCCGTCACGCCCTCGGGCACGATGATGTACGGGCAGTCCGCGCCGTATTCCAGCGTGCCGCGGCCTATGGATTTCAGCGTGGAGGGCAGCGCGAAGGATTCGCCGTTGCCGGAGACGACCGCGAAGTCGCCGATCTCCTCCAGCCCTTCGTTCAGCGCCATCTCCTCGAGCTTTCGCGGCAGGTCCTCGGCGATGCGCCGCAGCGTCGAGGGGAAGTTCATGCGCGTTATGTTCGGGCCGGCGACGATCTGGATCCAGGCGATGCCCTCCGGCAATACCAGCTCTTCCAGCGTTTCGCTGTAGCAGTATTCGATGCCGGTGACGGGATGGCCTTCCACCTCCGACGGGATCTCATACCGAATGAAATCGCCCTCGAGATTCGCCAGGCAGCAGGATTGGCCCGTGACGCGATAGGTGGCCGTGCCCTCGGGGTAAGTGACATCGATGGTGCCGTAGAACCACGGGCGCAGTCCCGCCCACAGGTCGGACAGCATCAGGGTTTCGCCCGTCAGCACGCCGTAGCCGCTCACCGGCGGCGTGGTGAAGGTGCGGTAGGCCGTCGTCGTGGCGGCTTCGCCGCGCCGGTAGACGTATACGGTATAGACGCGGTTGTACGCCGGGCCGGTGTAATCGGAGCGCGCCTCGGACGTGTGCGCCAGGTACAGCACTGCGTCGGCCTCCTCCAGCGAGGCGGCGCGCATGGATTCGGGGATGCGCGCCTGGAAATCGCCCAGCAGCCGGATCGTCCCCTCGTCGCTGTAGATCGCGATGAATTTCGATCCCTCGAAATCCTCCACCGTCCGATCGAGCGATTCCGTCTCCCCGGAGGGCGGGAACAGGTCGCCCGGCAGCGACTCCGCCGGGATGCAGGTCAAACCGAGGTCCCACGCGCCCTTTTCCAGCTCGGCGCCGTAGTCCACGGACAGGTGGTAGAGCCGCGCCAGCTGTTCGTCCAGCGTCGCCGCGCTTTGCATGGCCTCGACGGCTTCCTCCAGCGACCCTTCCGCCAGGGCGGACAGCGCCCACGCCAGCGAGAGGACCAACAGGACCGCAAGCATTTTTTTCATGGGGAAACTCCTTTCACGATGGGGTTTGCGCCGGGCATCGGCGGCAATACATCGGATATTTTACAGCCTGTTAGCAGAATTATAACATAAAAAAAGCGCCAAAAGGGATGCTGAGAGCATACAATGGCGCAATTTGTCTGAAAAACGAAAATTTAACATTAAGGAACGGGCGATTCCAGGGACAGCGCATCGATGCGCCACGGGCTCTGCAGCCCGCCGGCGTTCGCGGCGCGGTAATACAGCGGGCGGGCGAAGGCCAGGTGGTCGTTGGCGGCCTTCAGCAGCGCCGCGCAGGGATCGCCGCCGGGCGCGGCGTACTTCATCGGCGCGCACAGGTCGCAGGCGGACGCGATGTCCCGCAGCGGCGCTTCGGCGGCCAGCGCGGGGGAGAGATAGCCGTCCGATTCGCTGGGCAGCCCCGCCAGCGCGGCTTCCACGGCGGCGATCATCGCGCCCTCGGCGGTGCGCGGCCACCGCGGCGCGCCGTCGATCCATACCGGCTCCCACGAAGCCAGGCGCGCTTCGCCGGCGCCCAGGGCCCACTGCTCCAGCCGCCCGTGGCCGACGCTGTCGTCCAGCGGGACGAGCGCGTTCAGCGCGCCGCCGGACAGGTCGATCCGCCGGGCTTCGATCAGCGCCGTCTCCGTCCGCAGGTCGGCGGAGAGCACCGCCGCGTACTGCCCGCCGGCATCGGTTTCGCCCAGCAGCAGGGGCGCGCCGTTCATCCGCGAGATCCGCGGCATTCCCGCCCCGCGGGGCAGCGGCAGCGCCGCGCCGTCCAGGATCAGCCGCGCCGACGCGCCGCGAACCAGCTGGCAGGGCAGTCCCTCCAGCAGCGCGAACACCGTTTCCTCCCGGACCGGGTCGAATTCGATCTCTGCCGCGCCGCCGGGCCAGGCCACGCAGCAAAGGCCCTCGGCCTCCGCTACCGATTCCGGCAGCAGTTCGCCGCCGGAGAATACGCAGCGCCGGGCCAGAGGCGCCGCGCCGCCGGACAGCGGCCGGTATTCCAGATAGACCGCGCCGGTGGGCGAAACCGGCGCGCACAGCGGGCGCTCCGGCCCGATCTCCCCGGCGAAGCGCCCGTTGATGAACAGCATGCCCGGCACGGGCGCGGTACAGATGATCGTCGGCTGCATGGCAAATCCCTCCCCGGCAAGACTATGCGGGGAGGGAAAGTGTTAGGAGTGAGGCGTGAGAAAGTGAGGAGTGAGGCGTAGAAGAATGCCGGGTAATCAGTATTCCTCACGCATGACTCCTCATTTCCCCAGGGCGTTTTTGATCTCGCTCAGCGTCTGGGGAATCAGTTCGATGATCCGGTCGATGGGCTGGTAGCTCTGGGCGGGCAGCAGGCGCACCTGGTCCCGGTTGGTGACCAGGAATCCCAGCGGCTGCACGGTCACGCCCGCGCCGCTGCCGCCGGCGAAGGGCAGCGCCCGGCTGTCGGGGCCGTCGGTCTTTACCGGCCGCGGGCAATTGTATTCGCCGCCGCCGGATACGAAGCCGAACGAGACCCGGGAGATGGGGACCACCGTGGAACCGTCCGCCGTGGCGATGGGTTCGCCGATGACGGTGTTCACGTCGATCATCTCCCGCAGGTTTTCCATGGTGGCGGCCATCAGGTTTTCAATCGGGTGCTTATCCATTGGGCAATCCTCCCGTTTGCGTCGTCAAGTCCGCCGCGCGCGGCGGCATAGATAATCTGCCCCGCGCGGGCGCGGATCATACCCTGGAGTTCCGCGCACGGCACGTCTGAAAAATCCGGCGTTACGCGCAGCCGCACGCCCGGCACGGCGCCGTGCAGGCCCGCTTCCAGCGAGCGCAGCGCGCCGCAGGCCAGCGCCGTGGCCGCCGCGTCGCCCAGATTCAATCGGCCCCGCAGGGTGAATCCCTCCAGCCGCAGCCGCCGCAGCATTTTCATCAACAGCCCGAACGGCGGTTTTTTTCCGGATTTCGGCCTTCGCCGCTTCCGGCGGGCCAGGCGGCGGCGGGCGGAGCGCAGCGCGAAGCGGCGCTCGAAGGCCGAAACCCCGGCGCCGAATCGCAGCCCGCCGCGGGTCTGCAGGCAGAAGGCCAGGTGCAGCGGCACGGCGGCCACATAGACCAGCGCCTGCGCCGCCGCCACCAGGTAGACGATCATTTTCGCGCCTCCGACGGTGATTCTGTGCGCAGTTTTTCCGCAACTGTCCAAAAGTATTCTCATTGCGGGCAAAAAACTGTGCTATAATGGTAATGAGGTATAGAAGATTCGGCGTCCGCGGCGCGTGCGGGGCGGGCGGCGCAGGGAGGCGTTTTCATGGACCGGCTGATCGTCGCCGAAATCGGCGGGCATCGACTGGAGCTGGAAACGCGGCCCGGGCTGTTTTCCCCGGAACACGCCGATCGCGGCACGCTGGCCATGCTGTCCTGCGCGCGCTTTGAACCGGGCATGCGGGTGATGGATCTGGGCTGCGGGTGCGGCCTGGTGGGCATCCTGGCGGCCCTGGAATGCGGCGAGGCGAACGTCGTCCTGTCCGATATCGACCCTGCGGCGGTGGAAACCGCCGCGCGCAACGCGGCGCGCAACGGCGTGCCGGGCGTTCGCGCCGTGGTGTCGGACGGGTTTTCGGCCATTGAGGAGACCGGCTTCGATCTGATCCTTTCCAATCCGCCCTACCAATCGGATTTTTCGGTGGCGAAGGCCTTTATCGAAAAGGGCTTCAACCGGCTGAAAACGGGCGGGACGATGCTGATGGTCACGAAGCGGCGCGAATGGTACCGGAACAAGATGATCGCCATCTTCGGCGGCGTGAAGATCCATGAAATCGACGGGTATTTCGTGTTCGAAGCCCAGAAGCGCGACGCGCGCTATGCCAACCGGCGCGGCGGCCGCGAAAGGGGCGGAAACATAAACTGCCGGTAATGATTTCTTTTCTTGACATCGCCCATGACAGGGGTTAAAATACCACTGTTAGACATGTAAACTGCCGCAGGTATGTGCGCATGCGAAATAGCAAAGAATTCGGAATTTTTTAAGCGAAGGAGGAATGTGGTTTTGACGTGGGCAATCTACGCAATAATTGCGGTGATTGCGTTGGCGATTGGCTTGGCGGCCGGTTATCTGTACCGTAAAAACGGCATGGAAAAGAAGATCGGTCAGACGGAGGAATTCGTGGCGAACATGCTGGAGGATGCGACCCACAAGGCTGAGGAAAAGAAAAAGGAAGCCCTCCTGGAGGCCAAGGAAGAGATCATCCGCTTGAAGTCGGAGCTTGATAAAGAAGTTCGTGACCGCCGCAACGAAGTTTCGCGGCTGGAGCGCAGGGTCAACCAGCGCGAGGAAGCATTTGACAAGAAACTGGACAACCTGGAAGCCCGCGAAGAGGCGCTGAACGAAAAGTACAAGGAAGCCGAGCGCCTGGAAGCGGAAGCCAACGAGATGCACGAACGCCAGAAGCAGGAGCTGGAGCGCGTGGCCGGCATGACCGCCGACGAAGCCAAGCAGATCCTGATCGACCGGGTTCAGAAGGACGCTTACCACGACGCCGCCGTGATGGTGCGCGAAGTGGAAGCCAAGGCCAAGGAGGAAGCCGACAAGCGCGCGCGCGACATCGTCTCCCTCGCCATTCAGAAGTGCGCCGCCGACCACGTGGCCGAGACCACCGTTTCCGTGGTGGCGCTGCCCAACGACGATATGAAGGGCCGCATCATCGGCCGCGAGGGCCGCAACATCCGCACCCTCGAAACCGCCACCGGCGTCGATCTGATCATCGACGACACGCCGGAAGCCGTCATCATCTCCGCGTTCGATCCGGTCCGCCGCGAAGTGGCCCGCATCGCCCTGGAGAAGCTGATCATGGACGGCCGCATCCATCCCGCCCGCATCGAGGAAATGGTGGAAAAGGCCCGCCGCGAGGTGGACAACCAGATCCGCGAAGCCGGCGAACAGGCCGTGTTTGAGACCAACCTGCACGGCATCCATCCGGAGCTGGTCAAGCTGCTGGGCCGGATGCGCTACCGCACCTCCTACGGCCAGAACGTGCTGCGCCATTCCATCGAGGTCAGCCACCTGGCGGGCGTCATGGCCGCCGAGCTGGGCGCCGACGTGACGCTGGCCAAGCGCGCGGGCCTTCTGCACGACATCGGCAAGGCCATCGACCACGAGGTCGAGGGCACCCACGTGACCATCGGCGCCGACCTGGCCAAGAAGTTCCGCGAGAACGACCTGGTGGTCAACGCCATCGCCGCCCATCATGGCGACGTGGAGCCGAAGTCCGTCGAGGCCGTGCTGGTGCAGGCCGCCGACGCCATCTCCGCCGCGCGCCCCGGCGCGCGCCGCGAGTCGCTTGAAAATTACATCAAGCGCCTGGAGAAGCTGGAGAGCATCGCCTATTCCTTCGACGGCGTGGAAACCTGCTACGCCATCCAGTCCGGCCGCGAGATCCGCATCATCGTCAAGCCCGAGGATGTGAACGACGCCGGCACGCTGATCCTCGCCCGCGAGATCGTCAAGCGCATCGAGAAGGAAATGGAGTATCCCGGACAGATCAAGGTGAACGTCATCCGCGAAACCCGCGCGGTGGATTTCGCGAAGTAACGGCAATAAGAAGTGGCTGCCTCAAAACGAGGCAGCCACTTTTTGTTGCATTGCACGCGATCGGCGAACGGCAAGCCGCTGCCGCGCGGTCGGCCAGGGCGAAAACGCTATATCGCTCCGTCCAGTCCTTCAAAGAAGGCGTCGTATTCGCAGCGATAGATCTTCCTGAGCTCCACCAGCACGCTGATGCGGATGTTCAATTCTCCGTTTTCATACTTTTCATAAGTGGTGCGCCCGATGTCGCAGCCGCGCCGCTGCAATTCGGCGCACAGCTTTTCCTGCGACAGCCCCGCGCGAAGCCGAAGCGCGCGCAAATTCATGCCCATGTTGCGATCCCGCCGCAGCTTCTGCTCCATAAAATGTTCACCTACCCGCATCTGTATCGCTTGCGCGCAAGAACATTTTATGCTATACTGAATGATGAAATTGACCGTAATACTGGTCAATAATGCAGATAAAAAGGATGCGAGATTCCGCAGACGAGGCCGAAGATGGAAATGAAGGAATTTGATTACGCAGCCATGGGGCGGCGCGTAAGGGAACGCAGATGCGTTCGGCAAATGACGCAGGAAAAACTCGCCGAGCGAACGGGCATATCCACCTCGTTCGTCGGACATATCGAACGCGGAGAGAAGAAACCGTCAATTGAAACGATTGTAACGCTTTCCAACGTGCTGGATATCAGCCTGGATTACCTGCTGACTGGCCGGAAAAACCGGTGCGGCGGGATGCGCTGCGAGTTGTACGATGACCTCCTGGAGCTGGTGCGCGTTCACCGGTAGAGAGAAAACCGCCCCCGGGCTTTGGCTTCGGGGGCGGTCCTATACGGTTCCTTATGCCTTTTTCACCAGCTTGTGGTAGCTCTTCTTGCCCTTGCGGATCAGCAGCCCGTCGCCCTCCAGCATTTCGGGGGTGATGCGGTATTCCACGTCGGTGATCTTCTCATCGTTCACGGTCAGTCCGCCGGCGGTCATGGTCTGGCGGGCTTCCTTGTTGCTCTTGCACAGGCCGACCTTCGCCACCCACGCCAGCAGGCGGTTCTCGCCGTCGAGCTCGGCGGGGTCGATCTCGGTGGTGGGCACGGAGCCGGCGGCGGCGCCGCCGCCGAACAGGGCCTCGGCGGCCTGCTGGGCTTTGCGGGCCTCCTCTTCGCCGTGCACGTTCTTGGTGACCTCGTAGGCCAGCACGCGCTTGGCCTCGTTGATGGCGCTGTCCTTCAGCGCGCCCAGCCGGCGCACCTCGTCCATCGGCAGGAACGTGAGCAGGCCCAGGCACTTTTCCACGTCCTGGTCGTCCACGTTGCGCCAGTACTGGTAGAAATCGTAGGGGCTGCACTTGTTGGGATCCAGCCACAGCGCGCCCTTCTCGGTCTTGCCCATCTTGCGCCCGTCGTGGGTCAGCAGCAGCTGGAACGTCAGCGCGAAGGCGGGCTTGCCGTCCTTGCGGCGGATCAGGTCCGCGCCGGAGAGCATGTTCGACCACTGGTCGTCGCCGCCGCACTGCAGCGACACGCCGTAGCGGTGGTTCAGCTCCAGGAAGTCGTAGCTCTGCATCAGCATGTAGTTGAACTCCAGGAACGTCAGCCCGCGCTCCAGCCGCTGCTTGTAGCACTCGGCGGTCAGCATGCGGTTCACGGAGAACAGCGCGCCCACGTCGCGCAGGAAATCGATGTAGTTCAGGCTGCGCAGCCAGTCGGCGTTGTTCACGATCTGCGCGCAGTTGGGCTTGGCGGCGTCGAAATCCAGGAAGGACTCCATCTGCTTGCGGATGTGGGCCACGTTGTTGTCGATGTCCTCAACCGTCAGCACCTTCCGGAGATCGCTCTTGCCGGAGGGATCGCCGATCATGCCGGTGCCGCCGCCCATCAGCGCGAAGGGCTTGTGGCCAGCCTTCTGCAGGTGCGCCATGGCCATGATCGGGATGTAGTGGCCGATGTGCAGGCTGTCCGCCGTGGGGTCGAAGCCCACGTAGAAGGACACCATGCCCGCGTCGAAGGCCTTGTACAGCTCGTCCTCGAAGGTGATCTGCTTGACGAACCCGCGCTCTTTCAAAAGATCCAATGCGTTCATAATTTCTATCATCCTTTCATGAATTGGCAGCTGTTTTATGAGGAAGCAGGAATGAACGGCTGACCGTACTCCTCACTTTTTCATTTCCGTCAGCACCCGGCCCAGCTTTTCCATGCCCGCCTCGATGGTGGGGATATCGCACATCGAAAAGTTCAGCCGCAGCGTGTTTTCATGCCCGCCGTCCGGGTAGAAGTGGGTGCCGGGCACGAAGGCCACGCCCGCCTCCACGGCCGCGTGGAAGGCCGCCAGGCCGTCCATACCCTCCGGCAGCTCCGCCCACACGAACAGGCCGCCCTGGGGCACGGTGTGCGTCGTGCCATCCGGGAAGTATCGGAAGCCCGCCAGCATGGCGTCCAGCTGCCGGCGGTAATCGCCGCAGATGCGCTTCAAATGGCCGGGCATCAGCCCCTGCCGCAGGTACGCGTCCACGACGGCCTGATTCAGCAGCGGGGAATGGACGTCCGCCGACTGCTTGCCGATGACCATCTTCCGCAGCAGCATCGGGTTTTTCACCGCCGCCGCGCCCAGGCGCAGGCCCGGCGCGATATACTTGGAGAAGCTGGACATGTACACCACCCAGCCCTCTTCGTCGAAGGACTGGATCGGCGGCAGCGGCTCGCCCGAGTATCGCAGGTCGCGGTAGGGGTCGTCCTCGGCGATCACCACGCCGTACTTTGCCGCCAGCGCCGCCAGCGCCCTGCGGCGCTCCAGCGACAGCGTGATGCCGGTGGGGTTCTGGAACGTGGGGATCACGTACATCATCTTCGGATGATGCTTGCGGATCAATTCCTCCGCCGCCTCCACGATCACGCCCTCGCCGTCCATGGGCATGTCCACCAGCCTGGCGTTGTACTCGCGCATGGCCTGGATGGCGCCCAGGAACGTGGGGCTCTCGCACAGCACCACGTCGCCGGGATCGATCAGCGCCTTCAACAGCAGGTCGAAGGCCTGCGAACCGCCCTGCACCGGCAGGATGTCCACGGCCTCGCAGTTTACGCCGTCGCCCCGCAGGAATTCCGCGGCGCTCTCCTTCAGCGGGCCGAAGCCGTCGGTGCCGCCGTACTGCAACAGCGCCGTTCCGTGCTTTGCCAGCGCCTCCTGGGCCAGGCGGGAGACGACGTCCGGCTCCAGCGCGGTGTTGGATGGGTTGCCGCCGGCGAAGGAAATCATGCCGGGCCGGGCCAGCAGCTTGAAGATCTCGCGGATCGCGCTGCCGTTGATGCCCTGCATGTGCCGGGCAAATTTGTCCTGAGTAAATTCCACGATGAAACCTCCTCAAACCTGAATAAAAAACCGCCTTCCCCAGCTGGGGAAGGCGACAAAGAACCGCTGTACCACTTCCGTTCGCCGCGCGAACGCGGCCTCAAACGCGCTGTTACGGGCGCACCCGGACGGCCTACTGCCATTTCAGCCGCCTGCTCCGGGATGTATTCGCCCGCGCGCCTTCACGCCCTTTCACCGGCCGGGCGCTCTCTGGATCCGTTCAACGCGGGTTACTCGTTCCCATCATCGCGAGGTATGAAACTCTTTTCATGATGATAGCATCTAAAAACGCTTCTGTCAAGGCCGGGCGATGGTTAAAAGTGGCTTAACGCGCCCGCGGGCCGCCGCCCTTCAGCCGTCCCGGCGCATGAAGCCGTTGAACCAGGCGCGCTCGTCGAACGGCCGCTTCTTCGGGGGGCGCGCTTCTTCGGCGGGCACGCCCACCGGCAGCACGCACACCAGCTCGTATTCCTCCGGCGCGCCGAGGATGCGGGCCAGCCGGTCGCCGATGCGGTCGACGTCGGTGATGTGGCCCTCGTACCAGCAGCTGGCGTAGCCCAGCGCCGCGACGGCCAACAGCATGTTTTCGATGGCGGCGGAATAATCCTGGGTGGCGAAACAGCGGTCGCGGTAGGCGGCGATGCGCCGCGTGAGCACGCAGATCATCGCCGGCGCGGTCTGCGCCACGGGCGGGTCGATCTCCGCCTTCAGACGCGCCAGCAGCGCGGGGTCGTCCACGGCGATCAGGCTGGTGGTCTGCTTGTTGCAGCCGGAGGGCGCGGCCAGACCGGCCTCCAGGATAGTCCGCAGGTGCTCCCGCGGCACGGGTTCCGGGCGGTATTCCCCGCGATAGCTGTGGCGGGCGAAGACGGCTTCAATGGCGTTCATGGGCGATGCCTCCCGAAGATGATCGTTTTGGTGTATTATAATCGAAAACGCGGGAATTGAAAAGGCCGGCGGATTGTTTTTTTTCGCCGGATATGATATGATAGCATTACCTATACGAAAGAGGGCTTATTTCCTATGCCGTTTTTCAGCTTTGCCGATGGCGCGGCGATGTTCGATTCCACGCCCATCGAAAACCTGTTCCTGATGGAATACCTGCCCGCCGCGCCCGGGGAATACCTGCGGGTGTATCTCTACGCGCGCATGCTCAGCCTGCATCCGGAGCTGGGCGGCGATCTGCCGGGCATGGCCCGGGCGCTGCGCATGGAAGAGGACGCGGTGCTCACGGCCTTTGAATACTGGGAGCGACAGGGCCTGACGCGCCGGCTTTCCGACCGGCCGCCCACCTATGAACTGCTGCCCGTGCGCGCGGATTCCGCGGCGCTGACCAACCCCATGGAGCGCGATTACTATGAAAACCGGGAATTCAATTCCAGCCTGCAGGCGCTGTTCCCGGACAAGCTGCTGCATCCTCAGGAATACGAAAAGGCCCAGGACTGGGTGAAGCTGATGCACTTCGATCAGGACGCCGTCCTGCTGGCGGTGAAGCGCGAGGTGGAAAACAGCCGCAGCAAGAGCCCCGATCCCTCCGCGCTCTTCCGCAGGTTGGACAAGCGCATGATCAAATGGGCGGAGCGCGGCATCCTATCCGCCGCCGATCTGGAGCTCGAGATTCGCTACGACGGCCCCGTGAAGGACGCGGCCCGCGCCGTGGCAAAGCGCCTGGCCATCCGCCGCGATCCCACGCAGGAGGAGCTGGAGACCGTCAGCCGCTGGGTGGAGGAATGGCATTTCGACCAGGCGCAGATCCTCGAGGCCTGCGGGGACACCACCAAATCCCGCGCGCCGTCCTTCGCCTACCTGGACGCGATACTCAAATCGCGCCTCTCCGGGGAAAACCCGCTGTGGGAGGAGCTGTCCGCCGCGCTGAGGGAACTGAACCCCGCCGGCGCCCAGCCCACGCCCGATGAGCTCGCCCGCTACGCGGCGCTGAAGGCGGCGGGCTTTGACGCGGACGTGATCCGCCTGGCCGCGGTGCAGTGCCGGCGCGGGAACAGGACGCGCTTCGACGACGTGGAGCGCATGCTGGGAAAATGGAAGGAACTGGGTCTGAAGAACCTGGAGGACGCCGAGGCGTACGTGCGGGATATGGAGCATCGGACCGCGCGGGTGCGCCGGTTCCTGGAGCGGTGCGGCAGCGGCAGGCGGCCCGGCAAGGACGATCTGAACCGCTATGAAAGCTGGCAGGGCCGTTACAGCGACGAATTGATCGATTTCGCCGCCGAGTGCGCCCGCGGGACGGACAAGCCGGTGAAATACGCCGACAAGCTGCTCTCGGAATGGGCCCGGACGGGCATCGATACCGCCGCGGCGGCGCGGGCGGAGCACGAAAAGCGGACCGGCGCCGCGGCCGCGAGCAATCCCGCGCTGGATTATGCCCAGCGGCAATACGACAAGGACGACTTCGGCGACGATTTCTTCTTCGACGCCGTGAAGGCATACGGAAACGGGGGCGAGGGCAAATGACCCGATCGGAGCACATCCGGGCGCTGCTGGAGGAATACGCCCGCCAGCGCGCCGCCGACGAGGCCGACCTGCAGGCGCGCACGGACGCGGCCTGCGCCAGGGTGCCGGAGATCGCCGCGCTGAAACAGCAGAACGCGGAGCTGGCGCTGAGCGCCATGCGCGGCATACTGACCGGGCAGAGCGCGGAACAGCGCCGGGCGCTGGCGGACGACATGAAGCGCCGGGGGCGGGAGAACAACGCCCGGATCCGGGCGCTGCTGGCCGGCGCGGGCCTGCCGGAGGACCAGCTGGAGCCGCGGTACCGCTGCGACAGGTGCCGGGACACCGGCTACGTGGGCGAAGCGCCCGCCCGGTTCTGCGACTGCTTTGAGACGCGGCTGCGGCTGCGCCAGCACGAGGACGGCTCCATGGCCGGGCTGGACGAGCAGAATTTTGATACCTTCGATCCGGCCCGCATCCCCGAGGCCGACGGCCAGCGGGAGCAGCTGCTCGCCGTCCGCGCGATGTGTGAGGACTACGCGAACCGGTTCCCCGAGGCTGGGTTTGAAAACCTGCTGCTCACCGGCGAAGGCGGACTGGGCAAGACGTTCCTTTTGAACTGCATCTTCGAGCGCGTCACGTCCCGGGGCTATCCCGCCATCCGGGTGACGGCTTTCCGCATGTTCGAGACCATGCGCCGGCAGCACGTGGGCAGCGAGCCGGATTTCAACGGCTTTTCCGAATTGATCGAGGCGCCGCTGCTGCTGATCGACGACCTGGGCACCGAGCCGATGATGCGCAACATCACCGTGGAATACCTGTTCACGCTGCTGAACGAGCGCCTGGCCGCCGGGCGGCACACCGTGGTCGCCACCAACCTGACGCCGGTGCAGATCAAGGAGCGCTACGGCGAGCGCGTGGCCTCGCGGCTGCTGGACCGGACGCGCTGCCGGTGCGTCCAGCTGAAGGGAAAGGATCTGAGGAGCCTGTGAGCGCGGCCGCGGAGATCTACGCCTTCCTGGACGGACTGGGCGTCGCCTACCGCGCCGCGGAGCACGCCCCGGCGGCCACCATGGCCGACTGCGCCGATATCGATCGCCGGCTGGGCGCGCTGACGCCGAAGAACATCTTCCTGACCACGAAGAACCAGAGGAACTTCTATCTGTGCATCACCCGGCCCGACGCGCGGTTCCGCACGGCGGACATCTCGAAGCAGGCGGGCTCGTCCCGGCTCAGCTTCGCGCCGGAGGAGATGCTGTTCGCCCGGCTACGGGCCCACGGCGGCTCGGCCAGCCCGCTGGGGCTGATCTTCCCCGAGGCGCGGGAAGTGCGGCTGCTGGCGGACGCGGCGCTGCGGCGCGAGGCGGCGCTGGCCTTCCATCCCTGCGACAACACGCAGACCATCGCCATGTCCGGCGATGATTTCTTCGGGAAATTCCTGCCCGCGGCGGGCGTGGA
>CACWVN010000060.1 GCA_902764285.1 uncultured Eubacteriales bacterium
GTCGCGGCTCCAGCAGGTGATGGTGCCGCCGTTGATGGTGATATTGCCGCCCTTGCCGGCATCGCCGCCGCCAATGCCCGCGCCGTCCTCATTGGGGTCTTCGTTGGCGGTGATCTTGCCGCCATGGATCACGATCGTGCCGCCGCTGGCGCTGTCGCCGCCGCCGATGCCCGCGCCGTTTTCGCCGCCGCCCTTGGCGGTGATATCGCCGCCATAAATGGTGATGGTTCCGCCGTCGCATTTCCGACCGCCGCCGATGCCCGCGCCGTCGCCGCCGCCCTTGGCCGTGATGGTGCCGCCGTAGATCGTGATGGCGCCGCCCTTGCGGCCGTCGTTGCTGCCGATGCCCGCACAGTGATCTGCGCCTTTGGCCTCGATCGCGCCGCCGTGGATGACGATATTGCCGTTGTCATGCCCGGAGTAGCCGCCGATGCCCGCGCCGCCGGAGGGATGGGAGTATATCTTGCCCGTGCCGGCGCTCTGACCGTAGACGGTCAGCGTGTTGCCCTGGGGAATGTACAGGCCCTTTACGTCCAGCGTACAGCCGTCGCACAGGATCAGATGCGTATCGCCCGTGAGTAAGACGCGGCCGTCCACGGTGACGTTTTTGTTCAGGCAGTACCAGCCGGGGTCGATCGCGCCGCCGTTGGGGAAGGCTGTCGCATCAGCGTATTCTGTATTCTCGACGACACTCGCGCCGTTCCAGCTCCGATCAATGTAGGGAACGTCGGTGATGCGTTCGTCGATCCGCACGTCGTCGTTGGCGAGGAAGACGCTATAATTCCCGTTGTCCGGATGGAAGTATTCCTCCGGCGCATCCGCGTTGTTTGCGGTATAGCCCGTCGCAACGACGCCCCTGTCATTCGAGTGGGTGACATACACGTTCGCGCCATCGATCATCGCGCCGGTGACGTGGATCACGGCAGGCGCGACGAGCTGCAGGTTATCGTTTGCCGGGCCTTTCCTGTTGTGGTATACCTTGGGACAGCCGGAGGCGTTCACGATCGCCGTTTTGGAGACGTGGATACCGCCGCCGCCGCTGCCGCAGGTATTTTCAAAAATCTTGCCGCCGTTCAGGTTCAGAACGGCCCCCGTTTTGTCGGTCAGATAGACGCCGCCGCCCCATTCGGCGGCCGTGTTGCCGGTGATGGTGCCGCCGGTGATGGTCAGCGTGCCGCTGTTCCAGATGCCGCCGCCATTCCTGGCGCTGCAGCCCTTGATGGTGCCGCCGCTGACGGTCAGCGTGCCGCTGTTGTAGATGCCGCCGCCCACGTAGCCAGAGCCCGTCCGGCAGTTGGTGATGGCGCCGCTGCGGATCACCAGGGTGCCCTCATTGTGGATGGCGCCGCCGTCGGAATTGGAAGAGACGTCCTCGATCTTGACATTATCGAGCGTCAGGGTGCCCTCGTTCCAGATCGCCCCGCCGCCGTTTCTGAAGTTCATGTTCTGGATCGTGCCGTTTCTCAGCGTCAGCCGCGCGCCTTTGCTGACGCGGAAGATGCTTTCGTAGTCGCAATTCACCCAGTAATTGGCCTGAGGCTGTACCAGATTCGAGCCCAGGTCGATCACGATATCCTTTCCGGAGGGAATCGTGAGCGTCACCTGGTCGCCTCGGAGCAGAAGGGAATCCCTGAGCTTGATATAGGTGTAGCCGTCGGCGGCGTTGATGGCGTCCCGGAGCGCGTACCAGGTGCTCGGGCTCTTGTACTTCACTTCGACGTATTTGCCCACGTAGAAGCGCGCCGTCAACACGCCCGGAAGGTAGCCGTCCGCGCCGTTGCTCTCCACGGTCAATTCATACTCGCCGATCTCCACCGCCTCATCCACGGGCCGGTCGGTAGTCAGGTGGCGCAGCGCAACGGTGTAGTCCTCCGGGGGCACGACCCCGCCCGAGCCATTCCTGACGACGAAGCCCACCTGTACGGGAGAGCCCGTATAGTCATACTGCGGCTTCAGGTCCTGAATGCTGCAGGTATCGTAGTAAGTATTGCCGTCCAGGGCGGTATGCGCGCGGTAGATGCCGTCTTCCGGCTTCTCGTCCGTTACCTGAGTGCCGAAGTCGCTCCGGGTCTTCGTCGTCGTATAGTAACAGTTCTGAACGGAACAGCTGCCCCCTTTCGCGCTGTCGCTTTTCGCAATCAGACCGAAATATAAGTAATTGCCCTCGCCGGTGCTCAGGCAGTTTTTCAGCGCAAGCGATGCGCCGCCGTCGCATCCCCCGACAATTCCGGCGCTCAGCAAGGCGGACATCCTGCCGCTGAAAACACAGTCGGTCACGCTCAGCTCGGAAGACTTCGCATTGCCCACGATACCTCCGCACCGGCTCCGGCTGCCCACGTACGCGGATACCCGGCAGTTCACGATGGCGCTTGCGCCCGCGTCGGGCAGCACATAGCCCACCAGGCCGCCGCAGTCATTCGCGTTTGTGATAACCGACCCGGAAACGTTCACATTCTGGATCGTCGCCCCGCTGATATAGCGGAACGGCGCCGCGCCGTCGTCATTGCCGGAAGAATCCTGATTCTCCGACGTATTGTATTTGAACGTGATCGTATGGCCGCAGCCGTCGAACACGCCCTCAAACGGGTGCTCGGCCGTGCCGACGGGCGCGCTGACCTCGATGTCCCGGTAAAGCGCGTAGTATATCCCGGCGCTCCTGCCTCTCTCGACTTGCGTGACAAAGGAATTCCAGTCGTTTATCGAACTGATCCAGTAAGGATGGTCGGGCTTGCCGCCGCCCGTCAGCGCGCTGGCCGGCGCGGGGATCGCCAGCACAAAGCACATCGAGATCATCAGCGCAAACAGCCATCTCAACGTCCGTTTCATCATACATACCTCCCTGGATTTGGTCATATTACCAGTATCTGCAATAGATGGTATCAGGCGATGTCCACCACTTGTCCACAAAAAAACCGCGAAAACAGCCGTTGTCGCGGTTTTAACATATATTTAATATCATCGAATCGCCGGGATCACGGCCTGCGCTCCTGCTTTCGCCAGGTCAGCAGGCTCTCGGTCATATTCGCCCAGGAGTAGGCACTCATGTACTCGCCCCGATACGCCTGTACGGCATCCCGGTCTCCTTCGAGAAAGCGGTACAGATCGCAGACGAATGTGTCGGGATTCACCCGCAGCGTCCCGCGCGTCGTTTCCAGGATTTCTTCGATCCCGTATTCCCGCAGCGTATTCCTCAGCGCGCGCACGCAGTTGTCCAGGTGCTTCTGCATGCCCCGGTCATAGGCGCGATCCTCCCACAGCGACGCGAACACCTCCGCCCGCGTAGCGGTGCCGCCCTGCCGATCCACCAGGAACGCCAGGATCTCCTTGGATTTGGCGCGCTTGAACTCCACCATCCTGCCGTCCGCAAGAACGTCGAAGGCGCCGAAGGTGCGTATCACCACATGGCCCTCCAGCGGCTTGCGCCGGCCGGACAGCGCGTGCGCCACGTCGGCGGCCAGCGCCTCGGGCGTGACGGGCTTCAGCAGGTAGCCGGAGGCGCGCACCGCGAAGGCGTCCACCGCGTATTTGGGATAGGCCGTCAAAAAGACGACGGCGGCGTCCGGCTGCCGCTGCTTGAGGACCGCGGCCAACTCGATGCCGGTCATGCCCGGCATCTCTACGTCCAGCAGCGCCAGATCCACGGGATGCTCCGTCGCCCATTCCAGCGCCTCGCGCGGGCGCGTAAAGCCCGCGACCTACTCCATTCCGGGAAGCTCGCGTAGCAGCGAAACCGTGCGCTCCATCAGCGCGCGCTCATCATCGACGCAGATCGCCCGCATGGTTCTGCTCCTCTTTCGTATAAGGTATCCTGATGGTGACGGTCGTGCCGCTGCCGTTCCCGCTGTCGATCACAAGCGACCCACCGCACATGCGCTCCAGCCGTTCGCGCACGTTCCAGATGCCGATGTGGCTGCCGTCGCCCTCCCGCAGCTTTGCGGGGTCGAAGCCGTCGCCGTTGTCCCACACCGTTATCTCGTGCCCAGAGGCCGTTCCCCGCGTGCTCACGCGAACGAGCCCTTCGTCCCGCGCGAACGCGCCGTGGCGGATCGCGTTTTCCACGATGGGTTGGAGCGTCAGCGGCGGAACGGAAAAATCGTCGTCCTGAACATCGTATTCGACGCGAATCGTCTCAAAGCGCGTCATTTCAATGTCGGTGTACGTCTGCGTGTGCGCCAGCTCGTCCCTGAACGGGATCAGCCCCACCGTGCCCAGCGAATCCAGGTTCTGCCGCAGGTAGAGCCCGAAGCTGTCGGCGATGCGCCCGGCCTTTTCCGGCGCGGTATAGCACAGGGCGCTGATGGTGGAGATGGTATTGAACAAAAAGTGGGGCTGGATCTGCGTCATCATGATCTGGATGCGCTTATCCGCCTCCAGGGCGCGCTCATGCTCGCGCGCGAACTGCATGTGCAGCCAGACGTAGTATAGCAGGCAGCAGCTGACGATCGCTATGGTCAGATACGACTCGATCGGCGTCACCTTTTCAAGGCAGGCGTCCAGCACATAGGAAACTACGATCGCCGCCACGACGAATATGGGGATGACGAGCTCCTGCCTGCGGACGTGCCGGTACTCGTTCAGCGTCTGGTAGAGCAGGTCGATCAGCAGGATGGCGCTGAACACCACGCAGGCATACTTCAGCGGCCCGCCATGGTATCTATTTTGGTCGTTGATGGTGAAGCATATGTTTGAAAACAGCGCCGTGGCGTGGACCGCCGCGTTCGCGCCGACCACACACCACGCCTTCCAGTGGTTTTTCCGCGGGCTGACGATATGGCAGAACAGCGCCAGTATCGCCGGGCGAACGGCATAGCCGATGATCGCGGCGATCAGCCTCGGATGCCGCAGCGAAACGCGCATCTCAAACAGGTATTCCAGAAAGTTTTCCACCACAAGCACAAACGTCAGCGCCGCGACGGTCAGCATCACCTGCTTCTGCCGCTTGTCCAGATACGAGTCCACCAGCACGGCGAACACCAGCCCTACCAGCTGGATCAGCAGCGGAAGCAGCGCCGAAAGCTCGTTGACCGATCGTTGCGTCATAGAATTCATCTCCAAATGAATGGGCGAACAGCTGGGTGGGAAACCGAAGGGATTTGTCGTTCATGCTCCGTCGGGCGCTCAAAATAGCTTCCCGACTTCTTCCGCGAATTTATCGGGATAATTGGATATCAGCATGTGGTCGCTGTCGGGGAACCGAACGGCCTTATAGGGCGTTTTCACGTGTTTCCCATACCAGTCCGCCAGCTTCGGGCTGAACAGGGAACCGGGGTCGGCATAGAAATAGGCCAGCGGCACGGTGATTTTCCTGACCGTTTCCCGGTTGTCCTGCGCCTTCATAGAAGCGGAGAGGCTTCTCAGGACGGATTCGTCGCATTCCGCCAGCTTCTTTTTGAGCGGACGCCTCAGCAGAAAGCCGGGGATCTTCGCCAGCTTCGGGACGGCCCCGATGGCGAACGCCTTATACAGAGGGAAGAACTTCTTCCCGGCATCCTGTTCCATATCGGCCTTGGTGTAAGCGCCCTGATACAGCCCAAGCTTCCATTCCCCGTCGTTCACCTGTTTGGGCGTCATATCGCAGAGGATGATCTGTTTCAGCGCTCCGCAGCCAAAGAGCCGAACATACGTCAGCGCCACCCCGGCGCCCATGGACCAGCCGACCAGCGTGACGTTGGACAGGCCAAGGCCCCGTATGATTTCGTCGAGGTCGCCGGCCAGGGTTTCCATCGTCGGCTTTTCGCGGTTGGCCGCCTTGCTGCCGCCATGCCCGCGATGATCGTAGAGGATACAGCGGGCCTTCTGCTTGAGAGCGGCGGCGGGCCCTTTGTAAACCTCGTGGTTGCTTGTCCAGCCGTGCATCATGACGATCGTTTCCGGGCCGCTGCCGATGTCCTCGTAGTAAAGCTTTTCCCCGTTTTTCAGCGTAAACCAGCTCATGAGTTTTCCTCCTTTTTCACCTGTTCAGCTTCTGCGTGAAGACAGCCAAAGGCGTCGCGCGATCCGCCTGCGCGCTCTTACGCGGCGTCTCTCAAGGTCCCGCTCATCCTGTGGCTGAGGTCGTAGTATTCCGGGAACACCGCTCCATCGACAACCCAAACATCCGAAAGATCCGGTTCGCCATCTTCTCCCACCCGGCACACGAGATAGTCCTCTTCTCCGTGCGGCGCGTTCGGCAGATTCGTATGCAGCACATCTCCCCACGCGGTTTCCAGCGTTACCGAAACACTCAGTGGAACGAACATGGCATAATACGAATCCGGCGCTGAACGCGCGCTGATATCGACCCATACATCCTTCTCCGCAAAGTCTCCGGCACTGATCTCTACCGTCCGGTTTTGTATATGCCGCAATAACCTTCGGCAGCTTTGACGCCCACATTTCGCCGATCAATCCCTTCAGGACGACCGTTTCGCCGTCATCCGTCACGGTATAATCGGCAACCTCCGGTTCGTTGTGAAATGAGGTTTCCTTACGATTTTGCTTAGGCGGTTTCGCTCGTGGTATTCATATCATTCGTATTGCTCTCACGGTATTGGCTATCGTGTTTTTTGTTGTCATTGCATCGTCACGGTGAAGCGTGAATCCCGGACTGTCTCAGCTTATTCCCAAAGTCTTCCGAGCCATAAAAGATGTCGGTTTTCTCAACGCGATCATCGCGGATTCGGAACAGCATGAAATAGTCATGCGTTTTGAAACTGAAGTGCCAGATTATATTGTCTTATAAATCATCAGTATTCATTGTGCCGGGTCCGCTTCAACCGTCGCCGTTTCCGCCCTGTGGATCGCCTCGTTCACATCCCTGGCCAGCTCCATGTCCTGAAACGCCGCCTCGCGGGAGAGCGCCATCTCAAAGCCGTCCGTCATGTCAAAGGCAGCCTCCGCCTCCCTGACGCTGATCTGCAGCACATGTCCGCCCCGGGTCCGATCCTCGTTGATGAAGTGGAAGTGCCAGCCGGGCGTGTTGAGCCCGCCCATGTAATCCGGGCAGTACAGGCCAACGACCGTGCCGCGAACGTCCTCATAGTCGAACTCGGTCTGATCCTCGGCCAGCGCCACGTCCAGCGCCCGGTAGGGCTTTTCCTGCTTGTATTCGCTGCGTACCTTAATGGAATCGAACGTGCCCTCGATTTTCACCATGTAGAAGCAGTTCGCGCCGAGCTCGTTCACCACGCCGTTCATCGCCGCCTGCAGCGCCGCCATGTCAGCGATGCCGCCGAGCGCCAGCGTCTCGTCCACGTCAAAGAACGTCACGTTGCTGAAGGGCACGGTCTCCTCTTCGGAGGGAACGGCGATACTGCCGTCCGCGACGGCCTGATAGACGGTGCCGTCCAGCACGATCATCTCGCCGTTGACGCCCTCAAAGGTGCCGATGCCGGTATCGCCATGCAGCTTCAATTCGCCTACGGTGACGATGCCGTCATAGTAGCCCTGGACCAGCGATTGCAGCAGCGCCACCTGGTAGAGCGCGTCGCCTGCCGGAGCCTCTTCCATCCAGCCCTCTCCGCTCGCCGCTTCCGCCTGGATTTGAAGCCAGGCTTCCGTGGCCGCAGCGATGACCGCGTTGCTCGTGCCAGTCGCGCCGGAGACCGCGTCCACGATGACGCTGTTCTTCTCTATCATCGCGTCCGCGATGAGCTTCAAGGATTCCACACCGCGCTCATCCGCCTCGGTGTTGTCGCTGGTGGCCTCAACAGATACAATCTTCCCATCCTCCATCACAAGGGTCACCGTGACGTTCTCGCCAATCCCCCGCACGGTCACTGTGGCGCTCTCCTCCGCCAGGACGCAGAAGCCCAACGCCATCGCGCACAGCATTGCCAATACCCGAATCAAGTGCTTCATAGATCCATTCCTCCGTTTCATCTTTTCATGGGTGACATCTTTACTGTTCATCTTTCAGATGGATGCATCCCGTATCGATCTTTTTTTGACCTTTCTTATGGTTTTCGCATCCAGATCGGGCCAGTTGATGGTCTTCTGTTCCTTATCCGTCACCAGATGCGCCTTCTCTGCGCAAAGGTCCAGCGGTGTGTCCGCGAGGGAGCCCGAATAGAAGTTTTCGACGACCGGAAAGCCCTGGTCGATGATTACTTCGCCTTCTCCTTCGCCATCATCACGTTGTTCAGGAACACGTCGTACTCGCGGTCGCATTCCGTTGCGACAAACTGAAAGCCGAACCTTTTTGTGATCGTCTCGATGATGCAGAACGGAGACGCGCTGATGATCAGATCGTCCGACCGCTTCTGCCCCCAGGTAGCGCTTGACCTGCCCTGCCATCAGGTACAGCTCCACGAGAATGATCTGCATGGAATCCACGACGAGAAAGCAAACCAGGAACATGACAAACTGCAAACCTGTCAGCTTTTTCCGCCTCATCAACAGCGCGGCCAGGCAGTGCGCCGTAAACGCCGCGATGATGACGACACACACATAAGACCAGCGCCCGGCATCCGTCTGACAGCCCGACGCGACGCTGACCGCGCCGGTCACAGTGCCGTGTCCAGCAGCTCTTCCCGCCGCCTTTGTTTTCAGAATTATTATAACGAACGAATCAGGGAAATGCAACACGCACAGCGGCGCAGGTGCACAAAAACGTGAGACCTGTTCACATTCCGTCGGGTATCACGGGTATATTTGGGTTATAAGGATATTTACATGAATAAACATTCATGCGAAGGAGGAACGCGAAACGGATATCAATAACGCAAAGAAGTCAATCATGATTCTTCGTCGGTAAAACAGCTGGCCGTAAACGCCATCGGCCCCAAGATCCCGGGCGATTCCACGGGCCTTTCGGCGCTGTGTGGGCATGTTCGGCATATTGCTTTTCGGCGGGTTGTGGGGTATAATGGGTATGTTGGTCGGCGTGCCGCTGATGGCGGTGATCTATGACATCGTGCGCCAAATTATTACCTTTAAGGACAGCCGTCGCCGCGGCAGGAACGACATGATCGCGGCCTATAACGCAGAATTCCATCCGCCGGTACAAAACCGCAAGAAGAAGGCGGGAAAGCATTGATAAACCTTAAATAATATTAAAGGAGTGGAACCACATGAAGTATCAGATCAAGGGAGAACCGATGCCGGTCGTGATCTGCCAGTTGGAGCAGAACGAGCGCGTAACCTGTGAATCCGGCGCGATGAGCTGGATGAGCCCGAACATGGAGATGGAAACCTCCGGCGGCGGCCTGGGCAAGATGTTCGGTCGCATGCTGTCCGGCGAGAGCGCCTTCCAGAACCACTACAGCGCCAAAAACGGCCCGGGCATGATCGCATTCGCATCCAGCTTTCCCGGCGCGATCAAGGCCTATGAGATCACGCCCTCCGCACCCATCATCTGCCAGAAGAAGGCGTTTCTGGCCTGCTCCGAGGGCGTCGAGCTGAGCACGCACTTCCAGAAGAAGCTGGGCTCGGGGCTTTTTGGCGGCGAGGGCTTCGTGATGCAGAAGATCTCCGGCAGCGGCACAGCCTTCATCGAGATCGACGGCTCCACGGTGGAATACAACCTTGAGAGCGGCCAGCAGCTGGTGGTCGACACCGGGTATCTGGCGATGATGGATGCCACCGTGAAGATGGAGATTCAGCAAGTCAAGGGCGTGAAGAACGCTCTGTTCGGCGGCGAAGGCCTGTTCAACACCGTCGTCACCGGTCCCGGTCGCGTGCTGCTGCAGACGATGCCGATTACCGGCTTCGCCAGCCTGATTGCCAGCCTCATCAAGCCTCAGAGCAGATAATCGACAGGAGGAACCGCCATGAAAAAGAGGTTTGCGGCATGGATTCTTGCGCTGCTCATGATCGCGGGCGCGCTGAATATCTGCGCGGCGGAGCCGGTGGATTCCGGGGATCAAGCCGCGCTGGTGTCCGAATACTGGACGGACGGCTCCCCGGCGGCGGCGAGCCTGAACGACTATCTGACGGCTGTGACCGACGAGAGCTCACCCGATTTCATTCCCGTGGAGGATCGCATCGCCGTGTTCGACCTGGACGGCACGCTGATGTGCGAGACCTATCCCTTCTGCTTCGAGTACATGCTGTTCGCGGACTACGCGCTGAACAGCGGCAGCGACACGATCACCGACGAGGTCCGGGCGGTGGCGCAGGAGATCGTGGATGCCGCGGGCGGCGAGAAGCCCAGCGGCATGAGCACCCGGCAGGCCGCCGCGGGAGCCGTCGCCTATCGGGGCATGACCATGGACCGGCTTGCGCAGATCGTGCGCGACTTCAAGGACAGCGAAGCATGGGGCTTCACCGGCATGAAGCGCGGCGAGGCCTACTACAAGCCGATGGTGGAGCTGTTCGACGCGCTGCTGGCCAACGACTTCACCGTCTATATCGTCACCGCCACCGAACGCAACATCGTCCGGGCGGTGATCGAAGGCACGCTGGTCATCCCGCCGTCCCATGTGATCGGCACGGAGTACGGCTACACCGCCACGAATCAGGGCGAAGAAGCGGACACCGACTACACCTTCCAGCCGTCGGATCAGGTCGTCTTCGACGGGAATTACGACGGCGAAAATGCCAAGATGAGCAAGGTGGACGCCATCGTGCGCGAGATCGGGCGACAGCCGGTGCTGGCGTTCGGCAATTCCTCCGGGGACCTGGCGATGGAGGTTTACACCATTTCGGGCAATCCCTATCGGAGCGCGGCTTACATGGTGCTGGCGGACGACGAGGCGCGGGAATACGGCAATGCCGAGAGCGCCGCGCAGAAGAGGGCCGACTATGAGGCGCAGGGAATCGGCGTCTTCTCCATGCGCGATGATTTCGCGACCATCTACGGCGACGGCGTGACGAAGGCGGGCGCGCCGCAGGAATCCGCCGAGGTCGTTCCCTTCCCCGGAACGCCCGTGGTCGGCATCGCCTGGCGGGCGGATACCGATTCCGAATTCTTCACCAACATCTGCCGGGCCGTGGAGGAGGCGGGCGGCACATGGGTGCTGCTGGATCAGGTCACATCCGCCGACTTGGCCTATGACGATGCGGGCAGGCTGACCGAAGGCGTGACGGCGCTCGGCGCTCTGGACGCGGACGCGGCAAAACTGGTGCGCCTGAACACCTGGCGCGGCTCCAACGCCGCCGAGGCCGTGGGCAGCGTGAGCATCGTGCTGTTCACCGGCGGCGAGGACATCAGCTCCACGCTGTTCTTCGACCCCCAGCCCTGGCACGGCATCGTGGCGGAGATCGACTACAACGCCGAGCGGGACGTTTCCGACTACCTGACGATGAGCTACTGCCTGGACAATGACATCCCCGTAATGGGCTTCTGCCGCGGGATGCAGATGCTGGGCGTGATCTCCGGCGCCGAGATGATCCAGGACATACCGGCCCACTTCGCCGGGCTCGGCGTGGAATACGACGATACGCACCGCAACCGGAAGGCCGCGCCAGAATCCTATCGGGATTACGCGCCGCACGACGTGGAGGTAGCGGAGGGCTCGCGGCTCTATGACATCGTGGGCACGACGACGCTCACCGGCTGCCCCTCCTGGCACCATCAGGCGATCGGGAACGTGGACAACACCCGGCTGGCCGTCACAGGCACCACCGACACCCACGGTGTCCGGATGATCGAGGCCGTGGAGCGCACGGACAAGACCTTTGCCGTCGGCCTGCAATTCCACCCGGAGGCCGCGCTGGTGAAGCACCTGGACGGGGCGGAGAATCAGGCGGATTACATGGATTACGACACCGCGCTGGCGTTCTTCAGGGCCATCGTCGAAGCGCTGCCCGCGCTGTCTGAAGCTGCCTGAGGCACGGAGAGACACAGCATTACAACCACTGACGGGAGGCGCGGCCCATGTTCGGCAAGCGGGGCAATACAGACAAGGTCAGGAAAAAGCGCGTGAAGCTGCACGAGGTCACGCTCGAGAACGACATTCGCTACAGGGGCCCCCTCTCCTTTTTCCACTTTCAGATCCTCGGCTGGCTGTGCATCGTTCTGTCTCAGGTCGCGCTGATCGTACAGCTTGCGGGCCGCATCGACATCGATGTGGCGGTGGACACGGCGGGCGCGCTCGGACTTTTGCAAAACGTCGCCAACCTGTCGCTGCCGTTTTTGCTCATCTCTGTCTTCGCGCAGCTTTTGAACACGGAAGGCGGCTACATGAAGCAGATCGTCAAGAACGCCGCGGCGATGGCGGGCATCTGGGCGCTGTCCTGCCTCGTGTTCTACCGCTACGTCGTGGGCGGCATCGGGGCGTTCATCGAAAACCCCGGCGAGACCCTGCCCGCGATTCAGACCGTCATCGCTCAGGTCGCGCCCAGCGGCTTCGTCGCCTTCAACATCTTCGTGGACCTGTTCCTGTGCGCGCTGTCGATGTTCTTCCTGAACTACAGGCCCCGCCGCATTTTCACGGGGAAGACCCGATTCCTCTTCCGCCTGCTGGCGCTGCTGCCCATCGCCTATGAAGTCGGCTGTATGGTGCTCAAGGAGCGCTCCGCCAGGGGGCTGGTCGAGATCCCGATCTGGGCGTACCCGCTGCTGACTGTGAAGCCGCCGATGACATTCGTGCTGTTCCTGGTGCTGGCGCTGTTCGTCAAAACGCGCGAGCTCCGCTTCCGCCGCCACGGAAAGACCCACGAGGAATACACGGCGTTCCTGCAGACCCGGCGCAATTCGTGGAACTTCTCGGTGTTCCTGGCCATCATGCTGGTGGTCGTGAGCATCGCCGATCTCGCGGTGGTATTGGGCTTCACGATGGGCGAGATGGTGCAGTCCACGGTGACGAGCATCGAAACGTCGCTGTCCGCGACGCCGACCCCGGACCCCTCGGCGCTGGAGCGGGCGCTGACCGCCGCCACGCAGGGAGATGGCTTCGACATGGAGGTGTTCGAGGCCAATTTGCCGGGGGCAGCGTCCGAAACCGACGCCACGCACGAGCCGATCAACCTGGACGAAATCGACGAGGAGACGCTCAAGGCCGCGATCGGCGACGCCATGCAGGAGGAGAATCTCGACACCGCGATGAACCGGGGCCTGGGCATCGCGCTGGCGGTGGGTTTCGGCGGCTCCGTCTACCTGTTCATGCTGGCCCCGCTGGTGCTGCTGTTCTCTTACACGCGCAAGCCGAAGTATCCGTGGATGGGCATGCTGGTGCCGGTGGCGGGCTTCGCCCTGATCCTCGTGGCCTATGTGGAGGGTATCCACCAGATTCTGTACCTGCTGCCGGTCGGAAAGGTGAGCCTGGACGAGCTCAAGGAAATGATCGTGGCCGGCGTATCCATGATTCAGTGACGGTACGTCATCCATACGGTTAGGAGGTTTCCCCATGCCTGGTCAGACGCGTAGGAGCCGCAGACTCGTTCCCCTCGTCGGGGATATGCTGTTTTCCGTACTCTCCATTCCCCTGAGCTACACCGCCCTGGATAAGTGGGGCAAAGAAACGGATGCTGGGATCATCGGCTTCGCGATCTGCGTGATGTACGCGGCGATGGGCGCGGCGCACCTGTTCCGCGCCTTCCGGCTGCGCGAAAAATCGCGGGCGGCGTTCATCGCCAACCTGGTCTACGGCGTCGCCTTTATGGCCTGTGTCGCGCTGGTGGCGATCGTCGGCCCCACCGAAGCGGTCCTGACCGCGATTTCCCTGGTCTTTTGGGCCACTCTGCTGGCGAACTGCGTGCTCGCCATCGCACGCAGGCGCAAGCGGTGGAGCATTGTTCTGAATGCGCTCGCCATACTGGTGATCCTGCTGTTTTCGATCACCGCCTTCGAGTTCATCTCCCTGCTCATCGTGGTGCTCTTCGCCTCGCTGTCGGCGCTCATTTCCGTTATGGCCGTCGCGTTCTCCCGCATCAAGCTGGACGTTCTCAAGGAGATCGTCCGCAAGACCTACGCCGCCGAGATCATATCCGGCCTTCTGATGCTGATCGTCTCCTTCTCCTATGTGCTGCAATTCGCGGACGAGGCGTTCGCCTCCTTCGAGGATGCCCTGTGGTACTGCTTTGCGGTCGTAACCACGATCGGCTTCGGCGACCTGACGCCCACCACCTCCATCGGCCGGGTGCTGAGCGTGATCCTCGGGCTGTACGGCATCGTCGTGGTCGCCCTGATCACGTCCATCATCGTCAACTTCTACGGCGAAATGAAAAAGGAAAGCGCAAATCAAACCACCGAACCGGAAAGCGGCGAGGACGACGAGCCGCCGTGCTGACGTCCGTACTTGCAGGCATGAACCGTTCAGGTTTCACAGCACCGCCTCATTCCGGCGGCTGATCTGTCTTTCCCTGCCCCGTGTTGGCTGAAAGCTTTTCTCCTGAGAATCCGCGTATGCGCTATGGCAGAAGATCGTCCACATATCGCTGGACGTCGTCGGACATGCTTCTGTTGAATCTGCTCCGCATAACTCTTTCAACTCCTGCAAAAGACTGCGCCAATGGTCAATGGTGATGATGCGGCGCTGGTTCTTCACCTGATTCCACTTCTCGACAGGTGCGTCCTTTTCCACGCGGATGTATTCCCTGGCAGTTTCATTGAGCATTACAGGAAGTATCTTTTGCTGTGTTTCAAGCCGCTCTTTCACCTTTTTCATATCGGGGATGTGTGCTGTGCGCAACCTCGACCTAAGCAATCATAAGTAACGACATCTTTACACGGCTGATTACGTGTTGCGTCTTGACAAACCCAAATATATTTGATACTATATGTTTGTATCAAATATATTAAAAGGAGAAGCCATGAACACCGATGATCGCGAGGCGATGAAGCTCGCCAACCAGCTGTGCTTCCCGCTCTACGCCGCCGCCCGGCACGTGACCGGCCTGTACACGCCCTGGCTGAAGCCGCTGGGCCTGACCTACACGCAGTACATCGTCCTTCTGGTCCTGTGGGAAAGGGACGGGATCTCCGTCACCGGGATCGGCGAGAAGCTGATGCTCGACAACGGCACGCTCTCTCCCCTGCTGAAGAAGATGGAGCAGGCGGGCTATGTGCAGAGGCGCCGCTGCCGCAAGGACGACCGCGTCGTCGAGATCACACTGACGGACGCGGGAAGGGCGCTGCAGGAAAAGGCCGGGGAGGTCCCGGGCCATGTCGCAGGCTGCATCGACCTGCCGCCCGAGAAGGCGCGGGCGCTCTACGCGCTGCTCTATGAACTGCTGGACAACCAGAAGAACCACGACAATAACAGGAAGGAGCATTCCAATGAAAACGGTCTATGATTTCACGGTGAAGGACAGGCAGGGACACGAAGTCAGTCTGTCAGAGTATCGGGGCAAGGTCCTGCTGATCGTCAACACGGCCACCGGCTGCGGCTTTACCCCGCATTACGAGCCTCTGGAGGCGATGTACAGGGACCTGCGGGCGCGCGGTTTTGAGGTACTGGACTTCCCCTGCAACCAGTTCGCGGGCCAGGCCCCGGGCAGCGACGACGAGATCCATGAATTCTGTACGATGAAATTCGGCACGGAGTTTCCGCAGTTCGCGAAGATCGACGTCAACGGCGAGAACGCCGACCCATTGTTTGCCTTCCTTGCCTCCGAAAAGCCCTTTGAGGGCTTCGGCAAGGGCCTAAAGAACGCGGCGCTGAACAAATTCGCGGCCATGAACAACAAGAAGTACGGCGACAAGACCTACATCGGGTGGAACTTCACGAAGTTCCTGATCGACCGCGAGGGCAGGGTCGTCGCGCGGTTTGAGCCCACCATCGACATGAACGAGGTCCGGGCGGCCGTCGAAGCGGCGCTGTAATACTAAATTTCCTCAAATGTTTAGAAGAAATCTTGTATAACAGGACAGATCACAAGGAGGCATACGGAATGGAAGCGTCCCGCGAAAAAACCATCGTCAAAACCAGCATCGTCGGCATCGTCGCCAATGTGTTTCTCGCAGGCTTCAAGGCGGTGATCGGCCTGATGACAAATTCCATCGCCATCGTGCTGGACGCGGTCAACAACGTCTCCGACGCGGGCAGCTCGCTGATCACCATCGTCGGGACAAAGCTTGCCGGCAGGGAACCGGACAAGAAGCATCCGTTCGGCTATGGGCGCATTGAATACCTGAGCGCCATGATCATCTCCGTGATCGTGCTGTACGCGGGCATTACGTCCCTCGTGGAATCCGTCAAGCAGATCATCCATCCCGAGACGCCGGATTACAGCGCCGTGGCCGTGGTGGTCAAGATCCTGCTGGGGCGCTATGTCAAGGGCGTGGGCGTCAAGGTGAATTCGGATTCCCTGATCAATTCCGGCGAGGACGCCACGCTGGATTCCATCATCTCGGCCTCTACGCTGATTGCCGCAGGTATTTTCCTCCTTTTCCACATCTCCCTGGAGGCATGGCTCGGCGCGATCATCTCCGTGGTGATCATCAAGTCGGGCATCGAAATGCTGCGCGATACGATCTCCCGGATCCTCGGGGAGCGCAACGACGCCGAGCTGGCCAAGGCGATCCATGACACGGTCATGAGCTTCCCGGACGTGCAGGGCGCGTATGACCTGGTGCTGAACAACTACGGGCCGGACAAGTGGAACGGTTCCATCCACATTGAAGTGCCGGATACGTACTCGGCGGACCGGTTGGATCAGCTGATCCGAGAGATCACGATGAAGGTGCTCCGGGAGCATCGTGTCATCCTGACGGCCGTCGGCGTTTACTCGGTGAATACGACGGATGAAGAGGTCATTCAGGCAAAACGACAGGTTGAAGCGATCGTCCTTGCCCACGAGCACGTCCGGCAGATGCACGGTTTCTACCTGCTGAAGGATCAGAAAACGATGCGCTTCGATATCGTGATCAGTTTTGACGCGAATGATCGCAGAGCTGTCTACACAGAAGTCGTCGCCGATGTGCAGAAGGCGTTCCCGGATTATGAATTGCAGGTTGCCATGGACACGGATTTTACGGAAGAATAAATGAGACCGTCCGGGCAATAGAGAGGTTTTTCTGTTAAACGGGGCGGCTCCATCCGGAGCCGCCCCGTTTTTGGACATGATCAGGAAAATGTAAAACTTTTTCCAGGTCGGCAGGTTCCAAAGGAACACGTCGACAACCATCTATCAGGTTCGTTCGAACCGAATCACGTTCCAGCTGAGCGCCGGCAGCTTCACCTGTGCGCGGCCGCCGTCCACCGTGCCGTCCGGGCCCGCCTGCGGGGCCACGTTGTTGGGGTTCTGCTCAGTGTTCACGGCCTTCACGTCGTCGTGGTGCAGCAGGATGTGCTCCGCGAGCTTCATGCCGCCGAATGGGGTTCTGCTCAGTGTTCACGGCCTTCACGTCGTCGTGGTGCAGCAGGATGTGCTCCGCGAGCTTCATGCCGCCGAACGCCCGCAGGTCGATGTCCAGCGCGAAGTCCTCCGCCAGGTCGCGGTTCACGCAGAACACGGTCACGCTGCCGTCGTCCGAAAGCGTCGCCGTGGCGTCCACCAGCGGCACGGCCTCGTAGTCGCTGCAATCGTACACCGGCGTGTCCACCAGCGCCCGCAGCGCCGTGCCGCGGCCGTACTTCGACGCGTGCAGGAACGGCCAGTAGATGGTCTGCGCCCAGCATCCGCCGCCGTTGCGCGTCATGATCGGGGCGATCTGCGCCAGGCACGCCACCTTCACGCGGTCGGCGTTGCGCAGGAACGTGATCAGCATGCTGCCGGCCAGCAGCGCGTCCTCGAAGTTGTACACGTCCTCCAGCAGCGGCAGCGCCGGGCCCCACTTCTCGCGCTTCCAGATCTCCTTGTCCTGCTCGTTGGAATGGTACCACACGTTCCACTCGTCGAAGGACAGGTTGATCTGCTTCTTCGCGTGCTTCTTGCCCTTCACGGCGTCGCAGATGGCGACGACCGACTTGATGAAGCCGTCCAGGTCCATGCTGCGGGCCAGGAAGCCGGGCGTGTCGCCGGTTGGGTTGCCGTAGTAGCGGTGCAGGGACACGTAGTCGATGTTCTCGTAGCACTCGTTCAGCATCTCGTACTCCCAGCTGCCGAACGTGGGCATCTCGGACGAGGACGAGCCGCAGGCCACCAGCTCGATGGACGGGTCCACCCACTTCATCATCTTGGCGGTCTCGTTGGCGATGCGGCCGTACTCCACGGCGGTCTTGTGGCCCATCTGCCAGGGACCGTCCATCTCGTTGCCCAGGCACCACAGCTTGATGCCGAAGGGCTCCTTCGCGCCATTGGCGATGCGCATGTCGGAGAACTTGCTGCCGGATCTGTGGTTGGCGTACTCCACGATGTCGCGGGCGTTCTCGGGGCCGCGCGTGCCCAGGTTGATGGCGTACATCACCTCGGTGCCGGCCTTCTTCGCCCAGTCGGCGAACTCGTGCAGGCCCACGGCGTTGGTTTCGGTGGTGAACCACGCCAGGTCCAGGCGCTTCGGGCGCTTTTCGACCGGGCCCACTGAGTCCTCCCAGTTGAAGCCGGAGACGAAGTTGCCTCCCGGATAGCGCACCACGGGCACGTCGACGTCGCGCACCAGCTTCAGCACGTCCCTGCGGAAGCCCTGCTCGTCGGTCTCGGGATGGCCGGGCTCATAGATGCCGCCGTACACTGCGCGGCCCAGGTGCTCGATGAACGAGCCGTAGATGCGGGGATCGATCTTGCTGATGACGTAGTCCCTGTCGAGGATCATTTTGGCCTGCTTCATGTTATCTCTCCTTGCTCTGATTAATCCTGTCCCGTCGCCCGCACGCCCCAGACGGCCTGTCCGTCCGCGGACATCGCGGTGAAGGTGGTGACGAATGCGTCCTGGTCGGCGTCGTAGCCGACGGCATAGAAGCCGCTATAGTCTACGCCGTCGAGGGTGAGGCGCACGCGGCCGTCGCCTTCGCTTCACCGAATTCCAGCGGCACGGACACGTGCTCCACTTTGTTCACGTCCTGCCCGTGGAAGAGCACCTTGAACGTCCCGAAGGGCTCGCATTCGGCGCCCTCTGGGATCGCGGCGTCGGTCACGTAGCGCGTGGGGGCGACGACGGGCCAGCCGTCGTCGTTGAACCACATCCTGCGCGTCTGCACGATGTAGCGCGCGTCGTTGCCTTTGAAGCGGGTGTGGTGGATCAGGAACCAGCCATCCTCCGTCTCGATGGCGCTGTTGTGGCCCGGCGAACGCACGACCTGCGCCCGGCCGCTGTTCTCCCCCGCCAGCGGCTCGAACGTGTAGCCGCCCATCAGCTTCGTGCCGTAGGGGGCGATGTCGTCGTTGTTCCAGAAGTTGCCGGGCTGGCACATGCAGTCGCGCATGTCATGGCCCGCCGCGTCCTCGTAGGGGCCCTCGACGTTTTTCGAGCGGCACACGCGGATGTTGTAGCCGTCGTCCACGTTCAGCCCGCCGAAGGACAGGAACAGGTAGTAGTAGCCGGTCTCACCGCAATACACGATATACGGCGCCTCGATGCAGCTGTGGTTGCCGCCCAGCAGGTGGATGCCGTACGGTTCCTGGCTGTCCTGGATCAGGCCGGTTTCGGGGTCCAGCTCCAGCAGGAAGATGCCGCCGGAATAGCTACCGTAGACCATCCAGAGCCGCCCGTTCGCATCGAAGAACACGCAGGGGTCGATGGCGTTGGGCAGCTTTGTGGCGTCGTAGCCCGGATCGCCGCTCCTGAGCAGGATCTGCACGTTCTCAAACGGCCCTTCTGGGCTGTCGGACACCGCCACGCCCAGCGCCGACAGGGGCTTGGATCCCTCGCAGCAGCAGTAGTACATGTAGTAGCGCCCATCCGCCAACTGGATCACGTCCGGCGCCCAGAAGGTGCCCGCCTCGGCGAAGGTCAGCGCCTCCCTGAACTCGACGGCGTAGTCGGGCGCCAGCGCGCACTTGTCCAGCCGGGAAAACAGCTTCCAGTCCTGCAGATCCTTCGACTTCGCGGCCTGCATGTGGCTGCCGTAGATGTAGTACGTGCCGCTGTCCCCGTCGTACAGAACGGACGGGTCGTGCACGCTCGCGTTGCCGAACTTCACCTGCGCCGCCTGTGCGGGAAGGAGCAGCGCCCACAGGAGCAAAGCAATAAACAGTACGATTCTCTTCTTCATTACCTTTTTACCGGACGGGAGTTCAGAGTTCAGAGTTGAGATAATGGCTTTGGGCGGGCAGCGCATCGCCGCCCCTACAGGGATACCGTGCGGCAACCGCCATCTATTCCTCACTCCTAATTCCTAACTCTTTCAACTCTCCACTCTCATTACCCCTTCACGGCTCCGGCGGTCATGCCCTCGACGATGAACTTCTGCGCGAACAGGTAGATCAGCAGAAGCGGCAGGATCGCGAAGCAGGAGCCGGTGATCATCAGGTCGTAGTTGTTGCCGTAGGGCGACCAGAGCGTGTTCAGGCCGATCGGGATGGTGTACTTCTTCATGTCGGAGAGCACCAGCATCGGCCACAGCAGCGCGTTCCACGCGCCCATGCCCGTCAGCACCGCCATGGAGGCGTAGGCCGGCTTCATCACCGGCATGATGATGCGGAAGAACACGCCGTACTCGGTGCAGCCGTCGATGCGCCCGGCCTCGATCATCTCGTAGGGGATGTTCGTCAGGAACTGGCGGAAGAAGAACACCGCGCTCATCGACACCAGGAACGGCAGCATCACGCCCGCGTAGGTGTTCCTGAGGCCCATGGCGTTCACCTGGGTGTACATGGGCAGCATCAAAATCTCCAGCGGCACCATCATCACCATCAGCACGCACATGAAGATGGCGTTCTTGCCCTTGAAATTGTACTTCGCCAGGCCGTAGGCCACCATCGAGGACAGCAGCAGCGTCAGGCTCCCCTGCACCAGCACCACCAGCAGGCTGTTCTTGTACCAGAGGAAGTAGTCGTGGGGGTTCAGCTCGCCGTTGGACATCACGCCCGTGAACAGGTAGCGCCACGCCTTCGTGTGCAGCAGCTCAAACGTCGGGTTCAGGTTCAGGCCGCTGACGAACAGCTCCGCGCCGCCCTTGAACGTGCCCAGCAGCAGCGCGTACAGCGGAATCATAAACAGCACGCAGAGGATGGCGAAGAACACGCCCAGCAGTATCCTGGAAACCGGATTGGATGCCTTCCTGTTCATGCTCAGTCCTCCTTCCTGCCGATCACGCCGGTGATGCGCAGCTGGATCAGCGTGATGATCAGCGCGCCGAACAGCAGCACCAGGCCGACCGCCGAGGCGAAGCCGAACTTGTCGACCTTCTCAAAGCCGTAGCGGTACAGGTAGCCGACGATGGTCAGACCGTAGTTCTTGGGGCTGTTGTTGCCGCCGAAGATCATGTAGCTCTCGGTGAACATCGCCAGGCCCGCGTAGATGGAGATCGTCAGCACGTAGATCGTCGTGGGCTTCAAAAGCGGCAGGCAGATCTTCGTGAACTTCTGCACGCTGTTGGCGCCGTCGATGTCCGCGGCCTCGTACAACTCGCGGGAGATGGACTTCAGGCCCGCCATGTAGTAGAGCATGTTCATGCCCGTCCAGCGCCAGAAACACAGCAGCACCATCGCGAACATCGATCCGCTCTTGTCCTTCAGCCACGTGATGGGTTTCATGCCCAGCAGGCCGCGCACCTGGTTCATCATCGCACCGTCCAGCTCGGAGAACATCATGCGGAAGATGATGCCCGCGACCACGACAGAGCACAGCACCGGCATGAAGGCCACGGTCTTGAACAGCTTGCCCATCTTGGACATGCCGGTCTCGGCCATGTAGGCCAGCAGCATCGGCACGGGGATCAGGATCGCGCAGGTGAGCACCATGTAGACCACGGAGTTGCGCACCGCGGTGTAGAAATTCTTGTTGGCGAACAGGTCCTGGTAGTTCTTGAAGCCGATCCACTTCGTGCCCGCGCCGGTGATGTCCTGGAAGCTCATCAGAACGGTGGAGATGAAGGGATAGGCGAAGAACACCACGAAGGTGATGATGAACGGCGCGACGAACACGTAGGGCGCGACGCTCTGGGAATACAGCAGGTCGCGGTTCATCATCACGTATGCGGCGATGAACGCAATCCCCGCCAGGATGACCCACAGCCGGTAGCGCACCACGCCCAGCCACAGGTTTTGCAGGAAGCTGTAGCCCTGCCCCTCCTCCAGCTGGCCGAAGAAGAACGGGCTCAGGTCGCCGCGGGCATCGTAGGCGGCGTCGAAGCGCACGGCCTTGCCCTGCAGGGAGAACAGCCCCACTACGCCCAGCACCAGCAGCAGCGCGCCCAGGATCAGCAGAATCAGCGCGCGCTTGCCGTTGCCCCGCGTCGCCGGACCAACCGCTTGTGCTTGCATCGTATTACCCCTCTCTGAATGGTATTGTGTAATATATATCGTAGGCATCTGGGATCCTCGCGCGGATCCCTGACACATGAAACATGGGAGGGAGAAGTTTCCCCCTCCCATGGCTGGGATCGTTAGATATTCCCGAAGGGAGCCGCGGCGGGATTTCGCACGGTCTGGCGAGTGGATTTTGGGTCAGATTCGGCTTGCGCGATCCGAAGGCTACCTCGGAGGGTAGTCGAGGGACGCTCGGGCCGAAGATGGCCGGAAAGCCGCCGCCTGTCCGCGCGACAATTCAGTCGCGGATCACTTCCTTAGAACAGGTCGCTGTCGATGGCTTCCTGAGCGGTCTCCAGCGCCTCGGCAGTGTCGACGCCGTCCACGTACACCTCGTTCCACAGGGTGGTGCCCAGATAGTTGTTGATGGTGGGGCTAATGGAGGTGGACACGATGAAGCCGATGCTATCCTTGATGGGCAGCAGCGCGTCGATCGGGTAGCCGATGAAGTACTGGTTGAACTTGTTGTCGTCGGTCTTCATGATGGAATCGTCGTCCCAGATGGAGGTGTTGCAGGGGTCGAAGCCCATGACGTCCCAGATCTGAGCCTCGCCCTCGGGAGAGACCTTCGCGAAGGCCACGAACTCGGCGCACAGCTCGGGGTTGGTGCCGTTGGCGTACACGACGGTGCCGGTGCCGCCCTGGCCGATGGACTGCAGCTGGCCTTCCTCGAACACGGGGCAGGGCGCCAGGACGTAGCGATCCTTGCAGTTCTCGCCGATCTCATCGGTGAAGCGGCTCATGAACCAGAAGGGCATGATGACGCAGGCGATCTTGTTGTTGGCGATGTAGGCCTTGCCCTCTTCGGTGTCGGGCTGGCCGCCGGGGCAGGTCTCGCAGATGCCGGCCTCGAGCCAGGACTTCTGGGTGTCGATGACCTTGGCGAGCTCAGGGGTGTTGATCAGGGCCTCGCCGTCCTTCTGCCAGTCGGTGCCCTGCTGCGCCAGCATCAGGGAAGCGAGCCACTGGGTGCTGGTCTCCACGGTGCCCATCCAGGCTTCCGGATCGGCTTCCTTCAGCTTCAGGCCGGCCTCATACCAGTCGTCCCAGGTCTTGATGTCTTCGTAGTTGACGCCCGCGCTCTCCAGCAGGGCCTTGTCATAGAAGCAAACCATCGCGCCGACGTGCAGCGGAGCGCCGTAGTACTTGCCGTCCTTGGCGTAGATCTCCAGGCGGGCCTGCACCAGGTCAGCCATGTAGGGCGCCATCGCGTCGGTCAGGTCGAGGAGCTTGTCGCTGTAAGCCAGCACGTTCGGGAACTGGCCCAGCTCGACGTCGCACATATCGGGCGCGCCTTCGTCGGCCTGCAGGGCGACCTTGAACTTGTTGTGCATGTCGTCGTAGCCGATGGTGGTCACTTCGACGGCGATGGGACGGTCGGGATAGACGCTGTTCCAGCGCTCGGCGGCCTTCTCAAAGAACTCCTGGTGCTGGGCGATGAACGTCCACATCGTGAAGGTGGTGACTTCCTCCGCGCACGCGACGGACACGGCGCCGAGCAGCATGCACAGAACCAGAGCCATAGCAAACAGTTTCTTCATGGGGATTTCCTCCTTATTATTTGAATAGCGTCCAGCGCTAAACAATTCGCGGGTTGCAGGTTTATCTGATCTTGCAATATTTGGCAGAACTTACAAATAATTATCGTTAACATTAACGTTAATGCTCTTGTCTGTAATCAGCATAGCATGCTATAATGGGTTTGTCAAGGGGAAAATGACACTATTTTTCATAAAAATGTGTTTTCTTCTGCGGGAAGTTAATATAGATGTTTTATTCTGTATGCAACAAACCCGCAAAAGATGCGGAAGGCGGAGAAGAACATGACACAGTCGAACGCTTCCAGGCGCGTCACCATGCAGGACATCGCCCGCGAGACGGGCTATTCCATCAACACGGTCTCCCACGCGCTGCGCAACAAGGATGACATCGCCCGCGAAACCCGCCTGCGCATCCAGCAGGTCGCCCGCGAGATGGGCTACATGGGCAACCAGATCGCCAGCTCCCTGCGCTCGGGGCGCACGCGCACGCTCGCGGTGATCCTCGGCAACATGTCCAACCCCTTCTACGGCATCATGACCGACACCATCCAGGACGCCGCCGCCGCGAAGAATTACAGCCTGCAGATCATGTGCTCGCGCGAGCAGGCCGACCTGGAGGAGCGGCTGGTGGAGACGGCCGTGGCCCGGCAGGTGGACGGCATCCTCCTGTTCCCCACCAACCAGAGCCTGCCCACCGTGCAGCGCCTGCAGTCGCTGGGCGTGCCGTTCGTGCTGATGTCCCGCCCGCTCGGCGAGGGCATCGCCGACAGCGTCACCAGCGACGACGCCCAGGGGGCTTATCTCGCCACCACGCACCTGATCGAGCACGGCTGCCGCAGGCCGGGCTACCTGGCCCACCAGCGCATCGTCTACAGCTATGACAAGCGCCTGGAGGGCTTCGAGCGCGCCTGCGACGAAGCCCGGATCCCCGCGGAAGACCGCTTCCACTATTGCAGCGGCGAGCACCCCGGCACGGCGGAGCCCAACTGGCACAATTCCGTCACCCAGTGCCTGCTGCGCTGGCGCGAGGCGGGCGTGGACGGCCTGTTCGTGTTCTGCGACGAGGAGGCCTGGCACGTGCAGTCCGTCCTGCAGCAGACCCCCGAGCTGCGCGACTGGCGCCCCGGCATCGTCAGCTTCGACAACATCCAGGGCACCCAGCACTTCCCCGCCGACCTGTGCAGCGTGGACTGCGGCCGGGGCATCGAGCTGCTCCGCGCCCGCATCCACGGCGACGACCGCCCGCCGCAGAACGTCATCTGCCCCGTGCATCTCGTCTGCCGCGGCAGCTGCCGGGCAAAAGGCAAATGATTTTCTTTCAGAACGAAGACAGACCAGCGCCAGAAAACAAACCAGGATATGCGCCATGAGGGCTCCGCGTGCGGAGCCCTCATGGCGCGTTGAATCTGACCGGCGCCCCGGTACAGGTGGTATGCAGCGCCGCACTGCTCAACCGGGGCGGCGATTTGCATGTGGGCATGACGACGAGCATCAGCTCCGGGCGTGAAGTGGTCGTATGCGCTTTACGTCGGGCACCGCCGGCCGCCATCAAGCTTGATTATTCAGAAATTATCGACCCACCCAGTCGCGGATCTCCGCCAGCCGGTTCTCCGCCTCGGATACGCCCAGCCGATAGACCCGCTCAAGCGCGTCCGGGTCCTTTTCCGTTCGGCCGATCCCCAGGGCATGCGGCGGGCGGATCACCAGGGACCGCCCCGATGCCTCCCTCCTGTCAATTTCCTCCATTTGCCGGTTGTACATCTCATGGCGGCGCGCCATGGCGTCCGCGACCGCGGGGTATTTCCGAAGCAGCAGGCGCATCAGGGCGGAATGCGAAACGGGCTTTTTGCGGTAGCCCTTCGGCTGCGTCAGCACGATCAGATCGCGCACGTAGCCCATCTTTTCCATGTAGGCAAAGGGTACCGCGTCGGAGATCCCGCCGTCCAGCAGCAGGTATCCGTCCACCGCGACCGACCTCGACACGACGGGCATCGACGCGGAGGCCCTGAACCACAGCATGTCGCTGTCCCCGCCGTCGGCGCATTTGTGGTAGACGCACCGCCCCGTGCGGACGTCCGTCGCGCCGACGTAGAACGCCATCGGGTTCTCCCGGAATGCCTTGCGGTCAAATACGTCCAGTTCGTCCGGCAGCTGACGATAGCAGAAGTCCGCCCCGTAGAGGTCGCCCGTGCGCAGCAGGGACCGGAGGCTGCAATACCGGGGATCGCGGCAGTAGCGTTTTTTGTAGCGGATCGGGCGGCCCAGCTGACGGGACTTGAAGTTGCACCCGAACACAGCCCCCGCGGAGATGCCCGCCGCGCCGTCGAAGCGGATATCATGGCGCAGCAGCACGTCGATCACGCCGCAGGTAAACATGCCGCGCATGGCGCCGCCCTCCATGATTAGGGCCGTCTTCCGGCTGACTGTGTGGTTCTCTTGCATCCCCATGACTCGATTTGTCCCTCACTTTACCGGCATATACCGTTCCAGGTATTCTTCCACCGCTTCCATCCACTGCCGGGACACGGCGCTGTCGTTCTGCAGGCCGTGGCCGGAGTGCTCCAACACGAAGTATCGATAGTCCACGTTGTTTTCCTTGAGGGCCGTTTCCAGCCTTTTGGACGCGAGGAAGGGCTGCACCCTGTCGCACGCGCCGTAGGCGACGACCGTGGGGACAGGGTTTTCCCGCACCCACTCCGCGGCGGCGATGGCGTGGACCTTCTCGCGGTAGGAACCGTCCGCCATCTCCTCGGGTGTGATAGCCTCGCCGCTCATCACGCTGAACAGCGCGGCCCCGGCGGCGCGGGATTCGTCCGTGTCCAGGCCGACGCCGAAGATGCCCCAGTCCTCCGCGACGAAGCTGGACGGCCCCACCGCGCCGTAGGTGAACACGACGGGCACGGGCGCGTCCCTGCCGTCGCGGTAGGCGTAGATCATGGCCAGCGCGTGCCCAGCACTGCCGCCCGCCACCGTCATTTTGTCGATGGGATAGCCCGCCGCCTCCGCCGCTTCGACGACCTTCGGCACGGCGGCCTTCACCATGAAGCGGGTGATCAAGTCGCTGGTCTGGGATACGATCGGCATCCTCGGCACCGGCAGCGGCGTCTCGGCGACATACATCTTCATCTTTGTCCTGTTCGGGTCGTTTCTGAAGTACAGCGGGTTTTCGCAGTTCATCAACGACATTTCCCTTACCCTGGTGGGGCGGTCTCCCGGGGGACCGGCG
>CACWVN010000061.1 GCA_902764285.1 uncultured Eubacteriales bacterium
GCGTCCTACGAGGATTACACCGCCATGGAAGGCATCATGCGCTACATGCTCAATTCGGTGGAACTGGTCAAGCGATAAATCGCTTTCATGCGCACATGTAACGGAGTAGATTATTTGAAAAAACGGGTTTTGGTGGGGAATGACGAATTCCGGAGGGTTTGGAGTGGGTAAAACAACGTAATTGCAAGGGGTTTCGCGGTTTTGGGTGAAGAGAGCCACGGAAGAAAAACGGGGACAAGTGTTCGCATTAGTTGAAAAAGGTTTTTAGGGCAAGCGTCCAAATCGGGCGCTTTTCGCTGTTTTGGGCTGGAAAGACCGGGAATCGTCAGACGCGTCAGACGCTACTTCTTTTGATGTGTTGCTCGTAGTTTTGATTCGATTCGGCGCAACCTTTTTGTAGCTGCAGCAGAATCCAAATGGGCGTCAGGGTGTCTTGCAAGCTTTATGTGTATCTGTGTAATTATCGCAGCTTCTTCATATCTCTTTAGCTTTTCAAGAATAATAGCAGGTCTCTCAAAATATGAAGTACCGCCTGGTGAATAAGTATATAATAACCAATAATAGAAGTCAAGTGCAGTTTCATAATCCCCGTTTTTTTCATATTGATATGCCTTCAGATATAAACCGTATACATCATTAAAAAGGCTTTCGACTTCAAATGCATTGTATTCGATTTGCTGCAGTCGTCTCCTGAGCATCTGTAGATTTGTTTGCCTGTCATAATGAGGAATAACGTATTTCATAAACGAACCTCCTAACGGATCACGAGTCATCGTCAAAACAGCGACTGACTAAATGCACTAAATGCAGACTAAATGCACTTTTTTGTGCGAATTTCAACCGATTTTATAGGGTAAATCCTGCATAAAACAGTCTCAAAACTACCTATACGGAATATTCATAATTAAAGCATAAATATACCTTAATTGGATTAACAGAGCGGCAAAGTTAAAGCGCCTCAGGGATTCCAGAGCCCTGGGAAGGGGACGATGTTCCCCCCTCCTCCGGCAGGCTGGTGCGCAGCACATTCATGGCCACACTGCGCAGGATCGGCGGGGCCTCATGCCAGGCACTCAACAATTCCAACTCTTCAGCGCTGAGCCCGCCCTCTGACTTCATGTCATCAGAAAGACCGAGCAGGTAGTCAGCAGATACCCCGAAATGCCTAGCAGATGCGATCACTGCATCAGCACTAGGAGACGATCCGTTCTTCCACCCGTTCGGCGTGCTTTTGTTAAGCCCTAATACCTCCACAGAGAACCGGGAAATACTTGTGCCACCTGTCTTGCAGAGTTCACTTAACCGAGAGTAAAACATAAAACCACCTCAAATAGTTGCCTTTTTCCATATTTTTGTATTGACAATTTGGAAATATCAAACTATAATATCTGTGTGAGTTGGATAAACCCAACCACATACAGTTTACCACATTTTCCAAAGAAATAAAAGTACTTCCCATTAAAAGGAGGGCAGATCATGCCGAACATCACGAAGGGCAAGAAGCTGACAGCTTTCGGCAAGCAGGTGAAGAAGCGGCTGATCGACCTGGACATGAGCCAGGCGGAGCTGGCCCGGGCCATCGGCACCAGCAGCGCAAATCTGAGTTACATACTGTACGGCGACCGCAGCGACGAGGCTTGGCAGCCGAGGATCGAGGCAGCGCTGAAGCTGCGCGAGGGCGAAAAGAACACCGGCGAGCGCCGGTGCGGGTAAGGAGGAAAGGCCATGCTGAAGGTTTCGGACAGAGAGACAGGCAAAAACCGATCGGTCAGCCACCTGGCGTCCAGTTCGGATTATAAACGTCCGATTTGCGAACGTTTGGCATTATCGTCTGGATCAATTCGATTACCTTGTCCTGAACCAGCAGTTCATCCCGAATCGACCAGAAATGGTGACAAAGCTCTTCAAGAGCACACGCAAGCATCCCGATGTGATTCATGTTTTTCATCCTCCAGCGATGGACGGGGTAGATTGCCATAGGAACATAATATCCCCATTCATCGCCATCGCTGATGGACATGCTGACCGTATCACTATCGGTAAAAATCAAGTTGATATACATGCTGGGATTGACGGATTTATCCGTACTAAGCGCCAGAGACAAGGCACAGAAAGCATTATTGAAAACTTGGATTTCTTCCGGCAAAAGAGGACAAGTGCTCGTAATGATCAGCCGGTTTGACAGCGACGAAGGGATGCGCGGGCATTTGGTTTCAATCGCATTTACTAAATCCAAACTCAACACCTCCACGGCTGATTATACTGCAATGAACGACTTATGACAAGGTGAACACCATGAACGAACGCATTACCATCGACACCGCCACGGCGGCGAGGCTGACCGGAATCGACGGAAGCACGATAACCCGCCGGATAAAATCTGGCAGACTGCATGCAGAAGTCATCCCCGGGAGCGCCGGCCAGGGCGGCATCAGCTATCGCATCCCGCTGGACGCGCTGCCGGCGGAGGCGCAAATACGCTACTGGGAGCAGCGGGAGCACGACGTGATGGCGGCCACGGCCGACGAGGAGGCCTTCGACCTGGACGCCTACAAAGCAAGGCGCGGCGAGGACGGCGTGAAGGAGCTGCTGAACCGGCAGCAGGCGGTCTTGCAGGTCATCGGCCTGCGGGATCGCGCTGGCAAGGGTCTGACCGAGGCCATCAACGGGGTGGCGGAGCGGCATGGCATGAGCGGCGCTACGCTGCGGCGGCTGGAGGAGCGATACCGAAAGCAAGGGCTGGCGGGGCTTACGCGCAGCGGGCGCAGCGACAAGGGCGAGAGCCGGAGCATGTGCCCGGAGGCGCGGCGGCGCATCTGCGCGGATTACCTGGACGCGGGCCTGTTGAAGGCAAACACGATACTGGACCGGCTGTTCCAGTTTCCCGAGCCGGACGCCTGCGGGCACTGCCCCTACAACCCCGAGAGCATGGAGCATGCGAACCTGCAGCTGACGGACCTGGCAGACGCCTTCCCCGCCTGCGGCGAAGCCGGTGGCGGGCTGATCGCCCCGACGAACCGACACGCCGTGAACCGGGTGATCGCGCAGATCAGCGACGAGGAAAAGGATTACATGCGCCGAGGCCGCAAGGCGTGGGAAGCCCGGTACATGATGAAGGGCATCCGCAAGAAGCCCGACCAGGTGAACGAAGGCTGGTTCGGCGACCACCACCAGTTCGACTTGTTTGTACTTGACGAGCGAGGCCGGCCGGTGCGACCGTGGCTGACGGCCTGGTATGACATTGGCAGCGGCATGCTGGTGGGCTGGTGCATCAGCACGAACCCGAACAGCGGCACGATCACCGAGGCGCTGGTACGGGGAATCGCTAAGAAGAAGAATAGCCCGGTATTCGGCGCGCCGGTGTGGTGTTACATGGACAACGGCAAGGACTACCGCAGCCGCCACTTTGAGGGCGACGAGGAAACGGAGTATTGGATGCACCGCGACCCGGAGCTGATGCAGCAGATGTATTTGAAGCTGACCGGTGCGAGCGTGATGCAGACGCTGCGGATCAAGGCTGTGCACGCCAAGGCCTATCACGGCTGGGCGAAGCCGGTGGAGCGATTCTTCCGGACGCTGGAGGAGCGATACTGCCGGCAGCTGCGGGGATACTGCGGCGGCAAGCCGGAGGACCGGGCCGAAAACTTTGACCGATCGCTGCGGGCGTGGGTGGAGAAGGGCGAGCTGATGACCATGGACGAGTTCGTGGACGTTTTCCAGAACGAGATTCTGCCGGCCTACAACCAGCACCCGCACGAGGGTTACGGCGGCGAGACGCCCGCCCAGCGGTATGCACGGCTGCCCAAGGCACGGTTTGAAGAGTTCAGCTGGGCGCTGCTTTCGGAGGTGCGGATGCAGGAGGCGGTGCGCGTGGTGACGCCGCAGGGCATCAAGTTCCGGGGCCGCATCTACTGGGACGAAGCGCTGATACACCTGGCCACCCAGCGCGTTGTCATCAAGTTCAACAACTGCGAGATGGACGAGATCACCGTGCGGCGGATCACCGACGGCGGGTTCATCTGCGAGGCAGCGGTGCGCGAGGCCTTCCAGTACGTGGGCGAGGACGAGGAGACCATCGCCCGGCACGTGAGCATGCAGAAGCGCCAGGAAACGGAAGTGCGGCAGCGGATCGCGGCGCGCACCGGGCGCCGGATCGGACGCAGGGCCAGCGGAAACCTTTACCACGAAGCCGTGGACGAAACGGCCGCGGGCAATATCACCAGCCTGGAGGCGGAAACCACCGCCAGGCGCCGCGGCGAACGGCGCAAGGCGACAGCCGACGCGGCGACCCGGACGGAGCTGGACGATTATTTCTATCAGCTGGGATTACAGGGGCTTAATTCTGGCCGATGACGGCCGGATTATTTGCAAAAACGAACACGAGAGAGGAGCGTAAAACCATGGAGGCAAGGATCATCAAGGAAACCGGAACCCAGTGGATCAGGGACAGCCTGCGGCACATCCGCGACACCCGGGGCAAGGACGGGAAGGGGCTGGCCGGCGTGGAAGCCGCGACCGGCGTGGCGCGGTCCATGCTGAGCGCGTTTGTGAACAACGGCTACGTGCCCAGCGGCGACCGGCTGGAGAAGCTGGAAGCGTACCTGGATCGGGAATACGGCGCCGGCCAGGACACGCCGGAGGAAGAGGAGGCTCCGGCCATGGAAACGGCCATGCTGCCCAGCGTGCAGCGATTCGGCATCGGCGGGCGCATCTATTCCACCACCGACTACGTGACGGCCTTCGGCGCGATGGACAACTTCCGGCGCGAGTACGCCACGTGCGTGATGATCGGGCACCCGGGCACCGGCAAGACCACCGTGCTGAAGGAGTACGCCCGGCAGCGGGAAAACACCTTCTACATCGACTGCTGGCCCTACATGGGCACGCGCGACCTGCTGGAAAGCATCGCGGACGCCATGGGCATCGCATTGAAGCCCGGCAGCCTGATGCGCGCGACCCGGCAGCTGGTGGCCGAGCTGAACAGCCGGCCCGGGGCCATGCTGATCTACGACGAGGCCGAGAACCTGCGCGGCGACAACGTGAAGAAGCTGGACACGCTGCGCAAGCTGTGCGACAACACGCCCACCACGGCGCTGTTCGCGGGCACGATGGTGCTGCAGGACGCGCTGACGCGTGGCGGCACCGGCATGAAGAACCTGGCGCAGATCACCCGGCGCAACCGCATGATCCGCATGAACGGCGTGCGGGCCGAGGAAGTGCGCGACATGCTGCGAGAATACGACCTGGACGAAGCTGCCCGGCAAGGGCTCATAAAAATCGCCACGGATACGGCGCATGGCGGTATGGGCAACTTTGTGGAGCTGCTGAACATCTGCCTGAACGCGGCGCAGGGCGGCACAGTCACCGGCAGGATGCTGGATGCCGCCAAACGCTACAAGCTGCTCTTTTGAGCAAACGCACTGTTTCCGTGGCGCGCGGCGCTGACACCGCCGCGCCTCCATTATAGCACAACCTGACAGAGGAGGCAAATACCCATGATCAAGCTGAACGAGCTGCTGATGTTCACGGAGGCCAAGGAGCTGCGCGTGGACGTTCCTGTTTCCCGCCGGCTGACGGCCAGGATCACCGTGCACGGCAACCAGCCGGCGGAGCTGGAGGACCTGGTGGAGCTGTACGGCGATTACGACGTATTCAGCCTGGAGCCATTCGGGACGGACGGCGTGCTGAAGATCGAGCTGAAGCGATAGGAGGTGCCAAGGGTGAAAGACAAGCGAAGCATGGAATGGGGCAAGATCGCGCTGGCCACGTCGGTGGTGATCCTGCTGGCGGCAATCCTGGTCAGCTGCACCGTGCAGGCGAAATTCGACGCAGAGAACGCGCGGCTGGACGTGAGCCTGAACAATATCGACATCTGCGAAATCTACTACCGCCCCGCGCTGAAGGGAAGCGTGGCGGTGGACAAGCAGACGGGCGTGATGTACTGGATCAGCCAGGACGGCCACGCCACGCTGCTGGTAGACGCAAAGGGCCGGCCACGGGTATGGTCGGGCGAAGGGAGGCGGCAGAAATGAGCACAAACCTGATCGCCGCGCACGAGGGCCAGCAGGTGCACAACACCCTGGTGGACGCGCTGGTCGCCCAGGAAATCAAGCGGCGGCAGAACGCCGAGCTGGCCAGGGCGCTGGCTGAGAAGGAGAAGGCCGAGAACGAGGCCCGGCGGATGCGGAAGGCCTACGCCGCCTATTGGATGGGCAAGATCATCGACGCCCGGGACGAGTACAGCGAGAACCCGGAGCTTGAAAAGGGCTGGCGCGCGCTGCTGGGCATTTATGGGCTGGCGGTTTACGTCGTCGCCAGTGGATGGAACCGGCTGATGGAAGCACTGAACATGAAGGAGGTAAAGACGCATGCGTAAAGTCATGAAGAACGAGAGCGGGAAGCGGTACAGCTTCGGCACGATCGAGGACGGCCTGCTGGTCGACGGATTCTGCCTGTACGACCGCGACGGCATGCGGATGGGCGAGGCGACGATCACGCTGGACCGCATCCGGCGCCAGCTGATCCTGCAGATCATGCTGACGCCGATGGATGCGCCGGCCATCGGCTACGGCTGCCAGTGGACGGGCTTTGACGGGACAGGATACGCCGGATTCCTGTTGGACCTGCCCGTCGATTACATCGCCGCCAGGCTGGCCGAAGGGCACGACGAAGCCCGGGTGTTCCGGGCTGACCTGACGCGGGAGAAGATCAAGGAGCTGTATCCCTGGAGCGAAGGCGACGCCGACTGGGCCGGTGCGGCGCTGGTGGATTTGGAGGAGTGCGGGAGCACGTCGGGTTTCTTTGGCTGGGCCGATCGCTTCGACATCGAGGACGTGTACAAGTATTTCGTGACCGGCTTCGGCGAACAAATCGGAATGCTGAACGACCGGCTGATCCCGGCGCTGCGGCTGGCGCTGACGAAGGAGGCGGAGACGGCATGAGCACCCCGAAGAAACGCAAGCCTATGTCGGCACGCGAGAAGAAGGAGCGGGCCGAGATAAGGGCATTGCTACGGGATAAGGGCCTGCTGCCGCCGCCCAAGAAGCCGCTAAACCGCAAGCGATTCTGCGAAGAAGCGGAGGCGATTCTGGATCAGATCGATTCGTTCGGGGATGTGCACTATCTTTTGTGGGCGCTGGGCGAAATGCTGGGGCACACAGGGGGCACAGGCCGCGGTCGCAGTCTGGAAGCAGTTGGCGCGGCGAAGGTGTTAAAGCTGGCAAGGGCACGGAAGGATCTTGAAGCGTCGAAAAAGGCGGCCTGCGGAGATAAGGCCACTTACACGCTTGGCGAACTGCTGGCGGTAACAAAGGACATATATAGAATGTAAGGAGAGATAACACCATGGCGAGGAAGAAACTGAAGAACATGATCACCCTGAACAGCTGGAGAGAATGCGACGAGGCGTTGCGGGCGATCGGAGAGCATACCCGGGACATCATGGCGATCGAGAACGTGATGAACGAACAGATCGCCGCGGCCCGGGCAGCGGCGACGGACAAGGCTACACCGCTGAAGGAACAGGTGGCGCAGCTGGAGCTGGCGCTGCGGGACTACGCGACGAACCACCGCGACGACATGGACGGCAAGAAAAGCAAGGTGCTGACCTTCGGGACGCTGGGCTTCCGGCGGTCGACGAAGATCAAGCTGCCCAGCGCGAAGGAGAAGCTGGCTGTTATCATCGGCAGGCTGCGGGCCATGCACATGGACGAATGCGTGAGCATACCCGAGCCGAGAGTGGACAAGGAGGCGCTGAAGAAGTACAGCCCCGACGTAATCCGCCGAGACCGGCGCGACGCTGACCGTGGAGGACGTGTTCGGCTACGAGGTGAACATGGAGGAGCTGAAGGGCTGAGCCGGCGAGAAAAAACAAGGAGGTAGACGACCATGGCGACGGCGGCACAGATACGAATGATATGGGGATCGGCCAAGAGCGCCGGCATGGACAGCGACGAGCTGCACTGCCTGGTGGCGGGGTTGACGGGCTGTGATTCCATTCGGCACCTGAACGTCAAACAGGCCATTCACGTGATCGACCGGCTGAACGCGCTGGCAGGAAAGCAAAAGGATATACCGGATCGTGCGACGCAGAAGCAGCAATACAAGATACTGGCGCTTGCCAGGGAAATGGGCTGGACCGAGGACCCGGCCCGGCTGCGGGGATTCCTCGAAAAGCGGGCAGGCGTTTCGGATGTGCGGTTTCTGAGCCTGAAAGCGGCGAACCGGGTGATCGAGGCACTGAAGGCGATGCAGAAGGGCGGCCGGCAGGATCGGCGGAAGGAGGCTGTCAATGAACGATTGGATGAATGAAGTGACGTATGACATGCTGCCGCCGAAGCAGAAGGAGATCGCGGACATAATCGGGATCATACCCACGCTGAAGCTGTGCGAGGTGTACGGCGGCAGCCGCGACGTCTACATCCCCAAGAACGACGACGTGCGGCGCCAGCTCCGCGATCGGCAAATCCGCGCCGATTACGTCAAGGGCGGCTATAAAGTGGCCCACCTTCAGAAGTTGTACAACCTTTCCGACCGATCCGTTCAGAAGATCATCAAGGAGGTGCGCCCCGGGCAGATCGGCCTGGACGAAATCCTGTAGAAAACGGAAAACCCGAAGCACTTCGGGATTTCGCACGTCGGAGAAACCCATTAAAATGCTGTCATAGGGTGCAAGCCCTGTGACAGTTTTTTTAGGGGGCGTTCGGCATGAACGGCATCATGGACAGCAAATGGTTCTACTGGGCCGTGACGGGCGTGATCGGCGCGCTGTGGGCCGGGCTGCTGTGGTTCTGGAAGCGGCAGCGCACCCAGGACGACGAACGGTTCAAGGCCATGGAAAAGCGGCAGGAAGAAGAACACGAGCGCGTCAGCCGCGTGATCTCCGAGCTGCCCATCAATTACACGCTGCGTGATGAATTCCTGCGCGTGACCAGCGCACAAAACACCAAGCTTGACACCATCGTGGATAAGCTGGGCGAAGTATCCAACCGTCTGGCCGAGCTGCGCGGCCGGCAGGAATAGAAAGGAAATGAACGCCATGATTGGAAGCACCGAAGTAACCCGTAAGAAGATCACCCGCGGCAGCATCCTGGAGAAGCTGTACGCTTCCCAGTCCATGCCGATGCTGGTGCAGACGCTGGAACTGGCCCTGCTGCCGGAAAACCCGCAGATCAACGCCGACATGGTGCCCTGCCTGAACTTCCTGGCGGATCGCGGCTACATCCTGGTGATCCGGCCCGAGGAGCCGGACATCAACCCCATGCGCGGCGTGCTGGTGCGGATTACCGACAAGGGCCAGGACGTGGTGGAGGGCACCGTGAAGGACGCCAGCATCGCAATCGCAGGCGGGCGGTGATGATATGCGCCGCAGGAAGAGCAGCATTGACCAGCTGCCGCCGGAAACGCGGGAAAAGCTGGACGCCATGCTGGCCGATCCCTTTAACGGCCTGACCTACAAGGACATGCTGGCCGCTGTGGAGGAGGATTGCGGCATCACGTTGAGCTACAGCGCCCTGCAGCGATACTCGGAGAAATTCCACCGCGAGCGCGACCGGCTGACACTGGCCAACAAGGAATTGCAAGGCATCCGCGCACTGCTGGAACAGCAGGCTCCCGCGGATGTTTCCGCCCAGTTGCTGGCGTTGATCCAATACGGGCTGCTGCAGCGCGTGGCCGATGGCCAGGACGACTTCGGCGACCTGACGCTGCCGGAAGCTATCAAGGGCGCCATGCAAGCCATGCGCGTGGCCACCAGCGTATACCGCTACCGAGACCAGACGCTGGAGCGATTCGAGGCGAGCGGCGACGAAATGGCCGCAGCGCACATGGACTGGCTGCGGCAGGAGCTGCGGCAGAACCCGAACCTGCTGAAGGAGCTGACGGCTGAAGCCGAAGGCAAAGGAGACGACGGGAATGGCTGAATGGTATGTGGTGCAAGCAACGACGGGCGCGGAGCAGGACGTGCGCATGCGACTGAACCGCATGGCCTATCCGGCGATGCTGCCGATGAAGGTGATGCGCGAGCGCCGGGGCGGGAAACCTTTCGACGTGACGCACGTGATGCTGCCGGGCTATGTGTTCGTGGAAACGGAAATGCGCGCGGCGGACTGGCACTGTATCCGGCACCTGCCCGGCGTACTGCGTATCCTGGGCGGAGAACGGCCCGCGCCGCTGACCGACGACGAGGCCCGGCGCATCGCATGGCTGGACAACGGCGGCACGCCGTGGGACATTTCGACGGCCAAGGCGACGCCCAAAGGCGTGGTCATTACGAGCGGGCCGCTCGCGCTATTTGACAAAGAGATCGAAACCATCGACCGGCGGCAGGGCCGCGCCCGCATCCATGCCAGCGTGCTGGGCGAGGAAAAGCGCATCGACCTGGCGCTGGTGTTTGAAGAAGAAAAGCAGCCTGTAGACCCCGAGGGTTGATCCGTCCCCGAAGGCATTCGCAGGCGAACACACGGGAGGCCCTGACGGGAAGGCGCACCGCCTTTCCGGCGGCGGAGCCTGCCCGTGTGGCGTTTTGGAGGATGACGATGGCACGCAAGAAACAGGCCCCCGTGGAAGCAATCCGCGACAGCGACGCGCTGATCCGCCGCGCGGTACAGCTGGAGCGCTGCCGGAGCAGCCTTTGGGAGTTCCAGAAGCAGCGCGACCCGAAGTTTTTCAAAGACAGCCGGCCGCACCTAAAGCGGATCGCCGACGTGCTGCAGGGCGTGTTCCAGCGAAAGCTGCTGCGGGCGGACGGGAAGCCCTACCGAAAGGTGGTGCTGTCCATCCCTCCACGCCACGGCAAGAGCTACAGCATCAGCGGGTTCAATCAATGGGCGTTCGGCCAGCGGCACGATACCCGCATCGGTGTGATTTCCTACAACGACATACTGACAGGCCGATTCTCCCAGGGCGTGCGCGATCAGATCGACGAGGAGAAGATTTCGCCCGATCAAATCGTCTATCATGATATCTTCCCGGAGGTCAAACTGAAATACGGCGACAGCGCCCGCGGGATTTGGGCTTTGGAGGGCGAGTATTTCAGCTTCCTGGCCACGTCCTTCGGCGGCACCATGACCGGCATCGGCTTCAACATCGGGATCATTGACGACCCGATCAAACTGCCGACGGAGGCCTATAACGACGATTTCCTGGACCAGCAATACGCCTGGTATGCCGACGCGTTCCTTTCCCGCCTGGAAGAGGACGCCATGATCATCATTGTGATGACGCGCTGGTCCAGCCGCGACCTGGCGGGCCGCGTGTTGGAGGATGAGCCGGGCGAATGGTTGGAGATCAAGATGTGCACGCCGATGGAGAACGGCGAAATGCTATGTCCAGAGCTGTTGTCCCGGGCGACCTACGACGCCCGCGCGCGACTGACCAGCCCGGAGATCATGGCCGCCAACTACGGCCAGGAGCCGGTGGACCGCAAGGGCGCAATGTACCAGCAGTTTGCCACCACGGCAGACTGGGATTACGTCAAGCTGCTGGAATGGACGACGCGGGGAAAGCGACTGTGTTACATCGACACGGCGGACACCGGCGCGGACTACCTGTGCGCCATCGTGGCCAACACGCTGGAGGGCGAAGGCGCGATCCTGGACGTGCTGTACACCGACGCGCCCATGGAGGACACGGAGCTGCAGACGGCCGACCTGCTGTACAAGCACCGGGTGCCCGTTTGCGTGGTGGAATCGAACAACGGCGGCCGCGGCTTCCGGCGCAACGTGGAGCGGCTGTTGTGGGAGCGCCACCAATGGCGCGGCACGAAGTTTATCGACCACAACCAGCGGGACAACAAGGAAGCGCGCATACTGACACAATCAGGCTATGTGGAGCGCCACCTGTACTACCCGCACGACTGGAAGCGCCTGTGGCCCGAATACGCCCGGGCGATGGTGCGATACCAGCGCAAGGGGCGCAACGCCCACGACGACGCGCCGGACGCCACCACGGGCCTGGCCGAGTTTATCCAAGGCGGTGAAAACCGCCGCAAGAAATACTATTCCGGCCGAGGCGCACGACGCAACGGCCTGCGGAAATGGGGATGACGGCCAATGATGGACAATCGGATTTATCAGGACTTGATCCGCAACGAGCTTTCGGGGCTGTACGGCACCAGCGTGCTGGAAGAAATGGACGAGATCATCCGATACTATGCGCTGTACGACGGAAAGCGGGACGGCGAGGGCAAGGACTTGACCCGGACAAACTGGATCAAGAAGCTGATCAACGACGAGAGCCGCCACATGTGCGCCCGGGCCCCGGAGCTGCGTTTCATTCCGCGGAACGACGCGGACAAAGCCGCGGCGGAAGAGCTGACCCAGTGGCTGAAGGACGCGCTGGACGCGAACGGATGGTCGGAGCAGCTGCTGAAGGGCGTGCGGGACGCGTTCATCGGGAAGCGCGTGGCGCTGAAGCTGTCTTATGAAAGCGGGAAGGGCGTGGCGCTGCGGTTCGCGCCGAGCCTGGAATTCATATACAGCCCCGACGATCGCGACACGCGGAAGGTGGACAAGGCCGTATTCTTCTACGGCACGAGCCCGGAGACCATCACCGACAAGGCGCGCCAGCGGTACTGGAAGCAGCGGTACCGGATGAAAGGAAACCGGTGCTACCTGGACGAGGGCGAGTTTGACGGATACGGCCGGCCGGTGAAGATCATCTGCCGGGATCACGATACGGGGCTGGATTTCGCGCCGGTTTACGTGGTGGTGAACGGCGGACTTTCCGGCGACCTGCTGGGCGAGAGCGACGTGCGCGAGCTGATCGGCAATCAGCGGGCCTATGACCGCATCAAATCGGACGACCTGGACGCGCTGGGATACCAGATGTTCGGGCAGAAGGTGTTCACCGACGCCACCGAGGAGAGCGTGAAGAGCATCGTGATCGAACCGAACGCCATGATCGACCTGCAAACGGAGCCCACCAGCCCGCACCAGGCCAAGGCGCAGGTGCTGGAAACCACTTTTGCCTACGGCGACCACATGACCCAGACGCTGGATCGCCTGCAGGGCGACATGCACGAGCTGCTGAGCGTGCCGCGGATCACGCCCGACCTGCTGACCGGGCTGGGCGCCAGCGGGAAAGCCATGCGGGCGCTGTACTGGTCGCTGACTTCCCGGTGCGAGGAGCGCTGGGCCACCGGATGGGACACCATGCTGATATGGATGGCGGAGGCCATGCTGAAGATCGCGCGGCTGCACGGCGAGAAGCTGCCGCAGATCGAGTACACGCTGAAGATCGAGCATCTGTATCCGATCATCGACGACGAGGAGGACGAGCGCGCCCAGGACCTGACGGAAGTGGCCCAGCAGGCGCGCAGCCGGCAAAGCTACATCGCCAAATGGCAACCGGACGTCAAGGCCGACGCCGAGCTGGCGCAGATCAGGAAAGAGAAGGCGATGCTGGAGGACAGCTTCACCGCCGACGCCGGAAGGGCGTGGTAGCGCGTGGCGAGCCTGCACGACGAGCTGCTGCACGCCGCGCGCGTGCGCATGATCCGCAACATCGACACCACCGACCGGCTGATCCGCCAGCTGTACATCCGCGCGGCGAAGCGCATCGAGGCGCAGATCGGCGCCGCGAAGCCCGGCAGCCTTACGGAGCGGTGGCTGGTATCCTACAAGGCGGAGCTGGAAAAGGAGATCGACCGGCTGGGCCGCGGGCTGTATGACGCGGTGTACGACGCCGCGCGGGAAGCCGCCGAGGATCGCGTGGAGGCGGAGTTGGCCTATATGGACGCCGCGGCCGCCCGGGCGGGCACCGGGCTTTCCCAGCGGTTTGTTGACACGCTTTCCGCCGTGCCGACGGACACGCTGCGGGCGATGTTCGAGGGCAAGCTGTACACCGACGGGCGGATGCTTTCGCAACGGATATGGGCCGAGGAAGGCCGCCTGCAGGGCAACATCGCGGAGATCATCCAGCAGGGCATCGCCCAGCAGACGGACCCGCTGACGCTGGCCCGGCACCTGGAGGCTTACGTGAACCCCAAAGCCGCCTGTCCCGTCAGCTGGCACACGCTGTACCCGTCGATCCCGTTCGACCGGAAGATCGACTATAACGCCCTGCGGCTGGCGCGGACGAGCATCATCCACGCCCACTGGATCGCCGGGAAGGCCGCCGCGAAGAAGAACCCGCTGTGCGCCGGCATGAAATGGAACCTTTCCAACCAGCACTATGAGCGCCAGGTAGCCGTGGCCGGCGAGGACGTCTGCGACGAATACGCCCGGCACGACGAAGGGCTGGGCCGCGGCGTGTT
>CACWVN010000062.1 GCA_902764285.1 uncultured Eubacteriales bacterium
AGGCCGCGCTCCATGTTCAGCGCGCCCAGAAAGCTGGCCTTCGTGTCCGCGTCCTCCAGGGACATGTTGAACTCGTCGTTCATGTCCACCGTGGGGCAGATCAGGAACACATCCGCCGCCTTGTCCTCGCCGATGCCGAACCAGGCCCAGTTATCCGCATCCGCGTAATCCGCCCCGGGACGGGACTCGTCCGCCAGCGCCGCAAAGCAGCCAGACAGCAGCAGGACAGCCAGCAAAAAACAAACGGTTTTCTTCACGATCCTCGTCCTTTCTCTTTTCGTGCCTTTGCGGAACGCTGCTTCAACTGCACGGCAGTCCCCGGTTTTCAGGCGGAAAGCCAGCGTCAGCAAAGCCCAGGAGGCCGCCATGTCCGCCGGCCTCCTGTTCGGATGGCACATGCCGCCGATCCGAAGCGCTATGATGAGCGGGAAAGCCTGATCAAGCCCCGACACAAACCCTTCAAAGAAGCAAGATGTCTACGGCAGCAAGCTTATCGTTTGCCTTTCAGGTTCGATACCTTATTGAACCTGAAATTCATATCATCCGCTTCGCGCGATTCAGCTTCGTCAGGTAGAACGCGAAGCAGGCAGCAGCGAACACAGCGCCCACCGGGTAGCCGATGCCCGCGCCAAGCCGGAAACCCTCTTTCGCCATCAGTATGTAGGTCATCGAGACGGCGGACATGAACGCTGCGGGGACGGCGGTCACGAGGCTCATCATCTTGTTGGAATGGGTCTTGAGCAGGTACGCCGTGGCCACCCACAGGGAGATCATCGCCAGCGTCTGGTTGCTCCACGAGAAGTAGCGCCACAGCACGTTGAAGTCCAGCTGGGTCAGCACCGCGGCGACGGCCAGCAGCGGGATCGTCACGACCAGGCGGTTGCGGATCGGTTTCTGGTTCAGGTGGAACATCTCGGAGAGGATCAGCCGGGCGCTTCTGAAGGCCGTGTCGCCGGAGGTGATCGGGCAGGCGATGACGCCCACGATGGCCAGCAGGCCGCCCACCGCGCCAAGCATGCCGGTGGAGATGTCGTAGACCACGCCGGACTGGCCGAGGTTCGTCAGCGCTTCATTGAGGCCGCCGGTCGCGCCGTAGAAGGCCACGCCGCCCGCCGCCCACACCAGCGCGATCACGGACTCGGACAGCATCGCTCCGTAAAAGACCTTCTTGCCGACCTTTTCAGACGTGATGCACTTGGAGATCATCGGCGACTGCGTGGCATGGAAACCGGAGATTGCGCCGCAGGCCACCGTGACGAACATGTAGGGCCACACAGGCAGATCCGACGGATGCAGGTTTTGAAGCGTCAGCTCCGGCACATAGTAGCCGCCGAAGATCGTGCCGCCCAGTATGCCCACCGCCATCACGATCAGCACCGTGCCGAACACCGGGTAGAGCTTGCCGATGACCTTGTCGATGGGCAGCAGCGTCGCCAGCACGTAATAGAGCAGGATCACGATCACCCACAGCATGGTGTCGTTCTCCATGGGCGTCAGCCGCGCGATCAGCGCCGCGGGGCTGTTGACGAACACCGTGCCCGTCAAAAGGAGCAGCAGCACCGAGAACAGGCGCATGCCCCACTTCGCGCCATTGCCCAGGTAGATGCCCGAAAGCTCCGCGATGGACTTGCCCTCGTGGCGCTCGGAGACCATGCCGACCATGTAGTCGTGCACCGCGCCGCCCAGCACCGAGCCGAAGATGATCCACAGAAACACCACCGGCCCGAAGCACGCGCCCATCAGCGCGCCGAAGATCGGGCCCGTGCCCGCGATGTTCAACAGCTGCACCAGAAAGGCGCGCCAGGTCTTCATGGGCATGTAATCCACGCCGTCGGTCATGCTGTTGGCCGGGGTCACGCGGTCGTCCGGACCGAAAGTGCGCTCCACCAGCTTGCCATAGGTAAAGTAGCCGATGACCAGTACGACAAAAGAAAGTATTAAGGTAATCATGTTTCAGTTCCTCTCGTCATTATTCTTCCCAATAAGATCCATGGCCCGTGCAAGGATGTCACCCTCATCCGCGCCAATGAGATCCAGTCCAGCAGCCCTGACACACTCTACGCTCCCGATCCCGTAAAAGTTTCGGGCCAGTGCCTTTACATAGCCAAAGCCGTATTCCTCCGGGACATAATTGCCGCCGGCCGTGGTCACATAATACAGCTGCGTTGCCCTGCAAAGTCCCTGCGGGATTCCGTCCTCCGTGTATCTGAAGGTGATACCAACCACGTTGATCTGTTCAAGGTATTGCTTCAGCACGGCCGGGAAGGACAGATCCCAGTATGGAGCCGCGATGACGATGATATCCGCCGAGGCAAACTCCCGTGCCATATCGAAAACGGCTGAGGAGAAGCGCTGTTCACCAATCAGCCTGTCCCGTTCCCGCAGGAAAGCCTCATCGACATGCGGGAAGGAGACATTCTCCAGCCTCAACTCTCTAACTTCGTCTTCCATTCCTGACAGCAGTTGATCCGCCAGCCGCTTTGTGCGGGACTCGCGTCTCACACAGGCATTGATGAATAGAATCATAGCCATCATCTCCCCGTAGCAGAATATCCGCGAAACCGGTAACCTCAAAGACCTCCATGACCATCTCATTGGCGTGGATCACCTTCATCGAACCCTGCTTGCCCATTACCTTTTGCGCGGAAAGCAGCACGCGCAGACCGGCGGAGGAAATGTAGTCCAGCCTGGCAAAGTCCATGACCAGCTCGGTCACGCCGTCCAGGCGGTTCTTGATTTCCTGCTCCAGCTCCGGCGCGGTGGTGGTGTCCAGTCGGCCCTCCAGGGCAATGATCAGGCTGCCGTCGTTCTGGTTCCTGATGATGTTCATGATTATACCTCCTGTATCGTCTTGTAAATCGTCGGTGTTCAGTGGGTCGGGTCCGATCCTCGTTGATGAAGTGGAAGTGCCAGCCGGGCGTGTTGAGCCCGCCCATGTAATCCGGGCAGTATAGGCCGACGACCGTGCCATCCAGCACGATCATCTCGCCGTCGACGCCCCCAAAGGTGCCGATGCCGGTATCGCCGTGCCGCGTAAGCTCCTCCACGGTCACGATGCCGTCATAGCAGTTCTGGACCAGGGATTGCAGCGGCGCTACCTGGCAGAGCGTGTCGCCCTCCGGAGCCTCTTCCATCCAGCCGTCACTGTTTTCTTCTATAATAGCGAACGAATCAGAGAAATGCAACACGTGAAACGGCACAGCCGCAAAAAAAGTTAGACTTACTCACATCCCGTTGAAGATCGCAGGCATATATGGCGTGATTTGGATGCATTCATGAATAAACAATCATGCGAAAAAGGAGCATACTGGACAAGCCGTCTGAACAGCGATAACCACACCCGGCGTCCTGCCGATCGTGGTTGTCTTTCTTGGATTGTCATGATTAGAGTGCGTTTCTAAATGCAGGGAGGTGCAGTTTCGATCGGAAAGACGGCTAAGTCAATGGAAAAGAACTTAGAAATGCAGCTCAATCCGCCGAAAATACGGTTTGGCATTTCAGAAACACAGTCCGGGAAAACGGAACGTTTTCCGGGTCGGCGGGTTCCGCAGAAACACGTCGACAATCATTGAAACACCTTATTTGGGCGCTCGGCCCAAAGCGAGGGGTCGCAGCCTACAGCGCCGAATCCTATCCGCCGGTTCATACAAAAAAGACCGCCCGGTCAATGGAAACAAGCAAGGGAGTAAATCGGATTGTTCAGCTGTTATGCCTCAATCATACTGCTGTCATGGATGGCGCCGGACGTGCTCTGCACCCTGATTCGGGAGAACGGGCGCATCTCCCGCGCCGATGAGCGGCTGATCTACGCCACCTACATGCTGATCGCCGTCTCCGCACCGACGGGATGGTGCAGCGTGCATTTGCGCTGGTCATACAGATCCGCATGAATCTCAGCATTCGCAGATCATTCCATTGGCCTTGTTTCTCCCTGCACGGCCTTATTCGCCACAAAATACAGGCCGCCCATCATCCACAGGTTCCCGACGCTGATCCATCCCGTGGCCAGGGCGTTTGTAACGCCGTAGTCGCCGATGAGCCGCATCAACGCCATCCAGACCAGCCCGAACAATATGGAGAACACCCAGCACCGGCGGGGCAGCGGCGAATGTCCGGCGGCGAACGCCCTGATCTGCACAATGGCCGTAAGGAAGAAAAAGGCGCTGAAGATGACTGTGGCAGGAAGCAAAAACCAGCCGATCCAGCGCAGGGCTTCATCCGCGACGGTCGCGGGATCGCTGGCGTAGAAGCGCTTTACCAGATACACCGCCGCGCAGCAGGGCACGTGCACGCCGCAGCCTCCGAAAGCCAGACAACCGATGATGCCCGCGCGGTAGGCGTGCGCGTCCTTTTCGGAATACGGCTGGATCATCCGGTAGATGGCGAACCAGCACAGGCATTCAACGGGGATGCCGATGAGCCCCAGCAGCGCCGAAGCAATAATCCGGCCGTCCGATACGGACAGATATCGCGTGAACATCGCCGGAAGCTCCGTGACGGATGGATCGGAGATGCCCCAGCCCAGAAGCATGTCTCCGACCAGCACCGCCAGCGCGGCAAAGATGCCGATTTTCAAAAGATGCGCGACGCGCTGCCAATCCACCGTCTGTTTCACGCCAATCCCTCCGTTTGCTTCAGTTCGTCTGACCGCTTCATTTCCTTCAGCAGGATCAGTCCGAGGACCAGTACCAGCGCGTGCCCGAAGGATTCCGTCCCGTGATCCAGCTGGTTCAGCGGCCAGGGCAGGAGCGCCAGCAGGTTCCCGACGATGCCCGGCAGCACCATCGGGTTGCAGAGCGTGGCAAGGATTCGCGCACCCGTGCTCTTCAGCGGTATGATTTTCTTCCATACCATCGCGATCATGACGACGGTCAGAAGCGCGTCGCAGAGAAGGTAAGCGATGACCATCGGCGCGGCATTGGCGTAAAAGACCCGGTTGGCGATGTCCGCCGCCGCCTGCACATCGCCGTAAACTTGATAGGTATACCTGAAGATCAGCGCAACCGTCATGAACATGGCGTGGACGTAGGCCCAGGCGACGGTGCCGGTCACATAGGCCACGCGGAACAGGCGCGTCCAAATCCGATCCCTGCCCTCGCCGATGCGCGCTTTCAGCAGGCCATACATCCGGTGAAAGCCCATGTAGTACATGAGCGTTCCGATAAACCCGCAGAGTATGCTGGCCACCATGCGCCAGGTCGCCATATCGAGATAGGCGACGCGCACCATAAACCCAATGCTTTCCGTCGTCTGCCCCTTCCCGGTCGCGGCGAACAGGAAATCGCCCGCCACATACAGCAGGCAGCCGATGATGCCGATACATAACAGCCTTCTGGATCGTTCACAGGTTTTCATGGTCTTCACACCCGCTCTCTCTCTTCCGTTGATCGCGTACGCCCTCAAAGGGAACGCCTCCCCCGCAGAAGAGGCGCTCCGTCCCGGAAAACACGATTACTTCTTTTTCACCGGGTAGCAGATCTCCGTCACGAACGCATCCGGGTCCTGAGTTTCGTGCGGGCTGACGTGATAGATGTTGAACATCGGCGCGGCAGGTTCATAGCCGTTGGCCTCCATCCACGCGATCACCGCCGCGTAGACCTCCGTGATCCGGGTGTAGCTGCCCTGATACGTGCAGCTCGCCACCGTCACCTGCGGAAGCGTCTGGAACTTCACATGCGCCGTGTCGGGATAGCTGCCCTTCACGGTCTTCCAGGCCATCATCTCCACGTTTTCTTCCTTGTATTCCCCGTCGAGGTACGTCACCGCGCACAGGCAGGGATCGTCCTCCACGAGATTCATCCGGCAGGTTTCCTCCGCCAGCTTTCCCCAGATCATTCCTTCATCCTCGTACCGCGGAAGGGTCATCCGAACGGTGGCGGCGTAGCGCTCGGGGATGGTCTTGAGAGTAACGTTGTAGCTCATATCCTCTTCCTTTCTCAGCCTTTTCCGGGCTGCGTCCAGAAGCGTCAGCTTGTGCGCCGTGTCCTGTGACAATGCCTCCAGCTCCTTCTGCCGGGCAGAGAAGAACCGTTCCAGCTGCTCCCGGTCGTCGTAGACCCCTAGGATTCTGACGATATCGGCGAGGGAAAAGCCCATATCCTTCAGCGCGGCGATGCGGCCCGCCATCGGAAGCTGGTCCTCCCTGTAATACCGATAATCCGTAAAGCGGTCGATCTCTGCCGGTTTCAACAGGCCGATCTCATCGTAGTGGCGGAGCATCCTGACGCTGACCCTGGACAGCTTTGAAAATTCTCCGATCTTCAGCATAGCGGTACCTCCTGATGCTGACTTGTTTGAGCTCAGGGCCATTATAATGCCTGCCACAGTGGTAGAGTCAAGAGGCGAACATTCATTTTTTCTGCCTGCTTCAACGCGCAGACCGTCGACGGTCTAAAACATCAGAACCGCCAATCCCGCCACGACGGCCGCGCCGACGATCCAGACCAGCGTGAGGATGCCGCGCTTCCTGAGCACCTGCGACCACGTCTGCACAAACGGGACGTCCTCCGTTCCGGGGATGATCCAGAACGCGCTGTGGCCGACCCACAGCCGGTCGATCACGATGCCGTCGTACCAGTTCATGACCTCCAGGAACAGCAGCGCCTGCCCGTACGCGGGCCAGAATGTGCGAACGCCGTTCCACAGGCCGATGATGCCCAGCAGCGCGGCCAGCATGACGATGAAGAAGGAAAGCATGAACCGTCTGCGCTTGCGTGCGACGGTCGCGCGGTCGGTCAGCCCGAGCGCAAAGACGCGCTCCTGCACGGGCTTCGGATAGAAATACAGCCCGTTCAGCGCGCTGCCGCCCACGCCCAGCTTCACCATCAGCGTGAACAGCGCGCAGAACAGGATAAGCTGCAGTACGATCATGGCTTTGCCCCTCTCTTCACGCTGAGCAGCGGTCCATCCCCGTCTTTCGCCAGGTCGTATTCCCGCGCCAGCGGATGCCGGTCCGCGGCGGCAAACCCGAAGGCCAGCCGGCCGCAGCAGGCCATGCCCGGCATTATCGCGACCGCCGAGAGCATAAGCCACGGATACGTGAGCTTTCGGCGCTCGCCCGCATCGCCCGGCAGCGCGCTCAGATAATTAGTTGAAACTAATATACATCCCGAAAAAAACGGCGTCTGCCATTTCAACCTGTGAATCGTTGTTTCGGACCGGTTCGCCGCTGAGTTAGTTGTATCTATCTATATTATATGCCTCACGGGGAATAATGCAAGTCAATTTTGTGTGAAGCGCGTCCACCATCCTGGCGCGGCCCTTGCCCGCTCTGCCTGCTATCCCCGCACAAACGGCGCGCGGTATTCGGCGTTGATCTCGCTGATTTCCTTCTCTCCGTCGATGTACGCCTGGTAGATGGCCTCGATCCGCCCGCCGCCGCGATTGTCGCAGCCGGAGCAAAATTCGCAGTCGATGCCGCATGCGCCCCAGATCGCCTGGTGGACGATGCGCTCCCGTTCCTCGCGGGTGGTATCCTTGATCAATATGGATTTCATGCGTCGCACACTCCTTTCATCCCGTCACCATCAGACAGTGTAGTCTTATCTTCCCATTTGGTCAACAGGATATACGGTCTTTCACGGTTTGTTCTCTCTCGGGCTTGAAAACCCTGTTCCCTTTCGGTATAATAGGATTATATCATCAGGGGGGCGATGACATGATCTCAACGAGAGGGCGCTATGCGCTGCGCGTCATGGTGGACCTGGCCGAGCAGGGTGCCGACGGTTTTGTGCCGTTGAACGAAATCGCCCAGCGCCAGGAAATCTCCGTTAAGTATCTGGAGCTCATCCTCAAAACACTGGTGCAGAACGGATTGCTGAAGGGCCATCGCGGCAAGGGCGGCGGCTATCGGCTCACGCGCGCGCCCGAGGCTTACACCGTGGGCGAGATCCTCGAGCTCACGGAGGGAAGCCTGGCGACCGTCGCCTGCCTCGCGCCCGGCGCGGAAGGCTGTCCGAGGCAGGCGCATTGCCGAACGCTTCCGATGTGGCGGCGATTTGACGCGATGGTCCACGACTTCTTCTTCGGGATGACGCTCAGGGATCTGATGGATGAACAGAAACGAGACAGCGGCTCTGATTGAGGCGCTGTCTCGCTTCTGTTCATCGGGCGTTATTCGACCACGCCGCCCTCGACCACCAGGTTGTCCGGGTCGACCGCGTCGCCGTAGACATCCTTCAGCGTGGCGTCGTAATCCGCGTGGAAGAACTGCTCCTCCGCCAGCTTCTGGATCTCCTCGTTGATGTAGGCCAGCACAGTGTCGTTCCCCTTCTGAACCGCCGGGGCGATGGTGTCCAGGCTGCCCAGGGATTCGATGCCCACGGTGAAGCCGGGGTTTTCGATGGCCCAGGCCAGCACCTCGGTGTTGTCGGTGGACAGCGCGTCGCCGCGGCCGTCCAGCAGCGCGTTGAAGGTCTCGGTATAGGTGTCGAACTTGAGCAGGTTCACATCCGGCTCGTTGGCGGTGAACCAGGTCTCGGCGGTGGTGCCCTTGGACACGATCAGCGTCTTGCCGCGCAGGTCCTCCACGGAGGTGATCAGCGCCGCGTCCGGGCTGACCACGCCCAGCGCCACCTTCATGTAGGGCAGCGCGAAGTCCACCACCTCGGCGCGCTCGGGCGTCACGGTGAAGTTCGCGAGGATGATGTCCACCTTGGCGCTGGTCAGGTATTCCACGCGGTTGGGCGCGTCCACGCTCACCAGCTCCAGCTCCACGCCCAGGTCCTCGGCCAGGCGGCGGGCAAAGTAGACGTCGTAGCCCTGGTATTCGCCGTATTCATCCACATAGCCGAAGGGCTTTTTATCCGAAAAGACGCCGATCACGAGCTTGCCGCTCTCTTTGATCTCGTCGAGCGTGCGGGCCTGCGCGTCCGCGGAGGCGGCAGTGATCAGGGACAGGGTCAGGATCAGGGCAATAATCAGCGCAAAAATCTTTTTCATGGTGATTCTCCTTTTCTTATCTCATTGAGTCATAAACGAAATTCAGTGTCGACGCATCATGCTCTGACATCGAAAGGTTACAGCGGCCCGCATGAGCCATGTCATTCGCTTCATCATTCCGGACCTCCTTTCAGAAGTATAAAAACCGGCGGGGCAGGTTGGACGATTCGCGCATCCAATCTGCCCCGCCGGTTCCCGTCTCTTTCTGCACGTCAAGACGGCCGACAGGTCGATGGACGACGCCCGCGGCACATACAACACATGCAGAACTGGATCGCAAACATGCCGGGCGCCTCCTTTCATTTCCTATCGGATTGATATGATTATATCCGCTCCAAAACCGTTTGTCAATGGGTTTACGCTTTTTTAACCGCCGCAAACTCGAACGTGTCCAGGAACTGCCGGGCGCGCTCGGTCTTTGGATGGTGGAAGAAGTCGGCGGGCTTGCCCTCTTCGACGACCTTGCCGTTCTCCAGGAACAGCACCCGGTCCGCCACGGCCTCGGCAAAGCGCATCTCGTGGGTCACGATCAGCATGGTCATGCCGTCCCGCGCCAGGTCGAGCACCACGTTCAGCACCTCCCGCACCATCTCGGGGTCGAGCGCCGCGGTGATCTCGTCCAGCAGCAGCATGCGCGGGTGCATCATCATCGCCCGCACCAGCGCCACGCGCTGCTTCTGTCCGCCGGAGAGCTGCCGGGGCAGCGCGCGCAGCTTGTCCTCCAGGCCCACGCGCGCCAGCGCCTGACGCGCCTCTTCTTCGACCTGGGCCTTCGGGCGCTTCAGCGCCTTCACCGGCCCCAGCGTCAGGTTCTCCAGCACGTCCATGTGGGGAAACAGATCGTAGCTCTGGAACACCATGCCGATCTGGCGGCGCACCTCCACCAGGTTCCCCGCGGAGATGGGCCTGCCGTCCAGCAGGATCTCGCCGCCGTCCGGCTGCTCCAGGCCGTTCACGCACCGCAGCAGCGTGCTCTTGCCGCAGCCGCTGGGGCCGACCACCACGATGACCTCGCCCTCCCGCACGGACAGCGAGATGCCGTCCAGCACGCCGTTGCCGTCGAAGCTCTTTTTCAGATTGCGTATTTCAAGAACGTTTTCCATGTCGCGCCTCCGGTTATGTCACACGTCGCTGTTCGTCTAACCAGCCAACCTGGCGGGGAGGTATCGGAGGGGCGCAGCCCCTCCGATGTTCAATCCGTTCCCGGCGGCGTGTACGTCGGGACGGAATGTAATTTTGCGCTGCAAAATTCAAACCTTGCAGATTTGCCGCCCGGAAATCGCTTGCGATTTCAGGCAAATCTGTCAAAGGGGTGGTCGTGGCGGGGGAAGCAGGTCCCCCGCCACACACCATTCGCCCGAAGGGTGAATGGTAGCTGTTAAGCCCATCGCTTTTCCAGCCAGCCCGCCGCCAGCGATATGGGCCAGCAGGCGAAGAAGTACAGGAAGAACACCGCGCCGTAGACCCACACCGCGCCCTGCGGGGCGTCGTAGCGGGCGGCGTCGATGATCTGGCTGCCCACCTTCAGAACCTCCACCACGCCGATGAGCATCACCAGCGACGTGGTCTTGATCATGCGGGTCGTCAGGTTAATGGCCTGGGGGATCAGCCGCCGCGCCGCCTGCGGCAGCAGCACGAAGCGCCAGGTCTGGCCCCGCGTGAGCCCCAGGGCCGCGCTGCTCTCCCGCTGGTGGACGGGAATGGAAGTGATCGCGCCGCGCACCAGGTCCCCCATCTCGCCCGCGCCCCAGAAGGTGAACACGATCACCGCCGCGGCCTCGCCGGAGAGCTGCAGATTGAACGTCTTCGCCATGCCGAAGTACACCAGGAACAGCAGCACCAGCTGCGGCACGATGCGCACGGTCTCCAGCCACAGCCGCATCACAGCGCGGACGACCGGGTTTTTCAGCGTCATCAGCACGCCCGCCAGCAGCCCCAGCACGATCGACAGCGCCACCGACACCAGCGACAGTTCCAGCGTCACGCCCAGGCCGCCCAGCAGCCGCTGGAGGTTGTTCCCCTTAAACAGCACCGCCAAATCCCGCATGGCGCAGCCTCCTTTCCAGCAGCGAAAACGCGATCGACAGCGGCAGCAGCAGCGCCAGGTACGCGAGCGTCAGCATCAAAAGCGCCTCGTCTGTCCTGTAGTACATGCCGATCAGGTCCTTGGCCACGTACATCAGATCCGCCAGCGCCACGGCGCTGAACACGCTGGTCTCCTTGATCAGGAACACGGCGTTCGCGCCGATGGAGGGGATCGCCGTGGCCAGCGCCTGCGGCAGGATCACGTAGCGCATGTTCTGCATCGGCGTCAGGCCCAGGCTCAGCCCGGATTCGTGCTGTATGGCGTCCACGGCTTCCAGCCCGCTGCGCAGGCTCTCCGCCATGTACGCGCCGCCCAGGAAGGTCAGGCCCACGATGGCGCAGGTCTCCGCGCTCAGCTTCACGCCGATCTTCGGCAGGCCGAAGTACAGGAAGAACAGCTGCACCAGCAGCGGCGTGTTTCGCGCCAGCTCGATGTAGACGCCCGCGACCCTGCGCAGCACGGGCACCCTGAACTGCCGCGCCAGGCAGCACAGCGCGCCGACAACCAGCGAAAGCGCGATGCCCGTCGCGCCCAGGCGCAGCGTCAGTCCCGCCGCCTTGACGTACATCGGCAGGAATCTGCGCATGAATTCAATATCCACCGGTCAAACCCCCTATGACTGTCGGCGTATCCCCGCAGTCCGCAAGCCAAATGAAAAACAGCGGCCCGCGGCCGCTGCAATGTTCCCCTCGATGAACATTACCGGCGAACAGGCATGGCAAAGCCCGCCATCCGGCAACAGTCATAAGCGTATTCGACATAGGTACGACGCACTGCCATCCCAAGCGCCTCCTTTTGTTACAGTATAATGTGATATACCCATTCCGTCAATAGGAATAGCGTTATTTAACATATGCCGGTTATCACGGCGGTCCGCGTTCCGCAGAGTCCGCATCGCCTGCGAACAGGCCCTTCCCCGCTAAACCGACCGGCCGGTTTATTAATTTTCGACTAATAGTCGAAAAATGCTTGACGCGGATCGCCCGTCGCGATATTATAATAACCGACCGACAGTCTAAAAACGGAGGTTGCCATGAAAAAGGGAGAGAGGCGGAAGCAGGCGCTTCTGAAAATCGCTTACGGCCTGTTCATTTCCCGCGGGTATGAGAACACGAGCGTCGACGACATCATCGAGGCGGCCGGCATCGCCAAGGGCACCTACTACTATCACTTTGAGAGCAAGGAGCAGACGCTGGAAGAAGTGATCGGCATGATGATCGATCAGGAGGCCGAAGCCGCCAGGCAGGTCCTGCGCTCCGACGCCCCCGTGCCGCTGAAGATCGCCGGGATCATCGCCTCCCTGCGCCCCGGGCAGGAGGAGCTGCCCATCGAGGGCGCGCTGATGAAGCCCGAAAACGCCCTCATGCACGCCAAGATCAAGCGGCGGCTGCTGGAGACCGTGCTGCCGCTGCTGTCAGAGGCGGTGGAGGAAGGGATCGCGCAGGGCATCTTTGCCTGCGACAACATCCCGGAGCGGGTGCGGATGCTGCTGGTCATCTGCAACGAGATCTTCGACGAGGGGCAATTCACGCAGCGCGACGTCGAGGTGTTCATCGACATTACGGAAAAGCTGCTCGGCGCGAAGCCCGGGACGATGGACTTCGTAAGGGCATTGATACGTTAGGAAGTGCAGCCAATGAACGAGAAGAGAAGCTTCAACAAATTCCTGCTCCTGTGGGCGGGCGAACTGGTCTCGTCCATCGGCGGCGGGCTGACCAGCTTCGGCCTGGGCGTGTACATCTTCCAGCAGACGGGCAGCGCCGCCAGCATGGCGCTGGTGACGCTGCTGGGATTCATGCCGACGCTGCTTTTGAGCGTCCCGGCGGGCGTGCTCGCCGACCGCTACGACCGGCGGCTCCTGATGATGGTCGGCGACGGTTGCTCGGCGCTCGGCATCCTCTACATCCTCGTCTGCATGATGCGCGGCGGCGCGTCGCTCGCGCAGATCTGCATCGGCGTGTTCGTGAGCGCCGTCTTCTCCGCGCTCCTGGAGCCCGCCTTCCGGGCGACGATCACCGACCTGTTGACCAAGGAGGAATATTCCCGGGCCAGCGGGCTGGTTTCCCTGGCCGGGAGCGCCCGGTACCTGTTCTCGCCGGTCATCGCGGGATTCCTGCTGACGGTGAGCGACGTGAAGCTTTTGCTGGTGATCGACATCTGCACGTTCTTCCTGACCGTCATCAGCGCGGCCGTCGTCCGCAAGGGTATCGGCAGCAAGGCGGCGGAGAAGAAGGAGGCGTTCCTGAAGAGCCTTGGAGAGGGATGGCGCGTCCTGCGCGCGAAAAAGGGCGTGCTGATCCTCGTGGCGCTGTCGTCCGGGATCACGCTGTTCATGGGCATGTTCCAGATCCTGGCGGAGCCGCTGATCCTGTCCTTCAGGGACGCGAAGACCCTCGGCGTCGCGGAGACGGTCTGCGCCTGCGGCATGCTGGCGAGCGGGCTCGTCCTCGGCATCCGGGGATTGAAGGGGCGCTATGTCCGGACGCTGGGCCTGTCCCTCATGCTGGCGGGTCTGTTCATGTGCGGGTTCGGGCTGTTTGAGAACATGATCCCGATCTGCGTCTTCGGGTTTATGTTCTTCGCGGCGCTGCCCTTCGCGAACAACTGCCTGGACTATCTGATGCGGACGAACATCCCGGACGAAGCCCAGGGCAGGGCCTGGGGAATGATCGGGTTCCTGTCGCAGATCGGATACGTGGTGGCCTACGCCGTGTCCGGCGCGCTGGCGGATGCCATCGGGCGCATCGGCGGCATCGGCGTGGGAAGGGGCGCGGCATGGGTCATCATCGCCGCAGGGGCAGCCCTCGCGCTGATCGCGTCCGCGGTCCTGCTGCCCAAAAGCATCCGTGAACTGGAAAAACAATGAGGAGGAAAAAAATGAAAGCGAACACCACAAGCGTTGGAGAAATCAGGCCGTACAAATACAGGCCGGTGCTGTTCTTTGCCCTGGCGTATCTGTTTACATGGCTGTTCTGGGTCCCGGCCATCTTCGTGCCGCAGGAGTTCGGGGGCATCCTGATGCTGGTCGGTCTGATCGCCCCGGCCGCCGTATCGACCGTGTTCGTCCTGGCGTCGGGTTCGGACCTTTTGAAGAAGGATCTGAAGATCAAGCTCATCGGCCTCTACAAGGTCAAATGGCGGAACGTCCTTCTGGCCGTCGTCCAGTTCGCCGGCATCGTGGCCTGCTCCATACTGCTCTCCCTCGCCTTCGGGCAGTCGCTGGACCAGTTTGCGTTCACCGAGGATTTCTCGTTCACCGGCGTCGGGATCGGCAGCGCGCTGATCACGGTGACGCTGGCCTCGATCATCGAGGAGGTCGGCTGGAAGGGGTATTGCGAGGACTCGATCGGCGCCTACATGAACTGGTTCTGGGAATCCCTGATCTTCGGGGCGCTGTGGTCGTTCTGGCACTTCCCGCTGCTGTTCATCAAGGGAACCTACCAGGCCGGGCTCATGGTGAACCCGCTGTACGTGGTCAACTTCTTCATCAGCGGCATCCCGCTGGGCTTCATCATCACCTGGGTATACCTCGTCAGCGACCGCTCGATCCTGGCGTGCATGATCTATCACCTGTTTGTGAATTTCCTGCAGGAGAAGATCGCCATGACGCCCGAGACGAAATGCGTGGAGACGATCGTCGTGACCGTCGTGGCCGCGATCATCGTCATCACCAACAGGGATATGTTCTTTGAAACCCGCCACGTCGGAAAGCTGCTGGAGACCAGGTATGGCGTGGAGGATAGCGGCGCCCGCGCCGAATGAGCGCAGCCATACTGTAGTAGCCAACGATCTGAGTGCCGCCCGTCCGGGCGGCACTGTTCGCAGGGACTACCCGTTCACCCCGTTTTGAGGCTTCAAGGAAAAACCTCCAAACAGGTACAGGCCGCACACGGCGTTGAAACCGACCGCCGCAAACACGCTGAAACGCTCCACGATCCCGAAGTACCGCGGAGGCACTGCGCCCTGCCCCACCGCGCCGACCATCATCATCGCCAGCGCAACGGCGGCCCAGATGCCAATTTCCCGGATCCCGTTCTTCTTGAACCCGGCGATGATCAGGCAAACCAGCGAAACGACGGACAGCAGCACGACGGCGACCGTCACAACCATGTGCATGACCTCCTGAAAGGAAGCGATATCCTTTCCGCTGTCCGAAAGCGGGAACATCGTATATCCCACGTTGGAGATCCAGTTCATGATCGTGAAAAGATGGATTCCGGCCCGGAACAACCGGGTGGAAATTTTGTTTTCAGAGACGAAGATCGAAACGCAGGTCGCGCAGACGACGCTGCAAACCCCGTACAACGCCGCGATCTGATCCCAGAGCATCCTGGAAGGTGCGCTTTCGGCGGAGAGATCGCTGACAGCCTGCTCCATCCAGTTGTATCCGGGAAAAGCGGACGGGGCTATGACCACCGCCAAGGCGTAGGAAAGAAGCGCGACGATACCGGTTAATCCAAGCCAGTTAATGAGTTTTCTGTTCATGACGTTCTCCTCCAACCTGCAGACTGAACCATTTGACAAAATCTGCCAGCTCTTTTGTGCACGGGCCTTCACCGTCGCCGAATTGATCCGCGATCCCGGCGGTGATCCTATCCATCCTGTAGTCGATCAGCGAATGCACCGTAAGGGCGAATGTCATCGCCGCGGTGTCTATGCCCTCCATTTTCATCTTCCCATGGACTGCCAGCGCGTAGAACAGGCTCCTTGTCGATCCGATCATGTGGTTTGTCTCTTCCAGCACGATCTCCGCAGCCTGGGGATCGATGGATCTTTCCGAATACAGAACGCGGAAGAACAGCATCATATTTCTGTCAGAGATCATTTCCAGATACCCAAGGAGCGACTCCATGAGGATCTGCTCCAGGCCCTTTGACGCCATGGCGCTCATATCCGAAAAACCGGGAGTACGATTCCTCTGCGCCTTTTCTCTGAGAAAGCCGTACATCGCTTTCAATATTTCATCCTTTGACTTGAAGTGATTATACAGCGACGGGGCTTTGATGCCGACTTTTTCAGCGATCTGCGACATGGATATGGCCTTCAGCCCGTTCTCGGAGGCAAGCTCCAGCGTGGCATAGAGGATCTCTTCTTTCCTGTTCATCGTCATGCCTCCAACAAAACTCTGATTCGTTAGTTATTATACTAATAAATATTAGTTTTGTCAATGCGAAACGATGAGGATTGTGGATAATTTGGACGACACCCAAAGTAACGGCGCTTGAGAATCCGGTTGTCAGAGCAAAAGAAAAATCCCGAAGCCCCTGCGGTTGCAGGGGCTTCGGGATTCCGGTGATCATTTGCTCCCGCCCGACCTTCTCCAAGCGATTCTGGTTGGACGGTCTAGCTCATAGGAGCGTTTTCATTTGTCAATGTATCGCTGTTCCTTATATCAAGTCTGCGGGCAGAGTGAAGCTGCGTCTTCGCCCTACCCAGCCACCTTGCGGTACCGCAGATCCCGGACGAAGAGCTTTTGCCCCGGCGAAGCGATCACCTGGATGCCCAGCCCGCTTCCCGCGCCGGCCGCGAACGGAACCGCCGCCGTCAGCTCGCCGTTTTCGTCGAACTGGCCGCGCGTCACATCCATCTCCGCAAGCACGGTC
>CACWVN010000063.1 GCA_902764285.1 uncultured Eubacteriales bacterium
GAACAGGCAACAGGCAACAGGAATAGCTAAAAGCGGGCCGCCGCACGGCGTGCTCGCAGCCGACAAGGAGCGAGGCCGAAGGCCGAGGAGCGCCCAGCACACCGGCGGAGCCGGATGGCTGTGCGGGCGCGAAGCTGCGGGCCGCCGTATGGCGTGTTCGCAGCCGACAAAGAGCGAGGCCGAAGGCCGAGGAGCGCCCAGCACACCGGCGGAGCCGGATGGCTGTGCGGGCGCGAAGCTGCGGGCCGCCGCACGGCGTGCTCGCAGCCGACATCCTTAATTGAATACTGAAATATACAGATCCTTCGCTGGGCTCAGGGTGACAACCGTTTCGCTTCGTTGTCATCCTGAGCGCAGCGAAGGATCTGTTCGAATCGAACGCGTACAACGTCCTGACAATCCCACAAGCCTTCCGCGAATATCCTTTTTTGTGCTAAAACTGGAAATAGATGAACGGGCTGTCGCCGGTGTACATCAGCAGAACCGTGAACCCCGCCAGCAGCGTCAGCCCCAGCGTGCCCCAGAAGCTGCCATACGCCAGCGCCGGCGCGTGCTCGTCCACGGGGCGCCCTTCCCGCCGCGCCAGCACCGCAAAGCGCACCGCCCGCGCCGCCAGGAAGGCCATCGCCAGCAGCGTCCAGCTGGAAAGCTGGTTCGCGCCCGGCGCGAAGGCGAACAGCCGCCGGAAGATCAGCGCGGCGTGCTCAAAATTCCGCGCCCGGAAGAACACCCACATCAGGCACACGAACGCCGCGGTCATCGCGGTGGAAACGGCCCGCCGCCAGGCGCCCGGCTTCGGCGGGAAACGCTTTTGCCACAGCTTGTGGACGCACAGCGCCAGCCCGTGCAACGCGCCCCAGGCCACGAACGTCCAGTCCGCGCCGTGCCACAGGCCGCCCAGCGTCATCGTGATCATCAGGTTCAGGTACGTCCGCACCGCGCCCCTGCGGTTGCCGCCCAGCGGGATGTACAGGTACTGCTGCAGCCAGCTGGACAGGCTGATGTGCCAGCGCTTCCAGAATTCGCTGATGTTCCGGGCGATGTACGGCCGGTTGAAGTTCATCGGCAGGTCGTAGCCCAGACAGCGCGCCGCGCCCAGCGCCATGTCGGAATAACCGGAAAAATCGAAGTAGATCTGCATCGCGTAGGCGACCACGGCCAGCGCCACCGTGGCGGAGCTGTACGCGCCCACCGCGGCGAACACCGAATCGGCGAATACGGCGATCTGGTCGGCCAGCACGGCCTTCTTGAACATGCCGTAGAACATCTCCGTCAGCCCGCGGAACACGCGCCGCGCCGTGGGCCCGCGGCGCTCGTCCAGCTGCGGCAGGAACTCCGAAGCCTTCACGATCGGCCCGGCCACCAGCTGCGGGAAGAACGCGATGTACAGCGCGAACTTCAGCAGGTCGCGGCTGGCGGGCAGCTTGCCCCGGTACACGTCGATGGTATAGCTCAGGCTCTGGAAGGTGTAGAACGATATGCCCACCGGCAGTATGATCTTCAGCGCGCCCGCCCGCGCGACGCCGAAGGCCGCGCAGAAGGTGTCCACGAAGAAATTCATGTACTTGAAGAAAAACAGCACCAGCAGCGGCACGGCCACGCCCACGGCCAGGATCCACCGGCGCCCGGGCCGCTTTGCCATGCCCAGCCCCGCCAGATAAGCCACCGCCGTCAAAAACAGCATCAGCCCGCAGAACCGCCAGTCCCACCAGCCGTAGAACACGTAGCTGGCGATCAGCAGCAGAACCTGCCTCGCGCGGGCGTTTCTGACGACGACCTGGGACAGCAGCACCGCGGCGAAGAACTGGAAAAACACAATGCTGACAAAGCTCATGCCGCGCCGCCCTCCGCTTCCCGTATCGCCCGATAGATCGCCTCGGCCACCAGCCGGTGTCCCTCGCGGTTCAGGTGTCCCGTGCCCAGCGCCGTATTGGCAAAGCCCTTGGGCACGATGTGGTCCTCCTCATAGGCGCGCCGAAATTCCTCCGTCATATCGATGAAAATCACGCCGGCGTCCGCGCAGGCCTGCCGGAACGCAGCCAGGCACTGGTCGTTCGTGCCGAACGTCATCGTGCCGTCCATGTGCAGGTCCACCCACGGGTGGTAATAGATGATCAGCCGTACGCCCGCGTCAGCCGCCTGCCCGTTCAAAAGCCGGAACCATTCCGTCATGCTCGATTGGTACCGGTCGATCAGATCCTCTGAAAACACGACGTCGCCGTCCTGCGGCTCCGCCGCCCCGTCGTCGTCCTCGTCGATGCCGTCGGTGCGGTATTTCAACGCCCAATACTGCCGGTACAGCTGCTTCAACAGCGGCCGGTCGGTCAGGTATTCCGGCAGCGGCGAAGCGTGCAGCCCCAGCCAGCGCAGGCTGTCCGCCATGGCATTATTGACCAGGCGCCAGCGGAACATCAGGTTGTCCGTCTCGATCACCACGTAATCCGCGGGCCGGAACCGCTCCAGCGCGCGGGGCAGGTTCGCCGCGTTGTGGGGAAAGGTGTGCGAAGAAACGCCGATGTTGTATACCCGGCCCGTCCGGCCGTCGGCGCGCAGCATGGCCTCCAGCCGCCGGGACGCGTTGTCGTCCGTGGGCACGTTGAAAGCCTCGGTGTGGCTGGACCCCATCATCAGCACGGAGATGCCGTCGCCATAGGTATCCGGCGGGTTGTTGTATCCGTTTTCATCCATGATGTGCACGCCGACGCCCTCCTTGGCCTGGCTGGTCCAGGCGTTGGGACGGCGAATCTTGTCGGTAGACCGCACTTCCGGGCGCTGATAGGGCGCAGGATTATAATACCAGACGCAAAAGACGTCCAGTATCAGAATGCCCAGCAGCACCGCCGCCGCGTGTTTCAGGATGGATTTGATCATCGGTCAAAGCTCCACAGCGCCGAATAACGGCGATGAACCGCAAGGCCCATCGCCGCATCCCCGTCGTTTCAGAATCACTCGTAGATGAAGTTGTACAGCTGCAGCGCGTTTGCGGCAAAATCGCAATCCCACAGCCGGGAGTCGTTGTTGCGGGTCTCCTGCTTGAACGTGCCGGTCACGGGCAGCTGTATGGTTTCATAGCCGGAAAGGCCGTTGCCCGCCACCATGATGGCCGTGTTGATGATATCGTTGATCTCCAGGTTCGTGCGCACCTCGCCGATCATTTCCGCGCCCAGCGCCGCGATCTCCATGGCGCTCAGCTTCTTGGCCTTCTCCATCAGCTTGCCCAGCACTTCGCGCTGGCGCTCGGCGCGCCGGTAATCGCCGCCGTTCAGCTTACGGATCCGGGCATAACCCAGCGCCTGCGTGCCGTTCAGGTGGGTGTTGGGACCGAAGGAAGTCAGTTTCTCATAGGTCACGTCGGACACGTCAATGCCGTGTTTCCTGGCCACCTTGTAGGAATGCCAGGCCCACATGTTGATCTGGTTCATCTCCTCTTCGGAGATATCGATGTCGATGCCGCCCAGGCGCTCGGCGATCCGCTGGAAGCCGAAGAAGTTCACCATGACATAGTATTTGATGTTCATGTTGAAGCACTCGTTCACCGTGCGGATGGCCAGCTTCGGCCCGCCGAAGAAGTTGGCGGCGTTGATGCGCCAGTGGCCGCTGTACTTGCCGATATCGTGCAGGTTCACGTCCAGGTCGCGCATGATGGACGCCAGCTTCACTTCGCCGGTCTTGCGGTTGATGGAGCAGATGATCATGGCGTCGGTACGCGAGCTGCTGCGCATCTTGCGGTCGTCGGTACCCAGCAGCAGCACGTTCAGCCAGTCGTCCGGCAGCGAGGTGTTCACCGCCAGGTCGGAAATCAGCGCCATCTGGGTCTCGCTCAGGCCCTCCACCTCCGAACTGTCATCCGAGGCCAGCATGTCCGCGATGCTGGAATACTGGGTGCCCTGCTCTTCCTCGCCGGTGTCCATATCCTCAAATCCCGCCGGCACCGCCGCCTCCGTGCCGCCGTTGGCCGGCTGGCCGGATGTCGGGTTGCTGGCCGCCACGGCGGGATCCTTCTGTCCGCCGGGCTTGGCGAGGATGATGATCAGCGCCACCAGCAGTACCGCCGCCACGGCCACGATGGCGTAGAAGCGGCCCTGGGCCTTCCTGCGCCGCCGCTGGGGCGGGCGATTGCCCGAAGGACGGCCGCCCGAAGGACGGCTGCCGGACGGACGGGCGCCATAGCTCTGGCGGCTGGCCGATCCGGATCGGCTGCCGGACGCAGAACGGCTGCCCGATCTGGACCTGCTGCCGGACGCGGAACGGCTGCCCGACCCGGGCCTGCTGCCGTAGGAACCGGTTCTGGACGCGGAACCCGTGCGCGAACCGGAGCCGGAACGGCTGATACCGGGGCGCACGCCGCCGCGGTTATCGTAATAATCGTTTGCCAATGTAAAAGACCTTCCTTTCTGGAGGGAATATGCCAACGAGGCCGGAGAACGCACCGCGCAGAACTCCATATTGCCCGATTATACAAAATATTATACATACAAAAACCCGGCTCTGCAACCGCAAAGCCGGGTAAAAAAAGGTCAAAACGTGACATTCCCGTAATGATTTCGCGCCTCCCTGCCGCCTCATCGCGCCGGGATCCCAGAGCGCGGGCAGCGGTGCGTCAGGTTCCCGCCACGCTCAGTTCCTTCACCAGCACCGAGGGGCTGCCGAAGCAGCTGGCCCCGGGCGCCTGGAATTCCAGATCGCCGCCGACGGCCTCCACGGCCTGCAGCAGCTCGTAGAAATTGCTCGCGATGGTGACCTGCGCCACGGCCTCGGCGATCCGGCCGTCCCGCACGCGAAAGCCCTTCGCCGCCAGTGAAAAATCGCCGGTGATCGGGTTCGCGCCCGCGTGCATGCCCTGCAGCTCGGTGATCAGCAGCCCGTCGCCCAGCTTCGCCAGCATCGCCTCAAAGTCGTCGTCCGTGGGTTTGAAATAGAAATTGCTGGGCGCCACGCCCACCGGCGCGGCATAACCCGGGCGGCTGGCGTTGGCGGTGGTCTCCACGCCCTGCTTCTTCGCCGTCTTCAGGTTGTGCAGCAGCGTGTTCAGCCGGCCGTCCTCGATCACGGCCTTCACCACCGTGGCCACGCCCTCGCCGTCAAACGGCGCGGAGGACGCGCTGCCCGCGCGGTGCGGGTCGTCCATCACCGTCACGCAGGGCGCGGCGATCATCTCGCCCTCCCTGCCCTTCAGCCGGGACAGCCCGCGCTGGGCGTTGTCGGCGGAGAACACGCCGGCAAACGTCGCCAGCAGCGTGGCCGCCGCGTCCCGCCGCAGCAGCACGCGATACGTCCCGGACGGCACCGGCGCGGCGTCCAGCCCGGCCAGCGCCTCCTGCGCCGCGGTCCGGGCCACCTTTTCCAGGTCGATCTCTTCCGGGTTCTGGGTAAAGAACATCTTGAAGCCGGTGTTCACTTTTTCGCCGTCCCTGGCCACCGCGATCACATAGCCGCCCAGCAGGTTCACCTGCATGGACACGTCCAGCCCCGCGCCGTTGAACAGCGCGCGCGCGTCGCTGGAGGAGAATATGGCGCAGCCCTCCACCTGGACGATGCGCTCGTCCTGCTCCAGCGTCAGCTTTTCCAGCTCCTTCGCCATCTCGATCTTCTGCGCGGCGGTGATGGCCTCCAGCGCGGGGTTGTACAGCTTAAGATCGGGGTATTCCGGGCTGCCGGGGAATATGAACTGCTCGTCCCTGCTCTCCACCAGCGCGGCGTTCTCCAGCGCGCCGTCCAGCAGCTGGTCCACGGCGGCCTCGTCCAGGATCTGGGTGGAAGCGTAGCCCATCCGCCCCTGACGGGTCAACGTCCGGAAGCCCAGGCCGATGGAATCGGATACGCTGTAGCCGATGATCTCGCCGTCCTTCACTTCCACCTCGAAGCTGCTGCCCGATTCAAAGCAGGTCTCGCTGCCGGCGCGGCACACGTCGCCGCCGGCGCTCTCCATTTCCGAAGCGCGGTCAAACAGCCGCGCGATAAATTCCTTCCTGTCCATGCTCATCGGCCTCCCACCGTCAATTCGGTCACGCGGATCATCGGCTGGCCCACGTTTGTGGGGATGCTGCCGCTGGACGCGCCGCACATGCCCTGGGCCATCCACATGTTGCCGCCCACGCGGTCGATCTTCATCAGCACCTCGGACCCGCGGCCGATCAGCGCCGCGCCGCGCACGGGCCGGTCGATCTTGCCGTCCTTGATCAGGTATCCCTCGTCCACGGCGAAATTGAACTCGCCGGTGACGGGGTTCACGCTGCCGCCGCCCATGGATTTGGCGTACAGCCCGTCGCCGCAGGAGGCGATGATCTCCGCCTCGTCGTCGCCGCCGGGCGCGATGAACGTGTTGCGCATGCGGCTGGTGGGCGCGAAGGTATAATCCTGGCGGCGGCCGCTGCCCGTGGGCGCCATGCCCATCCGCCGGCCGTTCAGCCGGTCGACCATATAATTGCGCAGCACGCCGTCCTGGATCAGCACCAGGCGCGTGGTGGGCGTGCCCTCGTCGTCGATGTTCAGGCTGCCCCATTCGTTGGGCAGGGTGCCGTCGTCCACCGCCGTCACGATGGGCGACGCGATGCGCTGGCCCAGCTTGCCGGCGAACTCGGAATTGCCGAAGGCCACCGCCGCGGCCTCCAGCGAATGGCCGCAGGCCTCGTGGAAGATCACGCCGCCGAAGCCGCCGTCGATCACCACCGGCATCTGTCCCGCCGGGCAGGGCTCGGCGTGCAGCATGGTCACGGCCTGCCGCGCCGCCTTGCGCGCCTCCGCGGCCACATCCACGCGGGTCTCGAACAGCTCGAAGCCCATCATCGCGCCGGGCGACGCGCTGCCGGACTGGCTCTCGCCGCCGCCCTCCGCCACCGCGGCGCAGGCCATGCGGGTGTACACGCGCCGGTCGCCGGTGAACAGCCCTTCGCTGTTGGCGATCAGCACGTCGCTGTCCCAGTACGTCAGATTGGCCCGCACCTGGGCGATCTCCGGCGATTCCGCGCGGGCCGCCAGATCCATATCCCGCAGCAGCTGCGCCTTGCGCGCGCCGGCCGCGTCCATCGGCATGATCCTGATCGGGTGGATATTGGCCGTGATGGACTGGGTCAGGTGGATGTCGCCCACGTGGGGATCGCCGCTGACGGCGTCCGCGGCCTTGCGCGCGGCGGCCACCAGCCCGGACAGGCTGGTGTCGTTGGTGTGCACGTACACGCTGTTCAGCCCGTGGTACACGCGGATGCCCGCGCCGTGGCGTCGGGTGGTGGTCGCGTTTTCCACGTGGCCGCCCACCAGCCCCAGCGCGCCGCTGCGCCGATCCTCGCAGAAGATCTCCGCGAAGTCGCCGCCGGTCTTCAGCGCCTCGTTCAATGCCTGTTCGGCAACGGATTTCAATATCATGGTTCGTCTCCTTATTCGTCTTGCTCTTTCATCGTCATTATGCCCGCAGGTCAAAGCCCCTGTCGCTCGACACAGCCTGCCCCGCGCCGGCGTCCTTCATTCCGTTCAGCCCTCGGCATCCGGGGCCTCGCATCGGATGCCGTTCTCCGCGCAGTAGATCTGCGCGGCGGAGCCCTGCGAAGCCACGACCGTCAGATCGGGGCAGCCGTCGAAGATCTCGTCCTCCATCTCGGTCACGCTGTCCGGAATCGTCGCGGAGACCATGCTTTCGCAGTTCTTGAAGGCCCAGGTTCTGATGCGCGTCACGCCGTCGGGGATCACGACGCCCGTCAGGACCCTGCAGTTGCTGAAGGCATCGGCGTCGATCATCTCAACCCCGTTCGAAAGCTCCACCGAAGCCAGACTTTCGCAGTTCTTGAACGCGCCGATGCCGACGCGCTTCACGCCGGCGGGGATCTTCATCTCCGTCAGCCCGCCGCAATTCGCAAAGGCCCAGTCTCCCAATTCCTCCAGGCTGTCCGGCAGCGCCATGGATTCCAGCGAAGAACAATAGTAAAAGGCCATCTTGCCGATGCCGGTCAGTCCGTCGGGAAGATCGATGTCGGCCAGGCAGATGTCGTTGGCAAACGCGCTTTCTTCGATGGTTTTCAAGCCGTCCGGCAGCGTCACGGAGGCCAGGTCCCAGCAGGTTTCAAACGCCGCCGCGCCGATAATCTCAACGCCGTCGGGCACGGTATACGCCTCGGCGGCGAAGGCCTCCGGCGCGCAGATCAGCCGCCTGTCCGCCCGGCTCACCAGCGCGCCGTCCAGCATCTCCAGCGCCGGGTGATCCGGGGAAACCGCGATCTCCTCCAGAGAAACGCAGCCGGAAAAGGGGTTCCCGCCGATGTCCGACAGGCTGTCCGGAAGGGCCACGGAGGTCAGATTCCCGCAATCGGCAAACGCGTTTACGCCCAGGAAAGTCAATCCTTCCGGAAGCGCAAGCTCGGTGAGGCTGTCGCAGTAAGCGAAGGCGAGTTCGTCAATGGCCGTCAGGCCGGCGGGCCATTCCACGCTCGCCAGCGCGTCGCAGGAATAGAACGTGCTGGCTTCGATGCGTTTCAGGCTCGCCGGGAACACCACGGACGTCAGGCTGTCGCAATCATCAAACGCGTCCGGACCGATCGTCTCCAGCCCTTCGGGAAGCGCGATCGCAGCCAGACTGCCGCATTCGTAAAAGGCGTACTCGTCGATGCCCTTCAGGCCGGCGGGCAATTCCACGCTCGCCAGCGCTTCACAGCCATAGAACGCGCTGGCTTCGATGCGCTCCACGCCCGCGGGAATGGTTGCGGACGTCAGGCCCGCGCACTGATAAAACGCTTCTCTCCCGATGACCGTCACCGGGTGCCCGTCCAGCTCGGCGGGAATCTCCAGCGTCCCGCCTTCGCCGCTGTACCCCGTTATTCTCGCCGCGCCGTCGCCCATCAATTCATAGCTGAAATCCCCGGAACCGCCCTCCGCTTGGGCTTCTTCCGATAAACCCGCCGTCCAGGGCGCGCACAGCGCCAGACACAGCAGGGCAATCCACAGTCTTTTCATCGTATTTCTCCTCTACGCGAACCGCTTCTGCAGCGCTTCGAACCGCTCGTGGGTGATCAGCGCGTCGTCCTTCAGCCCGCGCAGCTTCACGATGTACGTCCAGCGGCCGTAGGGCTGTATGGATTCGATCAGGTTCAGGTTCACGATATAGCTCTTGTGGGTGCGGAAGAACAGGTCGTCCGGCAGCCGCTCGTCCAGGTCGGCCATGCCGTCGGAAACCACGTAACGCGCGCCGTCCTTCATCACCAGCACGGTGGCGCGGTTCTCCCGCAGCACCATGGCGATCTCGGGAATATCGATGAAGCTGACGCCCTCGCGGTGCTTCAGCATCATGCGCCCGGGCACCTGGCCCGCGGCCGGCGCGGGGCCCGACGGCGCCACCTCCGGCACCGCCAGCGGTTCCTCCGGCGCGAAGCCCCGCAGCTGGCGGCGGATGCGCTCCAGCGTCTGCAGCGCGCGCTCCACGCGGAAGGGCTTCACCAGGTAATCGAAGGCGTATACCTCAAAGGCGTTGCGCATGTATTCCTCGTGGGCGGTGGCGAACACCAGCACGGTGCGCGGGTCCCGGTCCTGGATGGCGCGGGCGCACTCGATTCCGGTCATGCCGGGCATCTCCACGTCCATCAGCACCACCTCGGGCCGCAGCCGGTCGTACAGCTCGATCAGCTGCAGGCCGTCCTCCGCCTCGCCCACCAGCTCGTAGTCCTCCGCCTGCTCCGCCAGCTTGCGCATCACCAGGCGCATGCCCGCGTCGTCGTCGGCGATCAATATGCGAATCGGATCCATCGTATTCCCAATCCTCCAAAACGCGCCGGATGGCAGCGCCGCGAACCGCGGCGCTGCCAGCGCGATGCAATTCCCCTGGGGATCAATCGGCCCTGACGAGGCCGCACAGCCTTGCGCGGTTCAGCGGCGTGATCACGGCGCTGAACCTCCGTATCCGGCCGTTCAAAGCATCTTCCCTCAGCCGGCCCTGCGGCGCAGCGCCTTCGGCCGGTCGAGTATCTCCGAGATCACCACGGCGCGGCGCAGCTGCCGCGCGTCGAATCCGCGGATTTCAAGCGCGGCTTCGTTCTTGTCGCGGGCCTCCATGGCGGCGATGTGGCGGGCGTGCTCCTTGCGGCTCTCGCCCTCCTCATGCCCGTGGGGCAGCGATCCGCCCAGGCAGCCTTCGTCGTCCACGGCGCTCGCGCCCTGTGTGGCAGAAGGAACCGCCGCGCCGACGGGCGTGCCGGGCAGCCCCTGCTGGGCCTGCGACTTCGCCGCCGCCCGTAATTTGGCCTTTTCGCGGGCCTTCGCCAGCGCCGCCTCGGCGTCCTTGGCCTGCTGCTTCTGGGCGGGCGTCATGGCGCCGTCGTCCAGCTGCGCAACGGCTTCCTTCAGCGCGCGCTCGATCGCGGCGCGGGTCGTCGCGGGCTTTTCAGCCGGCCGGGCAGGCGCGCTGCCGGTTTTGGCAGCGCCCTGCTTATTCTTCTTCACACTGGCGCTGATCAGTGAAAACACGATAATCAATATCAGGGTAATGGCTTCCACGCGAGCGCCTCCCTTCCCTGTGATTCACAGCGGGACATCACTTGCCGTGCTTCTCCTCCGCCGGGGCGGGCGCGCCTTCGCCGGCGATCGCCTCGCGCATCCGGGTATCGGATTTCACGTTCTGCATGTTGTAATAATCCATCACGCCCAGCTTGCCATCCCGCAGGGCGGCGGCCATGGCCTTCGGCACCTCGGCCTCGGCCTCGACGACCTTCGCGCGCATCTCCTGCACGCTGGCCTTCATCTCCTGCTCGTGGGCGACGGCCATCGCGCGGCGTTCCTCGGCCTTGGCCTGGGCGATGCGGCGGTCAGCTTCCGCCTGGTCCATCTGCAGCTGCGCGCCCACGTTGCGGCCCACGTCCACATCGGCGATGTCGATGGAAAGGATTTCAAACGCGGTGCCGGCGTCCAGGCCCTTGTCCAGCACGGTGCGGCTGATCAGGTCGGGGTTCTCCAGCACGTCCTTGTGGCTCTCGGAGGAGCCGACGGTGGTGACGATGCCCTCGCCGACGCGGGCGATGATGGTTTCCTCACCGGCGCCGCCGACCAGGCGGGCGATGTTGGCGCGCACGGTCACGCGGGCCTTGGCGCGCAGCTCGATGCCGTCCTTGGCGATGGCGGCGATGACGGGCGTCTCGATGACCTTCGGGTTGACGGACATCTTCACGGCCTCCAGCACGTTGCGGCCGGCCAGGTCGATGGCCTTGGACTGTTCAAAGCCCAGCGCGATCTGCGCCGACTGGGCGGCGATCAGCGCGTCCACCACGCGGTCGACGTTGCCGCCGGCCATGTACAGCGTCTCCAGCTCGTTCATATTCACGTTGATGCCAGCCTTGCGGGCCTTGATCATCGGCGGAACGATGCGGCGCGGGTTGACGCGGCGGAACTTCATGCCCACCAGGTTGAAGATGCTGATATGCACGCCGGACATCAGCGCCGAGAACCACAGCCCCAGCGGGAACAGCGAGAACAGCGCGATGACCAGTACGACGATGATGACTGCGATTACCGCGGATAAGATGTTGGGTGTCATGAGTTATTCCTCCCCTTGTTCCTTGTCGTTCGTCCCGATTTCCCGAACCACGATGCGGTTGCCCTGCACGGAGAGCACGCGGATCCGCTTGCCCTGGGCGATGAATTCGCCGTCGGAAACCACGTTCAGCTTCACGCCGTCAAATTCGCCGATGCCCGCCGGCCGCAGCGCCGTGTGACTCACGCCCTCGCGGTCGATAAAATAGTTCAGGTCGTTGTGCTCCGCCACCTCGGCCGGCACCGCCACGTCGTTCAGCACCAGCTTCGATTTGCTCAATCGCCCGCGCGAAGCGGTGATCAGACAGATCGAAAGCGCCACGCACAGTATGGCCGCCAGTATGGCAAAAAGCACCAGACCCTGCCCCAGCGTCGGCTTCAACAGTATAAAGCCCAGCGCCAGCAGCGCAATGCCGGAGATCCCCGGCACGCCAAACCCCGGAACATACATTTCAAACACCAGCAGGCCCACGCCCACCAGCATCAGAATCAGCACCGGGATATTGGCCGAAATCAGGCTGCCCAGACCGTCCACAGGGCAACACCTCCTTCATCCGGCGGCTCTTCTGTCCGCCTTGTACACCGGCAGTATAGCATCTTTCCCGCCGTCTGGGAAGCGCTGTCCGCCGAATCATACAGTTTACCGTTCCAACTGTCCAAAATTCCGTTCCACGAAAACCTTGTCGGCCCCGGCGAAATCGTATTGCTCCAGATCATCCGGGCAAACCCATTCCACGGCGTCGCAGTCGATGGTCCGCGGCTCGCCCGCCGCGATCGCGCACCGGTAGAACAGCACCAGTACGTCCCGCTCCGGATAGCGGTAATACACCGCGTCGGCCACGCGCCCAACGCGCACGGCGATATCCAGCTCTTCCTTCAGCTCCCGCGCCAGCGCCTCCTCCGGGCTCTCGCCCGGCTCGATCTTGCCGCCCGGAAATTCCCACTTCAAACCGTTGCTGGATCCAGCCCTGCGGCGGCAGATCATCACGCGGTTGTCCCGCAGCGCCACGCCCGCAACCACGATCAGCATGCCGTCACCCTCCGATTTTCCGAATCCAGTACAATATCCAGCTGCACGATTCCCTCAGCCGTCCGACGATCCACGAACCCACCTTCCGGGGCGACGCCGCGGCGATCCCGCAGGCGTCGATCCCCGCGTCCCGGGCGATCCACAGCGCCCGGCGCAGGTGATAATCGCTGGTGCATACCGCGGCGGTTCGAAAGCCCTGCGCGGCCATGATGGCCTTCGCGTTGTCCAGGTTCTGCACCGTGTTTTCGGATTCCTCGTCCAGGTACAGCGCGTCCTCCGGCACGCCGTTTTCCACCAGCCAGTTCCGCATGCAGGCGGCCTCGGTCATGGGCTCGTTGCCGCCCTGCCCGCCGCAGAGGATCATCGCCGAAACGCGGCCCTCCCGCCACGCCTCCAGCGCGCTCTCGCAGCGGTACAGCAGCGCGTTGCTGGGCTGTCCCTCCGGCCAGACCCGCGCGCCCAGCACGATCACGCAGTCCGCGTTCACCGGGGGATACCGGGTGCCCGCGCTGATGCACACCGCGGCCACCACCGCGCCGTAGGCCGCTATTCCGGCCAGGACGAGGGCAATCAACGCCTTCATCACCCCGTGTTTCCCTTTTCTTCTCATGGTTTCAATCCCGCGCGCCCGCTATGCGGACAGTATCTCAAACCGCACGTCCGGCAGCCGCAGCTTCAGTTCGTCCAGCAAATCCCAGCCGCCGTAATTCACCGCGCGGCCCGCCACGATGACCTTCACGTCCCGGTTTCGGGCTTCCGCCTCGATGGTCCCGATCACGTCGTCGCTCTTTCTCACCAGCATGTCCGCGCCGTGGGTCACGGAGCATTTCAGCAGGTATTCCAGCGCCTCGGGTTCGTTCTGATATCCCAGCATGCCGCTGCCCGCGCGCGCCACGTGCATCACCGCCAGCGGGCGGTCTTCCCGCTTCGCGATCTCCGCGCCGGCGACGATCAGCCGCTCGCAGCTCATCTGGCCGGTCACGCAAACCAGTACGCTGTTCATAGCTCTTCCTTTCGTTCAAATCGCTTTCGCCTCGCGGATGTGCCGCCCGAAGCAGGTCAGCGCCACGTGCGCGCCCGGCCCGGGAAAGTCCGCCCGCTTCGAGGCATTCAGATAGACGATGCGCTCGTCCTCGCCGCCCGGCGTCTCCAGGCCGAGCCGGATGGCCTCCACCGACGCACGGAGCTCCGGCTTTTCCCGCCCGCCGTCCGCGTCCGGGTCCAGCACCACGCGCACCGGCAACACCCTCGCGCCGTCCTGCAGCTCCGCGGTTTCACCGATTTCGGCGATCTTCCCGCGCACCTCCCGGGACAGGCCACTGTCCATGTCCTTCAAAAAACCGCGGTAGCGCAGATTCGGCCACAGGTAGGCCAGAAAGCCGAAGCACGCCGCGACGAAAAACAGCGGCCCGGCCACCATCGGCAGCCATTCCAGGCCCGCCGACAGCCCGTAGACGTACGCCGCCGCCAGCGCCGCCAGCACCGGCACCAGCACCAGCAGGTTGTTCCTGATCCGGCCGTTGATCGCCCGCATATCGTTTTCCGAATACATAAAACCTCCTGAGGAAAATGAGGACCATGCGCTCCAGCTCGCCGATCTGCGCGTCCTTCGGCGCGCGTGGCTTCTTTACCTCGGCCTTCACCGGCTGGGCGCAGATGCGCTCCAGCTGCCGCACCGACCAGCCCTGCTGCACCGTCAGGTTCGCCAGCTGCACCTGCCGGCGGGGATCCACCGTCACCAGCGCGCGGGCGTGGCCCGCGGACAGCTTGCCCTCGGAAACCAGCTGCTTCACGCTGTCCGCCAGCGTCAACAGCCGCAGCAGGTTGGCGATGGCCGGCCGGCTCTTGCCCAGGCGCTCGGCGGCCTTCTCCTGGGTCAGCCCGGCCTCGTCCATCAGCCGGCGCACGCCCATGGCCTCCTCCATCGGGTTCAGATCGTCCCGCTGCAGGTTCTCCACCAGCGCGGCCTCCAGCCGCTTCTGGCTGTCCCAGTCGCGCACGATGGCGGGGATCTCGTCCAGCTCCGCCAGCCGCGACGCCCGATAGCGCCGCTCGCCGGCGATGATGGTATACCGTTCGCCCGCAGGCGCCACGATGATCGGCTGCAGCACGCCCACCGCGCGGATGGACGCCGCCAGCTCCTTCAGCGCGGCTTCGTCAAAGCTGCGCCGGGGCTGTTCCCGGTTCGGGTCGATCAGCCGGATGGGCAGCATCCGCACCGCGTCCACGTCCGCCTGCGGCTGCGCCGGAACATCCTTTTCCGGAGCCACCGGCTGCGCGGCCTCCGCCACCACGTCCTCGCCCAGGAGCGCGCCCAGGCCCCTGCCCAGCCCGCGCTGTATCTTCTTCGCCATATATGAAACCTCCGATGATGCGTTTGGATTCGATGAGCCCGCAGCCTGACTCCCGGCTGTTCCTGCTCCCTGCTCCCTACTCCCTAATTCCTGCTCCCTAATTCCTCTCCAGCAACTCCTTCGCCAGCTCGGCATAGGCCTTCGCGCCGGGGCAGCGGGCGTCGTACAGGTGGATCGGCAGGCCGTAGCTGGGCGCCTCGCTCAGCCGCACGTTGCGCGGGATCATGGTGGCGAAGGCCTCGTCCCGGAAATGGGTGCGCACCTCCTGCACCACCTGCGCGCACAGGTTCGTGCGCCCGTCGAACATGGTCAAAAGGATGCCCTCCACCGCCAGATCGGGGTTCAGGCGCTTGCGGATCAGCTTGATGGTGTTCACCAGCTGGCCCACGCCCTCCAGCGCGTAGTATTCGCACTGGATCGGGATCAGCACGCTGTCCGCCGCCGAAAGCGCGTTCAGCGTCAAAAGGCTCAGCGAAGGCGGGCAGTCGATGAATATGTAATCGTAGTCGTCCCGCAGCGGCTCCAGCGCGCTTTTCAGCAGCTTTTCCCGGTTCTCCACGCCCACCAGCTCGATCTCCGCGCCGGCCAGCCCGATGGCGGTGGGGATCAGATCCAGCGGCCCGAAGCCCGTCGCCACCACGGCGTCCGCCGCCGCGGTCTCACCGATCAGCACATCGTAGATCGTGCCGCCCTCAGCGCCGGTCTGGCCCAGCCCCGAGGTGGCGTTGCCCTGGGGATCAATGTCCACCAGCAGCACTTTTTTGCCCAGCGCCGCGATGCAGGCGCTCAGGTTCACGGCGGTGGTGGTCTTGCCCACGCCGCCCTTCTGGTTCGTTATCGCGATAATCTTTCCCAATGTAAAACCTTCCCATCCATAAGCCCTCGGGCTTATGCGTCCATTCGTTCTATTCTATTATACGGCATTTTATGTCCCGGGGCAAGTGCCCGCGCAAAAAACGAGGCGTCCGCCGGCCGGATCCGCGCCGCTTCGGCGATTCCGAATTGTATTTTCCCCGAAAATGTGCTATAGTCATATCAGCAAATATGAGAAAGAGGTGTCCGACGATGAAAAAAACGCTCGCGCTGCTGTTCGCGCTGTGCCTGTGCCTGCCGGCTTTCGCCCTGGCCGACGAGCCGCCGCTGGGCCCGGGCTGGAACCTGGGCAACACCTTCGACGCCTATCTGGAGGGGCAGAACGTCGCGCCGATGGACATCGAATCGCTGTGGTGCGGCGTCAAGACCTCGGAGGCCGACATCGAGGCCGTGGCCCAGGCCGGCTTCCAGGTATTCCGGCTGCCCGTCTCCTGGCACGACCACGTCTCCGGCGACGATTACACCATCGATCCCGCCTGGCTGGACCGCGTGCAGCAAGTTGCCGACTGGGCGCTCAGCCGCGGCATGACCGTGATCCTGAACTCCCATCACGACATCGACAAGAACTACTTCTATCCGGATTCGGAGCACTACGACCAGTCCGAACGCTTCCTCGCCGCCGTGTGGACGCAGCTGTGCGACCGCTTCGGCGATTACGACGAAAAGCTGATCTTCGAATTCATGAACGAGCCGCGGCTGAAGGACACGGCCTCGGAATGGGCGTTCGCCGAGCATACCCCGGCCTGCGTGGACGCCGCCGACTGCATCGCGCGGCTGACCCAGCGCTGCGTGGACGTGGTGCGCGCCTCCGGCGGCAACAACGCCACGCGCTGGCTGATGGTCACGCCCTACGCCGCCAGCCCCTATTCGGTGCAGACCGACCACTTCCGGCTGCCGGAGGACCCGGCGAACCGGCTGATCGTGTCCGTGCACACCTACACGCCCTATTCGTTCACGCTGAAGATGAACGGCGTGCGCAGCTTCGACCCCACGAAGAAATACCAGCTGATCGAGATCAACAAGGTGCTGGACATCGTCTACGACAGGTTCGTCAGCCAGGGCATCCCGGTGTACATCGGCGAGTTCGGCTGCGTCGACCGGGACAACCTGGAATCCCGCGTGGCCTACATGGGCTATATCTGCCGGGCAGCCCGGGAGCGCGGCATCTACATGTGCGTGTGGGACAACAACATGTACAAGCAGGGCAACGAATGGTTCGGCCTGCTGAATCGCGCCACCGCCGAATGGTATTATCCCGAGATCGTCGAGGCCATGATCGAAGCCAGCAAGTAGCGCGGAAGCATTTGACGCAAAAAGCCTCCGTTCCGATGGGAACGGAGGCTTTTTCCGCGGTCCGTCGATCAGACGAACTCCAGGATCACCATCTCGGCGGCGTCGCCGCGACGGGGGCCCTTCTTGACGATGCGGGTATAACCGCCGCCCTGGCCCTTTTCCTCGGCGCGCTTCTTGTACTTCGGAGCGATCTCACGGAACAGCTTTTCCACGACCTGATGCTTGACATCCTTCTGGCGCTGCTTGAAATCTTCCTTGTCCTCGCCCTCTTTCTGGACGGCGGGGATATCGTACAGATAGCGCATGACCTGACGACGAGCGGCCAGGCGGGCGGGCGCGTCGTTGGTGACGGTCAGCTCCTCGACCTGCTTCTTGTCGTTCATGTGCTTTTTGGTGACTTCCACGGTATTATCACACTGACGCATCGCGATAGTCACGAGATGCTCAGCCAGAGACTGAACTTCCTTGCCGCGGGCGAGAGTGGTCTCGATCCTGCCGTACCAGATCAGATTGGTAACCTGGTTGCGCAGCAGCGCCATTCTCTGGTCAGTCGGCAGGTTCAGCTTGCGATTGGCCATTTCTGGTTCCTCCCTTGATGCTCAATATCTGTATCGGTTATTCGTCGCTGCTCTTCAGAGAAAGGCCCATAGCGATCAGCTTCTGTTCCACTTCCTCCAGCGACTTCTTGCCCAGGTTGCGAACCTTCATCATATCTTCCTGGTTGCGCTGCACGAGCTCGGCAACGGTGTTGATGCCGGCGCGCTTCAGGCAGTTGAACGCGCGGACGGAGAGATCCAGTTCCTCGATGGTCATCTCCAGAACCTTGCTCTTGTCGTCGGCCTCGGGCTCGTTATAATCCACCCGGACCACGTTCACGGTCAGATCGATGAACAGGCGCATATTGTTCGCCAGGATCTGCGCCGCGGAGGCCAGCGCCTCCTTGGGCTGGATGCTGCCGTTGGTCCACACCTCGATGGTCAGCTTATCGAAGTCGGTAACCTGGCCCACGCGGGTGTCCTCAACGGAGTAGCTCACCTTGCGAATGGGGGTAAAGATGGAATCCACCGGGATCACGCCGATGGGCATGCCGGCGACCTTGTTGCGTTCCAGTGCGAGCTGCTTGTTCCGCTCGGCGGAAACATAGCCTCTTCCCTTTTCAAGGGTGATCTGCACCTGCAGGTGCGCGCCCTCGGAAAGCGTAGCGATGTGCAGTTCGGGGTTGACGATTTCCACTTCGTCATCCGCCTTGATGTCGCCCGCGGTGATTTCGCAGGGACCATACGCATCGATGGAAACAGTCTTGGGCTGTTCCGTGAAGAGTTTCGCAGAGAGAAGCTTGATGTTCAGGATCAGTTCGGCGACATCTTCCTTCATGCCGGGAACGGTCGAAAACTCATGCTGAACGCCCTCGATACGGACGCTGGTCGCAGCCACGCCGGGCAGGGAATTGAGCAGCACGCGGCGCAGCGAATTGCCCAGGGTCTGGCCAAAGCCGCGCTCCAGCGGATTGACTACAAACTTGCCATACCGGCTGTTCTCGCCGATTTCTACACGTTCGATTTTGGGTTTTTCGATTTGATCGATCACTCAGCGTTTCCTCCTCTCCTGTCGCAATCGCGATCATGCGGCGATTGCGGTTGCTTGCCTGCGGCGCGGCGAAGCCGTTTCGTATCCGGCCCGCGCCCCGCGGCCTGTTGCCTTCATAGTCAGCAATTAGCGGGAGTACAGCTCGACGATCAGGTTCTCGGAAACCTCATAGTCAATGTCTTCGCGAGCGGGCAGTGCGACGATCTTGCCCTCGAAGGCGTCCGCCTGCTTCTCGATCCACTGGGGCACGGACTTCTTGCCGTATTCCTCCAGCAGGGTCTTGAACTTCACGGAAGCCTGGGACTTCTGGCACACGGCGATGACATCGCCCACCTTCACCAGGCGGGAGGGGATGTTGCAGCGCTTGCCGTTCACGGTAAAGTGGCCGTGGTTCACCAGCTGGCGCGCTTCGCGGCGGGTGCCGGCAAAGCCCATGCGGAACACCACGTTGTCCAGGCGCTGTTCCAGCATCTGCAGCATGATTTCACCGGTGATGCCGCGCTTGCGCTCGGCGATTTCATAATAATGATAGAACTGCTTTTCCAGCACGCCGTAGATGAATTTCACCTTCTGCTTTTCCATCAACTGCTTGCCGTATTCAGACTGCTTGCGACGCATCTGGGGCTTGGGGTTGCGAGTGGTCTCCTTGGAGTAACCAAGCACCGCGGGAGACAGACCCAGCGCCTTGCATCTTTTCAGAACGGGCTGTGTATTCTTGGCCATGTCCGGTTTCTCCTCTCAATTAGACTCTTCTGCGCTTGGGCGGGCGGCATCCGTTGTGGGGGATGGGCGTCACGTCCTTGATCATGTTCACTTCCAGACCGGCGGCCTGCAGGGAACGGATGGCGGCTTCACGTCCGGAGCCGGGGCCCTTGACGTAGACTTCGACAGTCTTCAGGCCATATTCCATCGCGGCCTTGGCGGCGGTCTCAGCGGCGCTCTGCGCGGCAAAGGGCGTGGACTTCTTGCTGCCGCGGAAACCCAGTCCGCCGGCTGAGGCCCAGCTCAGCGCGTTGCCGTTGGTGTCCGTGATCGTCACGATCGTGTTATTGAAAGAAGAGCGGATATGGGCCGCGCCGCGCTCCACGAGCTTCTTCTCGCGGCGCTTGCGGGTAACCCTTTTCAGCTTCGGCTTTGCCATAGCGGTTATTCCTCCCTCGAATCTATCGGTTAATTACTTCTTTTTCTTACCGGCAGCCTGCTTCTTCGGGCCCTTGCGGGTACGGGCATTCTGCTTGGTATTCTGTCCGCGCACGGGAAGACCGCGGCGATGCCGCAGGCCGCGATAGCAGCCGATCTCCATCAGGCGCTTGATGTTCATGGAAACTTCGCGGCGCAGATCGCCCTCGACCTTCACGTTGTGGTCGATGTAGTCGCGCAGCTTACCGATATCCTCTTCGGTCAGATCCTTGACGCGGGTATCCGGGTTCACGCCGGTCGCCTCAATGATATTGTCCGCGATGTTGCGGCCAATGCCATAGATGTACGTCAGGGCAATTTCAATGCGTTTCTCCCTGGGAAGGTCGACACCAGCAATTCGTGCCATGTGTTGTTTGCACCTCCAACATGCTTCTATGCTATGATCATGGAATTGGCGATATTGCCCGTACATAGATGGGGCAACGTCAGTCCCGCCCTTTCGGCGCGGGACCGGGGGCCCTTTCGAACCCTCGCCCGGGTTTGTCCGTCTGGCGTAACGCGCAAACCCTGTGAATATGTGAAGGAATCCCGAAAAACGAGCCCGCATCCGCCCGGGCAATCAGCATTTTGCCCCGGTTTCGCAGCCCGTCAGCCGCTCCGAAATTCCGTCAGACCAAGATATTATACCACAACTTCCAATGCGCTTCTTACATCTTTTATGCACCGAATGTAAAATTTTATGTTAAATCCTGTTATTTCTTGGGGTTTGCCGGAAAAACGCAGGATCTCAGCCGTTTTTACATGGTACTGCGGATCTGGTCGTGATAGTTCAGGTGCTCTTCCAGCGCGCCGAACATCGTCTCCGGGTCGCCGTTGCCGGCGTAGGCGTATTCGTCGCTCCCGCGCACCCACTCGTCCAGCCATTCCCATTCGTGGAAATTGCCCATCTGGATCATGTGCGCGGCGTAGGTCCCGCCGGCGAAGCGCTTCTTCTCCAGCGGCGCCGGCACCTCCATGCCGTCCGGGATCGTCACCCAGAATTCGTAGCCGTGCCAGCCCGATTCGTCTGAGGGGCTGGGATGGTTGAAGCCGTACAGCCGCAGCCCGGGATGCTTCTCCCACAGCTTCGTCCCGCACGCGAACGCCGCGATCATCGCGCCCGCGCGTTCCTCCGGATCGTCGCCCACGACGTGTGCCGCGGCGACGTCGCTCGCCGGCAGGTACACGATGCGCACATCCTCCATCGCCCGGCGCGCCTGATCCGCCTGTTCCAGTTTTTCCATGATGCTTCGCCTCTCCTCCTGTATCAGTGTGGATGAGGGCGAAAGGGCGTCCGCCAGGGCCATCAGCCTTCCGTCCTGCAGCAGCGTCTCCCCGGCGGGCAGCGCGCGCCGCTGCTTCAAAACGTCCAGGAACTCGGCCATCACGTCGCGCACCGCGCCCAGCGCCCGCAGCTCCTCGTCCATCTGCGCCAGGTTCCGCTCCAGCACGCTCACGGCGGCGGCCGGGCCGGGATCGGCCAGGATCTCGCCGATCTCCTTCAGCGACAGCCGCAGCTTCCTCAGCGTCAGGATCTGGCGCAGCCGCCGCACGTCCTCCGGTCCGTACACGCGATAGGCGTAGCCTTCCCTTCGCCCGCTTCGCATCAGCCCCAGTTTTTCGTAATGGCGCAGCATCCGCGCGGATACGCCGTACGCGCGGGACACTTCTATGACGGTCAGCATCTCCTCCATGGCGACGTCCCCCTTCCCTCCGCTCCAGTATAAACTGCGACACCGTGTTCGAGTCAAGGCTTTAAAAAAACTGCGGCGGAAGAGCAACGCTCCCCCGCCGTACGTTCAGGCTGTCGATCAGCCCTGCTTCTGCTTGTGCTTCGGATTCTCGCAGATGACCATGACGCGGCCCTTGCGCTTGATGATCTTGCACTTCTCGCAGATGGGCTTAACGGAAGGTCTCACTTTCATGACTTTACCTCCATTCTTTCTCCGATCGATTCATCGATCGTCATGTCGTCCAATCGTTTCAACCGATCGGTCAGCTCTTCGAACGCCAGGTGATGCGACCGCGGGTCAGATCATAGGGCGAGAGCTCTATCGTAACCTTGTCGCCGGGATAGATGCGGATGTAGTTCATGCGCATCTTGCCGGAAACGTGCGCCAGTATCTTGTGCCCGTTGGGCAGCTGGACTTCGAACATGGCGTTCGGATAGGATTCCGTCACAACGCCTTCAACTTCGATAACATCAGACTTGGACAAGCTATTCCTCCTCCTCGCTCAACCAGGAGCGCAGTTCGCAGTCTTCCACCGGTTTCCCTTCGCCGATCCTCTCGCGCAGCGCCTGCACCACGCGGCCCGTGGGCTTTAAGTGCTTGCGGCGCTTTTTCTTCTGACGGTTCATCTTTCGCAATTCGCCGTTGGCGACGTAGACGAAATCCGCGTCCGCTTCGCCCACCACCAGGAACCTGCGGCCCTGGTCGCGGCCGGCTTTTGAAATGACGACGCTGCCGATCTCTACAGGCAATTTGTTCATTTCAAAACCCCCTGGCCGGAAATCATTTTGCCGTCGGGCGAAATGACCTGTGACACTTTCATGCCGGGCCAGGACAGCAGCTCCGGTTCACCGTCGGTGATCAGCAGCGTGTGCTCGTAGTGGGAGCACGGGCGGCCGTCCCGGGTGACGATGGTCCAACCGTCGTCCTCCTGGTACACCTTCCAGGTGCCCATGGCGATCATCGGCTCAATGGTGATCGTCATGCCCGCCTGCAGCCGTACGCCGCGGCCCGCGATGCCGTAATTGGGTACGTTCGGGTCCTCGTGCATTTCGGTGCCGATGCCGTGACCGCACAGGTCGCGGATGACGCCGTAGCCGAAGGATTCGGCGTAAGCCTGCACGGCGTGGCCGATATCGCCCAAACGGTTGCCGGCCACCGCCTGCTGCGCGCCCAGCCAGAAGCACTTTTCAGTGACCTCCACCAGCTGCTGCGCCTGGGGATTGCCGCCGCCCACCACCACGGAAAACGCGCTGTCGGACTGCCAGCCATCCAGTATGCAGGTGCAATCGACGGACAGGAGCTGTCCCTTGCGAAGCTTGTTCTTGTTCGGAAAACCATGTACGACCTGATCGTCGACCGAAGCGCAGATCGAAGACGGGAAGCCGTTATAGCCCTTGGAGGACGGGATCCCGCCCGCGTCGCGGATCAGCTTTTCCGCCAGCTGGTCCAGATGCAGGGTGGTGACGCCCGGTTCGATCTCCCTGCGCAGCGCCTCCAGCACTTCGTGCAGCAGCGCGCCGGCCTTGCGCATCTTCTCTATCTGCGTTTCATTCTTGATCGTGATCATTATGTCACTCCAGCGTCGCGAGGATGGCCTTGAACACATCCTCGAGTTTGCTGTCGCCGTTGACGCGGCGAAGCTTGCCGAGCCCCGAATAATAACCGATCAGCGGTTCCGTCTGCTCGTGGTAGGCCTTCAGGCGGGTCGCGATGGTCTCGGGTTGGTCGTCTTCCCGCTGGTACAGCGCCCCGCCGCAGATCGGGCAGGTGTGTTCGTCAGCGAGTTTGGAGATGTGGAAGGTGCCCTGGCACTTTCCGCATACCCGGCGCCCGGTGAGGCGGCTCAAAAGCCGCTCATCCGGTACGTCGATATCCACAACGGCGTCAGGCGCGGCAATCTCGTCCAGCGCAATGGCCTGATCCACCGTGCGGGGAAAACCATCCAGCAGGTATCCGTTCCTGGCGTCGTCCATCGCCATGCGCTCGCGCACCATGGCGATCACCACGCTGTCTGGAACCAGTTCCCCGGCGTCCATGTAGCGCTTGGCCTCCAGCCCCGTGGGGGTCTGGTTGCGAATGGCCGAGCGGAACATATCGCCGGTGGAGATGTGCGGCACCCCCAGGTGCGCGCTCACTCCGGCGGCCTGTGTGCCCTTACCGGCTCCGGGAGGGCCCAGAAAGATCAGTTTCATGCGGTTTCCTCCGATGATGGGTCGATCAGTTCAGGAAGCCCTTGTAGTGGCGCATCAGCATCTGGCTCTCCAGCTCGCGCATGGTTTCCATCGCGACGGAAACCGCGATCAGCAGGGAAGACGCCGCGAACGGCAGGCTGACACCGGCGATCGAATAGATGATCATCGGGATCACCGCGAGGATCGCCAGATAGATGGCGCCGAACGTGGTGATGCGGCGGGTGATCTTCTTGATGTAGTCGCTGGTGGGCTTGCCCTGGCGAATGCCGGGGATCATGCCGCCGTTGTTCTGGATGTTCTTGGCGATCTCAACCGGGTTGAAGGTGATCTCGGAATAGAAGAAGGTGAATCCGAAGATCATCAGGGCGAAGATCACCTGGTACAGCGCGTGGGTGGAGCTGACGTGCGCCGTCCACCACTGGTTCGCGCCCGAGTTCGGGAAGAACGCCAGGATGGTGGCCGGGAACTGCATGATCGCGTTGGCGAAGATCAGCGGCAGCACGCCGGAGGCGTTCAGCTTCAGCGGGATGTGGGTGCTCTGGCCGCCGTACATCTTGCGGCCGACCATGCGCTTGGCGTACTGGATGCGGATGCGGCGCTCGGCCAGGTCCACCAGCACGATGCCCACGACCAGGATGATGAACACGATCACCGAAGCGATCAGCCCCGCGCCGTTCACGGCTTCAGGCGCCGCGAACAGGTTGTAGATGTTCGTGCCCACGCTGCGGGCCAGGTTGGAGATGATGCCGGCGAAGATCAGCAGCGAGATGCCGTTGCCGATGCCGTTCTCCGTGATGCGCTCGCCCATCCACATGGCGATGGCGGTGCCGGCCGCCAGGCACATGCCGATGGTCAGCAGGCCCAGGAAGCCGCCGGTGGCGTTGGCGCGCAGGCCGATGGTCAGCGCGATGGCCTGCACGAAGCCCAGACCGACCGTCACGTAACGGGTGATCTGCGCGATCTTCTTGCGGCCTTCCTCGCCTTCCTTCTGCAGTTCTTCCAGCTTCGGGATCGCCACGCACAGCAGCTGCATGATGATGCTCGCGTTGATGTACGGGGTGATGCCCATCGCCATGATGGTGTAGTTGGAAAGATCCGAGCCGGTCATCGAATTGATGAAGCCCAGCAGGGAGTACTTCTCCAGCGCCGACGAAATCATGCTGGTGTTGACGCCCGGGGTCGGAACGTAGCACAGCAGCCGGTAGATCAGCAGCATGCCCAGGGTATACAGGATCTTCTTGCGAAGATCGGCGATCTTCCAGGCGTTCTTCAATGTCTCAAGCATATCAGAACACCTCGACTTTCCCGCCTGCAGCCTCGATCTTTTCCTTCGCGGTGGCGGTGAACTTGTTCGCCTGCACCGTCAGTTTCTTGGTGATTTCGCCGTTGCCCAGGATCTTCACGCCGTCCTGAACGTTCTTCAGGATGCCGGCCTGGATCAGCTCGACGGGGCTGACCACCTCGCCGTCCTCAAAGATGTTGAGGCGCTCGACGTTCACGGTGGCGTATTCCACGCGGAACTTGTTGGTGAAGCCGCGCTTGGGCAGGCGCATCGTCAGGGGCATCTGGCCGCCTTCGAAGCCGGGCCGCTTGCCGCCGCCGGAACGGGCCTTGGCGCCCTTGTGGCCCTTGCCGGAGGTCTTGCCCAGACCGGAACCCGTGCCGCGTCCCAGGCGCTTCGGAGCCGTGGTTGCGCCCACAGCGGGTTTGAGATCATGAAGTTTCATGTTGACCAGGCCTCCTTACTCTGCAATCTCTTCGACCTTCACCATGTGCTTGACCTTGAAGATCATGCCGCGGACGGCGGGATTGTCTTCCTTCACAACGGTGTGGCCGATGTGATGCAGGCCCAGCGCCTTGATGGTGGCGATCTGGTCCTTCAGGCAAGCGATGGTGGACTTGGTCTGCGTAATCTTAAGCTTCATTTCGATGTACCCCCTTAACCGAGCAGCTCTTCGACGGACTTGCCGCGCATCGCAGCGACCTGCTCGGCGCTGCGGAGCTGCTTAAGCCCTGCCAGGGTGGCGCGAACCATGTTGATCTTGTTGTTGCTGCCGATGCTCTTGGTCACGATGTCCTTGATGCCAGCGGCCTCCAGGACGGCGCGGACCGGACCGCCGGCGATCACGCCGGTACCTTCCGGAGCGGGCAGCATCTTCACCTTGCCGGTGCCGAACACGCCGGTCACCTCGTGGGGAATGGTCGTGCCGTTCAGCGGGATGGTCACCATGGTCTTCTTGGCGTCTTCCAGTCCCTTGCGAATCGCTTCGGGAATTTCAACGGCCTTGCCCATGCCGCAGCCCACGGTGCCGGGGTTTTCGGTGTCGCCCACCACCATCAGCGCGGAAAACCGCATGTTGCGGCCGCCCTTGACGGTCTTGGAGACGCGGTTCACGGCAACCAGCTTTTCAATAAATCTGTTATCTTCTTCTCTGCGCTGCATTGCGTTCATACCCTCCTATTAGAAGTCCAGACCGCCTTCGCGAGCGCCAGCTGCCAGCTCGGCCACGCGACCGGTGTAGATGTAGCCGCCGCGATCAAAGACGACTTCCTTGATGCCGGCCTTGATGGCGCGCTCTGCGATGATCTTGCCGACGATCTTGGCCTCGCCCTTCTTGTCGCAATCCGCGACCTGAGCGGCGATTTCCTTTTCCACGGTGCTCGCCGCGGCCAGGGTGTTGCCGGCGACGTCGTCAATGATCTGAGCATAGATGTGCTTGTTGCTGCGGAATACGCACAGCCGGGGCCGTTCGGGCGTCCCGCTGATCTTTTTGCGTACGCGCTCGTGACGGATCTTGCGAACCTCGTTGCGATCACGCTTATTAAACATTTGCGGTTACCTCCCTCATTACTTCTTACCGGCCTTGCCTTCCTTGTGGCGGACGTATTCGTTCTCATAGCGGATGCCCTTGCCGTGGTACGGTTCAGGCTTGCGGATGGCGCGGATATCGGCGGCGATGGCGCCGACCAGCTGCTTGTCAATGCCCTTGACGGAGAAGTTCACGTTGCTCTTGTCCACGTCGAACTCTATGCCGGCGGGGGCGTCCACGATCACGGGATGAGAATAACCGACCGCGATGGTCAGCTGGTTCTTGTTCCACTCGGCAATACGCCAGCCGACGCCTTCGATATGCAGCTTCTTCTCGAATCCCTGGGTGACGCCAACAACCATGTTATGGATCAGGGACCGGTACAAACCATGCATCGAGCGGTGGGGCTTGCTGTCGGACGGGCGGGACACGATCACTTCGGCGCCGACCTGTTCGACTTTGATATCCTTATTGACCTTCTGACTCAGTTCACCCTTGGGGCCCTTGACGGTCACGGTGTTGTCGTCCGCGATGGTCACGGTTACGCCGGCGGGAACCGGAATCGGAAGCTTACCGATTCGACTCATTCTAGTGCACCTCCAAACTTCTTACCAGATATAGGCCAGAACTTCGCCGCCGACACCCGCCGCGCGGGCTTCCTTGTCGGTCATCACGCCCTTGGACGTGGAAACGATGGCGATTCCCAGGCCGCCCAGGACCTTCGGGATCTCGTCGTTCCTGGCGTAAACGCGCAGTCCAGGCTTGGAAATGCGCTTCAGACCCTTGATGACGGATTCCTTGCCCTGCATGTACTTCAGGACGATCTTGATCTGCCCCTGCAGGCCGTCATCGATATAATCAACAGACTTAATGTAGCCTTCGTCCAGCAGGATCTTCGCGATTGCCTTCTTCATGTTGGAAGCGGGCATCGTCACGGCGTCGTGTCTGGCAATAAGGCCATTACGGATTCTGGTCAGCATATCCGCGATGGGATCATTAATAACAGCCATTTTGTTACCTCCTTAACTTGCCAGATTACCAGCTGGCCTTGCGCACGCCCGGAATCTGGCCCGCATAGGCCAGTTCGCGGAAGCAAATGCGGCACACGCCGTACTTGCGAAGCACCGAGTGCGGGCGGCCGCAGATGCGGCAGCGGGTGTAGGCGCGGGTAGAAAACTTAGCGGGCCGGGCCTGCTTAACCTTCATGCTTGTCTTAGCCACGTTGAATTTCCTCCTTCAATCAGGCCTGGAACGGCATGCCCAGCAGGCGGAGCAGTTCCTTGGCTTCCTCGTCGGTCTTGGCGGTGGTGACGAAGATCATCTCCATGCCGCGGATCTTTTCAACCTTGTCGTAATCGATCTCGGGGAAAATCAGCTGTTCGCGAACGCCCAGGCTGTAATTGCCGCGGCCGTCAAAGGCCTTGGTGGATACGCCGCGGAAGTCGCGCACGCGGGGCAGCACGATGCTAACGAGCTTGTCGGTGAATTCATACATGCGGTCGCCGCGCAGCGTCACCTTCGCGCCCACGTTCATGCCGGCGCGCAGCTTGAAGTTCGCGATGGACTTCTTGGCCTTGGTGACCAGGGGCTTCTGACCGGCGATGGTCGTCAGTTCCTCGACGGCCAGCTCCAGCGCCTTGGCGTTGTCCTTGCAATCGCCCAGGCCCATGTTGATGACGATCTTCTCCAGACGCGGAATTTCCATCACGTTCTTGTACTCGAACCGCTGCTGCAGCGCCGGTACAACTTCCGCGCGGTACTTATCCTTTAATCTAGCCACTGTGCTAATCCTCCCTTAACATCAGTTGTCAAAGACCGCTTTGCACTGCTTGCACACGCGGCGCTTGCGGCGAGAGGCCTTGCCTTCGCCTTCGATAAACACATGGCCGATTCGGGTGGGCTTGCCGCACTTGGGGCAAATCACCATCACGTTGGACGCGCTGATGGGCGCTTCCTTTTCGATGATGCCGCCGGGCATGCCCTGTCCGCGGGGCTTCTGGTGCTTTTTCACCATGTTGATGCCTTCGACGATGATCCGGCCGGTCTCGGGGAAGACCTTCTGAACCTTGCCAGTGTTGTCCTTCTTGTTCTTGTCTTCGCCGGCGATCACCTTGACGGTATCGCCGACTTTCACGCTCAGCTTAGCCATGGTGCACCTCCATTAAAGCACTTCGGGGGCCAGCGAAACGATCTTCATATAATCCTTTTCGCGGAGCTCACGAGCCACGGGCCCAAAGATGCGGGTGCCCCTGGGCTGCTTCTGTTCATTGATGATAACGGCGGCGTTGTCGTCAAAACGGATATAGGTGCCGTCGGGACGACGATACTGCTTCTTCGTGCGAACGATGACGGCCTTGACGACCTCGCCCTTCTTCACCGCGCCGCCGGGCGTCGCGGTCTTGACGGAAGCGACGATCACATCGCCAATGCTGCCGGTGCGGCGGAAAGAGCCGCCCAGCACGCGGAAGCACATGATTTCCTTAGCGCCGGAATTATCGGCTACCTTCAAACGAGTTTGAGGCTGAATCATATTACTCTTCCTCCTTGCGGCTTACTTCGCCTTTTCGATGATTTCAACAAGGCGCCAGCGCTTTTCCTTGGAAAGCGGGCGGGTCTCCATGATCTTCACGGTATCGCCGACGCCGCACTGGTTCTCCTCGTCGTGGACCTTGATCTTGTTGGTACGGTTCATGATCTTGCCGTACAGCGGATGCTTCACGCGGGTGCGAATCGCGACCACGATGGTCTTGTCCATCTTATCGGAAACAACCACGCCGATACGAGTTTTGCGCATGCCTCTTGCTTCAGCCATTTTCAGTTGCCTCCTTTCGCGTTACGCCTTCCCGGCCAGCTCGCGCTGGCGGATGACGGTCTTGACCCGCGCGATGCTCTTCTTGCACTCGCGGATGGCCGCGGTGTTCTGCAGCTGGCCAGTCGCCAGCTGGAAGCGCAGGTTGAACAGCTCGCTCTTCTTGTCCTTCAGATCGGTGTCGAGCTCGGCCAACGTCTTGGCCTGCAGGGCCTTCAGTTCGTCCTTCGTCTTCACTGCTCTTCACCACCCATCTCGGTAACGGCCTCTTCCACAGGGGCCTCTTCCGCCACGGCCTCGCGCTTGATGAACTTGGTCGTGATCGGCATCTTGTGGCCGGCCAGGCGCAGGGCCTCGCGGGCGACTTCTTCGGGGATACCGGCCATCTCAAACAGCACGCGGCCGGGCTTCACGACGGCAACCCAGTACTCCGGGGCGCCCTTGCCGGAACCCATTCGGGTCTCGGCGGGCTTGGCCGTGATGGGCTTGTCGGGGAAAATCTTGATCCAGACCTTGCCGCCGCGCTTGGTGCGACGGGCCATGGCCTGACGGGCGGCCTCGATCTGGTTGGAGGTCACCCAGCCGGGCTGGGTGGCAACGAGGCCATAATCGCCGTAAGCGAGGAAATTGCCGCGCTGGGCCTTTCCCTTCATGCGACCGCGCTGCTGTTTGCGGTGCTTGACTCTCTTGGGCATCAGCATGACTCAGTTGCCTCCTTCCTTGCGCTCAGTGCGCTCGCCGCGGGGCGCGCGATCGCGATCGCCGCGCGGGCCGCGGTCATTCCTTCTCCTGTCGCCGCGGCCGGCAAACGGGCTCTTCAGGTCGGTATAGCCTTCCAGAACCTTCTTGCCGTCCTTCGGCAGCACCTGGCCCTTGTAGATCCACACCTTGACGCCGATGCGGCCGTAGGTCGTCCGGGCCTCGCAGAAGCCGTAGTCGATGTTGGCGCGCAGGGTCTGCAGCGGGATGGAGCCCTCGTGGTAGCCCTCGGAGCGGGCGATGTCGGCGCCGCCCAGACGGCCGGAGCAGGAGGTCTTGATGCCCTTCGCGCCCGCCTTCATGCTGCGGCTGATGGCCTGCTTCATGGCGCGGCGGAAGGAAATGCGCTTTTCGAGCTGCTGGGCGATGTTCTCGGCAACGAGGGTCGCGTCGGTATCGGGATTCTTGATCTCCATGATATCGAGGGCCACCTGGCGGCCGGTGAACTGCTCCAGCTCCTTCTTCAGGGCTTCGACGCCGGCGCCGCCCTTGCCGATCACGATGCCGGGCTTGGCGGTGTACACGGAAACGTGCATCTTGGCGCCTGCGCGCTGGATATCAATGCGGGAAATGCCCGCGGTGTTCAGCTTTTCCTTCAGCATCTTGCGAAGGTTGTAATCTTCGATCAGGTTGTTGGAAAAATCCTTTTTCCCTGCGTACCACTTGGTGCTCCAGTCCAGGATGACACCAACGCGGGCGCCGTGGGGATTAACTTTCTGTCCCATTTTATATCCTCCCTCACTTCTGGTCGAGCACGATCGTGATGTGGCTGGTGTGCTTCTTGATCATGTCGGCACGACCGTGGGAACGCGCCCAGTAACGCTTCAGAGTCGGGCCCTGGTTCGCGTACACCTCCGCGACGTACAGGGTGGAGCGATCCATCTCCTTGAACTCGGCGTTCGCGATCGCGCTGTTCAGCAGCTTTTCCACCACCGGCGCGGCGCTCTTGGGCGTATACATGAGGATTGCCAGCGCATCGTCAACCTGCTTGCCGCGGATCAGATCCACCACGATCTTCGCCTTGCGGGGCGCAACGCGGACGTACTTGGCAGTCGCGCGCGGGCGCTTGTCGGCATTGGCCTGGCGCGCCGCGGCCTTCTCTTTAACACGAGTTGCCATATCTCTTTACACTCCTTCCGTTACTTGCGGGATGACGCTTTTTCACCGGCGTGTCCCCTGAAGGTACGGGTGGGGGCGAACTCGCCGAACTTGTGTCCGACCATATCCTCGGTAACATAAACCGGAACATGCTTGCGGCCGTCATGGACGGCAACCGTGTGCCCGATAAAATCCGGGAAGATCGTGGATGAACGGGACCAGGTCTTCAGAACCTTCTTGTCGCCGGACTGGTTCATCTCCTGCACGCGCTTCAGCAGCGCCGGCTGGATGAAAGGACCCTTTTTAACAGATCTGCTCATTGGGTATGCCTCCTTTCAGGCTTACTTGTTCTTCTTGGGCCGGCTGATAATCATCTTATCAGAGTACTTATGATGCTTGCGGGTCTTGACGCCCTGCGTCTTCTTGCCCCACGGGGACATCGGAGCCGGCATACCCACCGGAGAACGGCCTTCGCCGCCGCCGTGCGGATGGTCCACCGGGTTCATGACCACGCCGCGGACGGTGGGCCGGACGCCCATGTGGCGCTTGCGGCCGGCCTTGCCGATGCGCACGTTGCTGTGATCGGTGTTGCCGACCTGGCCGATGGTGGCGCGGGCATTCATGGAGACCTTGCGCACCTCGCCGGAGGGCAGGCGGATCTGGGCGTAATCGCCTTCCTTCGCCATTACCTGGGCGGCGGTGCCGGCGGAGCGGACCATCTGGCCGCCGCGGCCGATCTTGATCTCGATGTTGTGCACCAGCGTGCCCAGCGGGATGTTGGCGACGGGCAGGCAGTTGCCCGGCTTGATGTCGGCGGTGGGGCCGGACATCACGGTGTCGCCCACCTTCAGGCCCAGGGGGGCCAGGATGTAGCGCTTCTCGCCGTCGGCGTAATACAGCAGGGCGATGAAGCAGGTGCGGTTGGGATCGTACTCAATCGCCTTCACGATGGCGGGGATGCCGTCCTTCTGGCGCTTGAAGTCGATGATGCGGTA